>NZ_CP016076.1:6789045-7120854 GCF_001941625.1 Actinoalloteichus fjordicus
AGGAGATCCGAAGCCGAAGCGTCCGCAGGCCCGCAGCCGACTGAGTCGGCCCGCAGCGGCACAACCTGCGGACCTCGGCCCCGTGACCACGGGCCCGACCCCCGCAGCACGCTGAACCGGGCGCTCATCGCGCCGAGGCGAACTTGGCGGGGCGCAGGTCCTCCGCGAGTCTGCCTGCCTCCCGGAGACCCGTGAGCCAGGCCAGCCTGGTGAAGCGCTGATGGAAGTCCGCCCAAGTCAAGCCGTAGGCCTGGTAGGTGGCGTACAGCTCCTCGGCTCCGTCGCCGACCGACCAGCGCGGGCAGAAGGCGGGCAGCCGATCACGAATCCGACTGAAGTCGACCCGGTAGGAACGAGGGTCCGGCCCGTTCTCGCCGGTGATCAGCAGCGTCGAACCCGGCACGGCCGCCACCACCCGCTCGGCGATCTGTGCGACGGTCAGGTTGTTGCTCGACATCCCCACGTTGAACGCGGCGGCGTGCACGGCGGGGCGCGGTGCCTCCAGCGCGGCGAGGAAGGCCGCGGCGATGTCACGGACGTGGACCAGCGGGCGCCACGGCGTCCCGTCGGAGAGCACTCGAACGTTCCCGGTGAGCATCGCGTGTCCGACGAGGTTGTTGAGCACGATGTCCACTCGCTGCCGGGGCGAGGCGCCGAACGCGGTGGCGTTGCGCAGGAAGACCGGACTGAAGTGGTCGTCGGCCAACTCCCGTAGATCGTCCTCGACCCGCACCTTGCTCTCCGCGTACGGGGTGACCGGCCGAAGAACGGCGTCCTCGGTGACCAGCTCGTCGCCTGCCGCCCCGTAGACCGAGCAGGTCGAGGCGTAGAGGAATCGGCGGACGCCCGCCGCCCTGGCCAGACGGGCCAGCCGCACCGAGGCGTGGTGGTTGATCTCGTAGGTCACGTCGGGGGCGAGATGACCCAGCGGGTCGTTGGACAGCGCGGCGAGGTGCACGACGGCGTCCACCCCCCGGAACTGCTCCTCCGTGGCGTCGCGGATGTCGATCCGGTGTCCGCCGGGATCGGCGACCGCAGGGCCGAGCAGACAGTCGGCGAAGAGACCGGAGTCCATTCCGACGACCTCATGCCCGCCGCCCATCAGCACCGGGACGAGGACTCCGCCCAGGTAACCGAGGTGCCCGGTGACTAGAACTCGCATGAGTCGATTCCCTCCACAACGATCTTGTTCGTGAAGAAGGCCTCGGCGTGGGTGCTCCTGCTCTGCACGCCACGCACCTTGGCCAGGGCGAGGAAGGTCTCCGCGTCGAACCACGACCGCGTGCCCTGAGACGGGTAGTGCTCGACGAGCAGCTCCGCCTTGGCCTTCGCCACGGACTCGGTCATCGGGAGGTACACGGAAGGCTGGGCCAGATCGGCGTCCCACTTGAGAATCTCGTAGCCGAGGATCAGGTGATCCCGGAACACCGTGGGGACGAGCGTCGCGAGCATCCGATGGTCCTGATGCTGGTCATGGGGCGCCGGGCCGATCACCAGATCCGGGTCGCAGTCCGTCCGGAGGATCTCCAGTGCGTCCTTGACCGCCTGCCAGTGCGCGGGCACCCGCCCGTCCGGCAGTGACAACACGCGCAGGTCGAGCCGCGCGCCGGGGCAGAAGGCGGTGAGCGCCGACTTCTCCTCGACCTCTCTGGCGGTGTCGGCGCCGGTGAGCACCATCGCGGTCACCCGCAGACCCGGCACGCTACGACACAGGTTGAGCAGGGTGCCGCCCGCGCCGATCGCGATGTCGTCGCAGTGCGCACCCAGGATCGCGATCTCACGGACGTCGGTAAGCCGCAGCCCGCGCATCAGCGTTCGATCCCGGCTCGAGCGGCGGGCTGTCCGAAGGAGTCGGACGCCGCGAAGGCATCGGGGCCCGACGGGTGCTCGGACTCCCAGAGCATCCACGGCCGTTCGCCCAGGAGATAGGCGTTCTCCAGTGCCGCCCGCTCCTTCACCGTGTCGGCAGGCTGCCAGAAGCCGCGATAGGGATAGGCGAGCAGCTCACCGCGCTTGGCGAATTCGGCACAGGCGTCGTCGACCAGGTCCCCGCCCGGCGGCAGGTGATCGAACACGTCCTGTCGCAGGACGAAGTAGCCGCCGTTCTCCCAGATGGGCAGGCTGCTCACCGGGGTGATGGCACTGACCATGGACCGCTCGCCGAGCTCCACACAGTGGAACGACGACTGCGGCGGGACCACCAGCATCGCGGCGGTGGCGCCCTCGGTGTGAAACCGGTCGACGAGGCCGTCCAGCGGCGCGTCGGTGAGCACATCGGCGTAGTTGGCCAGGAACACCTCGTCGTCCGCCACCAGGTGACGCACTCGACGCAGCCGCTCGCCGATGCTGGAGGCGAGCCCGGTGTGGACGAAGTCGATGCTCCAGCCGCTGATGTCGGCGGAACGGAGCCGCACCGTGCCGTCGCGCAGCACGAAGTCGTTCGAGTCAGTCTCGGCGTAGTTGAGGAAGAAGTTCTTGATGTGCCGCGCGCCGTAGCCGAGGCACAGGATGAACTCGGTGTGTCCGAAGTGCGCGTAGTACCGCATGACATGCCAGAGCAGCGGACGCGGGCCGACCGCGTGCATCGGCTTGGGGAGATCGTCGGCGGTCCCGTTGCGCATCCGCATTCCGTAGCCGCCGCAGAACAGCACGACCTTCACCGCACACTCCTCATCGTTCGGGGGGTCGCGTCCACCACGTCGAGTTCCGGGATCGGGAAGACGAGTCGGCCGCCCCACTCGCCGACGTACTGCAGCGCCTCGGTCAACTCCGTCCGCAGATTCCACGGGAGGACGAGCACGTAGTCCGGCCGATCCACGGCGATCTGTTCTGGTGGCAGGACGGGAATCCGCATGCCCGGCGTGAATCTGCCGTGTTTGTAGGGATTTCGGTCGACGGTGTACCTCAGCAGATCGGTGCGAATCCCGCAGTAGTTCAACAAGGTGTTTCCCTTGCCGGGAGCGCCGTAGCCGACGACAGTGCGGCCTTCTCGCGCCGCGTCGAGCAGGAAGCCGAGCAGCTCCTGACGGAGGGCGGTCACCGAGGTGCCGAATCCGGTGTGTCCGGCGAGCGTGTGCATCCCGGCCTCGGCCTCGGCGGCGAGCACGGCCAGCATCCGAGCCGACGGCGGCCCGGCGGCCTCGACGGGCCTGACCCAGAGCCGGACCGATCCGCCGTGCGTCGACAGCGTCTCGACGTCGACCACCGCGAGGCCGCCGGTCGCCAACGCCTGTTGCGCCGAGCGGACCGTGTAGTACTGGAAGTGCTCGTGGTAGATCGTGTCGAACTGGCGATGCCGGACGAGGCTGAGCAGGTGCTGCACCTCGATGCTGATCCAGCCGTCGTCGGCGACCAGCCCGCGCAGCCCCGCCGTGAAGCCGAGCAGATCCGGGATGTGGGCATAGACGTTGTTGGCCACCACCAGGTCGGCCGGGCCGTGCTCGGTGCGAAGCCGACGGCCGAGTTCCTCGTCCAAAAAGGCCGTCAGCGTCGGGACGCCGTTCTCCCGGGCGGCGGCGCCCACGTTGGCCGACGGCTCGATGCCGAGACACCGGATGCCGCGTCGGACCACGTGCGAGAGCAGGTAGCCGTCATTGCTCGCCGCCTCGACCACATAGGAGTGCGCGCCGAGCCCGAGCCGGTCGACGGTCTCGGCGACGAAGCGCTCCGCGTGGGCCACCCAGGACGTCGAGAAGGAGGAGAAGTAGGCGTACTCGGTGAACGTCTCCTCCGGTGTGATCAACGCGGGCAGCTGCGCCAGCAGGCACGAGGAGCAGACCCGCAGGTGCAGCGGATAGGTCTGCTCGGGCTCCGAGAGCTCCGCGCTGGTCAGGAACCGCTCGCAGGGCGGCGTCGCGCCGAGGTCCACCATGCTGACCAGGCCGGGGTGGCCGCAGAGTCGACAGCTCATCAGTACGCCCCCTGGCCCCGGATGACGGCCCAGACCGTCTTCCACAAGATCACGAAGTCGAGGGCGAGCGACCAGTTCTCCACGTAGCGCAGGTCCAGCCGGACGGACTCCTCCCAGGACAGATCGCTGCGCCCGCTGACCTGCCAGAGCCCGGTGAGGCCGGGCTTGACCAGCAGACGGCGGCGAGCCGCCGGGTCGTAGCGCTCGACCTCCTCCGGCAGCGGCGGGCGCGGACCGACCAGCGACATCGTCCCGGCGACCACGTTGAACAGCTGGGGAAGCTCGTCGATCGAATAGCGGCGCAGGAAGGCACCGATCTTCGTCACCCTGGGATCGCGACGCATCTTGAACAGCGGTCCGGCGCCCTGGTTGCCCTGCGCCATGCCGGTGCGCAGCACATGCGCGTCCCGGACCATCGAACGAAACTTGATCATGGTGAACATGCGGCCCTCTCGACCGACGCGGCGTTGGCGATACAGCACGGGTCCGCCGCCGTCGAGCAGGACGAGGACGGCGATGACGAGGAGCAGCGGGGCGGCCAGCAGTAGCAGGAGCACGGCGAAGACGCGGTCGACGCAGTCCTTCACCACCCGCTTCACCCCGGTGAAGGTGGGCTGGCTGACCCAGAGAAGCGGCAGCCCGAACACCGGCGAGACGTTCAGCCGAGGGCCGGTGACCTCCAACAGCATCGGCGCGACGACCATCTCGGCCTGACTGCCTTCCAGCTGCCAGGCGAGGCGCTGAATCCGTCCCGGCGTCCAATAGGGATCCGGTGCCAAGGCCACCACTCGGTAGTCGCCGAGGCCGATCCGCTCGGCCAGCTCGTCGATCGTGCCGACGACCGGAACCCCGTCGATCTCGCCGCGTTCCCAGGCCGCCAATCCGGACCAGCTGTCGCGAGCGATGCAGACCCCGTCGATCCGCCAGCCGTTGTGCGGCTCACGGCGGGTCCGGCTGATCAGCTCGCCGAGCGCCTCGACTCCCCCGGCGGCAAGCACCGGCAGCAGACAGTGGCCCGCACGCCTACGGCGATGCAGCGCCTGACGGAGGACGTAGCGCACGGGAAAGGCCACCAGCCCGATCGCCGGAACGACCGCGAAGATCCAGGGCCGGAGCACGACGAGCTGGAATGCGAAGCCGATCAACGCCAACAGGAGCATGGTGCCGAGCAGCGCCCGTCCGACACGGCGGTACTCCTCCGCGCCGTGTCCGAGGCCGCGCGGGTCCCAGGCACGAGCCGCCATCAGCGCGCCGAGCACACAGGCCGCCGTCGTGCCCGCTGCGAGGAACACCGACAGCGCGTTCCAGGACATCGAGGCAGCGCCGGACGCCCCCGCCATCAGGACCGCGGCGGAGACGACCACCACCAGCGTGGTCAGATGATCGGCGACGACGACGTCGCGTCGATGCCGCCGTTCCCAGGCGTTCGAGGATGGTCGGAGCACTGCGGGGATGACGTCCAGCCGGAGGTCGCTCGGGGCCTCAGTCACCGTCTGTCTGTCGTTCACCTGGCTTCTCACCCGTTTCTGTCCGCAGGATCGAACACGTCGACGAAGCACGGCGGGAACGCCGACCGGGTAACCGACACCAGGGTTGCGACGCCCTCGACGTCATCTCCCCCTGTGGCGGCTGTGCCCTGCACAGCGGCTGGGACCCCGTCCCCGTACGGGTCGCCATCACGGCTGGGAATTCCTTCGTCTTGTCGGAGGGCTCTAGTGCTGCGAAGGCAGTGAAACATCCGTCGAGGGCAGTTGACGGCCGAAGAACCGCAGCGTGATTAATCCATTAGGTTCGTTTAAGATCACACTGTTCAGCGACTTTAGTCACGCATAGCAATCAATCTCGACGACTAATGTGGACCAGACCTGCGACACTCGACTGAGAAAGAGACAATGGCCCTGAGCAGCGTCGACTTTCGGTGATCATCACCTTTCCGGCGCGACACGGCGAGGTGTTACGGCATTGATATGTTGCCCATGTGCAGAAATAGACGGGATGTCATCGCAAGCAGTCTGAATGGCACCGTAGCGCACTGGACCACCTGGCCTAACTCGAATATGGATCGTTCATCGGGGGACCGGAAGCCTGCGAACCGGCCGCCCGACGAAGCCGTCCGTCCGGCCGTGCCGACCAGGTCGCCGCCGCCCATCGCCGCGACAGGCCGACGTCGGGGTGCACGCCCCGAGGTCTTCGCCGGGCCGACTCCCCGCACCGGACACCGAGCCCGCACGAGTCCCTGCGACGGGCAGGGTGAGGAACAGGCAACTCCGCTCACATTCGGCAGCCCGACCGCACGCCGGTTCGCGGCGCTGCTCCCACGGTCCTGCCGCCACCGCGCATGACCTGGACGCCGTCGGAGTCGATCGGGGAGCTCCGATCACCGGAAGGTCCGTCGCCGCCGGTCGCCGCCACCGCACGGCCAGGCGGACAGCCGTCACCGCTCGATGGCGGGGCGAAGCCGCAGACTGACGCCGCAGGAAGACTCCCCCAGACGCGCAGGACATCACTCACACAGCCCAGCGTCCGCGCGACGCGTGCCCTCGGATTCGCCGGTCGACATCTCGGCAGAGCGGGCCGGTCGAGGGAGGAGGTCAGGCGAGGTGTCCGAGACGTGGTGCCCGCGAAGGGCGTGCACTCTGCGCCGTGATCTCGAAGCCGAGCTGTCAGGAGCCGACAACGGCGAAGCCCCCACCCGACAGGGCAGGGGCTTGACTAGGCGACTCAACCATGGTGGCCAGGGCCGGGATCGAACCGGCGACCTTCCGCTTTTCAGGCGGACGCTCGTACCAACTGAGCTACCTGGCCGTTCGCTCCCGGCTGAACCAGCCGTTTGCTGTTGCGACCCCGACGGGACTCGAACCCGCGACCTCCGCCGTGACAGGGCGGCGCGCTAACCAACTGCGCCACGGGGCCATTGTCTGGCCTAGTGTAATGCGTGCTCCCAACGGGATTCGAACCCGCGCTGCCGCCTTGAAAGGGCGGAGTCCTAGGCCGCTAGACGATGGGAGCGGGGCCGACTCGGGTCCGACCCGACCTCGCTTTCCAACGGTGTTCGTTGGGAGCGACGATAGCTTAGAACACATCATCGACAGATGACAAAGCGGGTGGTCACAGCGGTTTCGACCGCCGGACGACGTTCCCGACCCGACCTGCGGGAGACCAGACGTCGGGAACATCCTCGCTGGTCAGAGCACTGACTGCACCGAAAAGCGGCCGATCTCGCCGAGGAGGCACCGGACGGTCGCCGCCCACGACTCCACCAACCGGCACACAGTGGCCCTCGTCACTCTTGATCGGGCTCGGCCACGAGATGGTCGGCCGCCGCCGACCGACACGTCGCAGGCTCCGGCCCACGCCGGAGCCGCCGCTGAAGTCGATCACCGTCGGTGATCGACACGGCCGCCCCCCGCGGGCACGCCGGAACCAGCGAAATCTGCCTCCGGCGTCCGCGAGATCAGCTGAGCCCGCTAGCGCCGCACCGGCGGGACGCCGTCCTCGCCCGGCGTGAGGCCGAGCATGTCCAACAGCATCCGACAGTCCTCGACACCGTGGGCGCCTCTTGCCACCGCGACCCGCGCCCGATGCACCTGACCTTCGGAGATACGCGGTGACTCTCCGTTGCGCTGCGCGGGCACTGCGGGAGTCGTCCGATCGAATTGATCTTCGGTCTGCCACAAGAACTTTCGCACGTCAAGCGACCCGTTCATGGTGCCTCCCCGACTCGGCTTCGGCCGCAGATTATCTGTCTGTCCAGACACCCGCAGCCCCCCGCAGAGTGATTCGACCACGGCAGAGCGCTACTCTCGGTCACAAAGATCGCTGACGGGTTGCCTCTGAAGATCGGCTTCACCACACCGAGCCGACCCGGGCCTCGACGCGGCAGGCGGCCCGCGACGGCCCGACGACCGGCATCGGGCGGCTGGCGACCCCGGGCGCATCCCGGTGGCGCGCCGTCGTTTCCCACCCCCCGACGCCGTCCGAGCCGAACTCCTCGGCGGCCCCCTCTCGAGAGGGGAACGGTCGGCCCGTAGCCGAGGTCCTCGTTCGACTCCGGTTCAACGGGCCGTCACCCGACGGACGGAGTGATCACTCCATGGGTGACGCTCTCACCAGGCATTCCGGAGTCAGCAGGCCCCCCGTCGAGGGAAGAACACACTTTCCGATCAGATGCGGGAAACCGGACGGAGTTCGCCGGGCGACGCGACCTCGGCGACTCCGTGTCGGCGGGCCTGCCCGACACGCCCAACACGGTCGGCAGCAGAAGCGAGATCCACCTCGGCGGCCGACGGGCAGGCACGAGTCGGTGCAGTGGTCTCGTCGGCCTGGCAGCCGCGCAGACAGCCGCTTCCCACCTGGTGAAACACGGAAGTCGACCAGCGGCACACCGGCAGGGACCGGTTTCGCGCGCGCTCGTACCCGACCGCCGGGATAAACAAAAGGTAACGAAATTTCGGCGAAGTGGGTGCCATCCCGCTATGGACCATGCAAGAATCTCGTTGCTGACACACCCCCAGTCAGCAACTGTGGAGATTCCCCCCTCCAAGCCCCCGCGCTCCTCCCCCTGGCGCGGGGGCTTCTCCATTTCCGGCTGCGGCCGTGTCGCGGTACGCCAGTGACGCCCCCTGTGGCCGCCATCACATCTCGACACATGCCCGCAACCGTTTCGTTATCGTGTCGGCCGTGGCTTTTGGACGAATCAAGAACGGTCGACACCGCCCCGCGGCTGAGGAAGCCGCCGTGCAGCAGGACAGCGAGCTGGAGTCCTACCTGGCCGCGCTCGCGCCAGAGAGCGATCTGGAGACCACGGCGACCGGCAGCCGTTTCGGCGGTGCGGGGGTCTACCAGCTTCGACTTCCGATCCACGCCAACGAACAACTCCAGAGCCTCGCCGAGGAACTGGAGACCTCGCCCCGCGAGCTGCTGCAGGACTGGCTGCTGCAACGACTCGCCTGGGAGGCCCGCCAGCAGGAACAACGGTGGGTTCCCGCCCCGCAGGCGACCCTGCAGGGCAGCCTCTGATCCAGGTCGGGCTCACGGCGTCCCCCGAAGCTCGCCTGCCCCGATCAGCCCCCTTCTCCTCCCCCGAGAATGACGAAGGCCGTCACCAGTGGTGACGGCCTTCCTGCTTGTCCGGGCCGGTTCTCGGCCTGCCCGGATCACTCGGTGACGATCAGATCCTCGGGTACCGGGCGGTCCTCGGCCAACGCGCTGAACAGCTCCTGGCTCCTGGCCTCGTCCCAGTAGACGACCGACATGCCACGCTCGTCGCCGAAGCCCCCGAAGGGCACGGTGGTGGTCACGCCCTCGCCGTTGACGAAGCTGCGCATCGCGAAGGCCAGGCCACCGAGATGCCAGATGTGGTCGTCCTCGGCGACGATCGCCAGCTCCGCGGTGTCCAGGGCCAGCGGGATGCTGCTGAACGGGTTGAACAGCACGCCGGGGCTGGTCGCCTTCTGCATCAGAGCCGAGAGGAACTCCCGCTGACGCTCGACGCGATCCAGGTCGCCGAGCGCGCTGGCCCTGGTACGGACGTAGCCGAGCGCCTGCGCCCCGTCGAGTTCCTGACAGCCTGCTTGCAGATCGAGACCGGCCAGCGGGTCCTGCATCGGCTCGTCGATGCACATCTCCACGCCACCGACCGATTCGACGATGCCTGCGAAGCCGTCGAAGCCGACCTCGGCGTAGTGATCGATGCGCAGTCCGGTGGCGGTCTCGACGGTCCTGGTCAGCAGCTGCGGCCCGCCGAAGGAGAACGCCGCGTTGATCCGGTTGGCGTCGTAACCCTCGATCGGGACGAACGAGTCTCTCGGCAGGCTGAGCAGCGTCGGCGCCACGTCGTTGTCCGGGATGTGCAGCAGCATGATGGTGTCGGTGCGCCTGCCTGCCGCCTGGCCGGTCGCCAGATCCGCCTGCTGGTCGTCGTCCAGGCCCTCCCGACTGTCGGAGCCGACGATCAGCCAGTTCGTCCCCGCCGTCTCGGCGGGCCTGCCCGGGTAATCGGTCAGTGCCTCCTCGCGGGTGAGTTGGGAGTCGATCCAGAAGACGAGTCCGCCTATCGCCAGCAGGATGACGAGGAGGAACACGCCGATCCGACGGCCCCATCTCGGTTTCCGACGCACTGGCGGCCTCCTCATCGGCTCGCGCTCTCGCTCACGCGGGGGCAGCGCGGTCCCGTACGGGGGCGTCTGAGGACCCTGGCGCTGCTGCGAGTACTGGTTCTGTCGCGATCGCGAGTAAGGCCCCTGCCGCGATCCCGCCTCCGGCATCATCGCGGTGCGATCCATCGGAGGTCGTCGGCCCGGCTCGGGCCTGCCATCCCATCTGCCACTCATGCGTTTCGCATCCGTCGGTCGATTTCGGCGGAGGAGTCGCCGACCGGAGACTCCCTTAGAGCCTGTCCTTGATCCCTAGTTGTCCTGTCGCGCGGGGCAGGCGCGGCGATCTGCGGCGTCGTCGGTCACCATGACTGGAGTCATGGCTCGCTCCTGTCGCCGGACAGCTCAGCCACGCCGATCCCCGCTCACGACTCCAGCGGAACCAGAGACAGGCTCTTACACAACAAGACGCATCCTCGCCTACGAGGTTGCCTCCGCGATCACCGAGGGTTGTCGATCTCTGCCCGTCAGTCCACCCCTGTCACACTGCCGGGCGCGGCGAACCCGTGCTCACCTGCAGTCTCGTGGCAGGTCGGGTCGGTGCTGGCCAGCCGCTGCCTGCAGATCCGTCCGTGGACGCCCCGGCGACCCGATGGCCGCGACGGCGTTGACGGCCGGGCCGAGCAGCAGGCATCCTGGACGCGGCTGCCCTCTCGCCGTCGGTGTCGGACGTCGCACGCCTCGATGCGGACAGTGGCGCGAGTCCTCCAGCGACCGAGCCTGTCGAGGGTCACGATTCCCGTGATCATTCGAGACGGGTCGATTCGTGTTGTGGAGGGTGCATGTCCGATGACCGGCTGTCCGACCGCCTGCGCCAGGCCTTGCTCGACGGCGACGATCTCCTCCTGACCTCGGGCTACGCCAGGCTGCCGGACAGCGTCGCAGGTCATTCCCAGTACGAGCGGATCGGCGTCGTCCTGGTCGTCGATCGACGTACCGGCCTGATCGCCGCCGCGGACACGACGCTGCTCACCCGCCTCGGCACCGACTTCTTCCGCGCACTGGTCGAGAACCGTTCGGTGTTCACCGAACCGGCGGCGATCCTCGACACCGTGCGCGAGCGCTACCACGGCCAGTCCGGTCCCGCGCTGCTCACCGCGCTCAAGCGCTGCATGGAGAACTGTGTGCACCTCGCGACCTCGACCGGGCAGACCAGTGACGACCAGGCCTGATCCGTCCGCCGATCCCGTGCCGGGTCCACTCGCGGGGCTTCGGGTGCTTGATCTGTCCCGAGTGCTGGCGGGCCCCTACGCCACCATGCTGCTGGCCGATCTCGGCGCCGAGGTGATCAAGGTGGAGCACCCGGTCCGGGGCGACGACACGCGGTACTGGACGCCGCCTGAGGCAGCGGGCGAGTCCGCCTACTTCCTGGCCGTCAACCGGGGCAAGCGCAGCATCGGCCTCGACCTCGCCAGCCCGCCGGGACGCGACCTCGCCCTGCGGCTCTGCGCCGGAGCCGATGTCGTGGTGGAGAACTTCCGCCCCGGCGGAGCGGCCCGGCTCGGCCTGGATCACGAACAGGTGCGTGCGGCCGTTCCGAGCCTGGTGTACTGCTCGATCAGCGCCTATCCGGCGGGACATCCCCAGGCCGCCGACGCCGGATTCGACGCCGCGATCCAGGCCCAGAGCGGTCTGATGGCGATCACCGGCGACCAGGACGGACCGCCCGCCAAGGTCGGCGTCGCCCTGGTCGACGTGCTGGCCGGGCTCAACGCCTCGACCGCGATCCTGGCCGCGCTGCGGCGCCGCGAGCAGACCGGACAGGGCGAGCACGTCACGGTCTCCCTGCTCGGCTCGGCGCTGTCGGGCCTGGTCAACGTCGCACAGAACGCCCTGATCACCGACACCGAGCCGACCAGGCACGGCAACGCGCATCCCAGCATCGTCCCGTATCAGGCCTTCCCCACTCGTGACGGCGCGGTGATGGTCGCGGCGGGCAACGACCAGCTCTATCGGCGGCTGTGCGCGGTCCTGAACCGTCCCGACCTCGCCGAGGACGCCCGCTTCGACACCAATTCCGACCGCGTCCGGCATCGGCAGGCGCTGATCGACCAGCTGACCGAGGAGTTCCGCACCAGGGACACCTCGGGCTGGACTGCGGCGCTCCGAGCAGGCGGTATCCCGGCGAGCCCGGTCAACGGCGTGCTCGCCGCCCTGCGGGACGCGGGCCCGAGCGCGATCGAGACACTGCGCCACCCCGTCGTCGGGCCGTTGGAGACGGTGCGTCCCGCTTTCACGCTCGCCGGGTCGGGGTCTCTCGCCGTCGCACCCCCGCCGCTGCTCGGCGAACACACCGACGAGGTGCTCGCCGAGATCGGAGTCGACGCGGCACAGCGAGCCGCATTACGGGCCCGGTCGATCATCACCCCGAGCTCCGATCATGTCGCGAGCACCCCGGTGAGCACCGACGATGCCGGGCCACCGCATGAAAACCTCCATGCCGACAACTGAACGGAGTGCAGATGAGCAGGTCCACCACCCCAGATCCCCGCGATTTCCTCGACGTCGACGGTCAACTCACCGACGAGGAGCGCGACGTCCGTGACCTGGTCCGCCGTTTCGCCGCCGATCGATTGACCCCGAACGTGGCGCAGTGGTACGAGGACGGCAGCCTGCCTGCAGGCCTCGCCAAGGAACTGGGCGCGCTGGGTCTGCTGGGGATGCACCTGACCGGCTACGGCTGTGCGGGGTCGAGCGCCACCGCCTACGGCCTGGCCTGTCGTGAGCTGGAGGCCGTGGACTCCGGGCTGCGCAGCTTCGTCTCGGTGCAGGGTTCACTCGCGATGTTCGCGATCCACCGCTGGGGCTCCGAGGAGCAGAAGCAGGCGTGGCTGCCCCGGATGGCCGCAGGGGAGGCGATCGGCTGTTTCGGCCTGACCGAGGCCGATGCAGGCTCAGACCCCGGATCGATGCGAACCAGGGCCCGCCGGGACGGCACCGACTGGGTGCTCGACGGAAGCAAGATGTGGATCACCAACGGAACGTTGGCGGACGTGGCGGTGGTCTGGGCGCAGACCGAGGAGGGCATCCGAGGCTTCGTGGTCCCGACCGACACGCCGGGATTCACCGCCAACGAGGTGCACGGCAAGCTCTCGCTGCGGGCCTCGGTGACGGCCGAGCTGGTCCTCACCGGGGTACGGCTGCCTGCCGATGCGGTCTTTCCCGAGGTCGTCGGGCTGCGTGGGCCGCTGAGCTGTCTGAACGAGGCCCGATACGGGATCGTCTGGGGCGCGGCGGGGGCGGCGCGGGCGTGCTACCAGGCGGCCCTGGAGTACAGCCTGTCGCGCGAGCAGTTCGGCAAGCCGATCGCGGCCTTCCAGCTCACCCAGCGCAAGCTGGCGGACATGCTGGTCGCGGCGGACCGAGCCGCCCTGGTGGCGCTGCACCTCGGCCGACTCAAGGACTCCGGGAATCTGCACCACACACAGGTCAGCTTCGGCAAGCTGGCCAACGTCTCCGAGGCGCTGACCGTGGCGCGCACCGCCCGCAGTGTGCTCGGGGCGAACGGCATCACCGTCGAGTACTCGGTGATGCGGCACGCGGCGAACCTGGAGACGGTGCTGACCTATGAGGGGACCGAGGAGATGCATGCGCTGTCGCTGGGCGCGGCGGTGACGGGGATTCCCGCCTTCCGCTGAGCCCGCACGAGGGTGACAGGCACGGGCCCGGCTGGCAGGCAGAGACCGGGGCTTGCCAGCCGGGCCGGTCGTCCGAGTCTTCGTGCATCCTGCTGCCGCCGGGCCATGCCCGGGCTCACCGCGTGCGCCGCGTCGCGCCGATCAGGCGATGCCTCGGCGACCGATCAGGACCGCTGCCCGGCACCCGGCGCGTCCGGCGGGAGGCTCCCCCAGCCCGGCGGGCGGCGGACGCCACGCAGCGGAATCGGCCAGGACAGGATCATGGCGCTCGCGGTCTCCCCGTACTGCCACAGTCGCTCCAGGAGCCGTTCCAGCCCGGCGATGTCCGGAGTGGCGACATGCACGAGCGAGCAGATGTCGCCGGTGAGCCGCAGCACGCCCAACACCTCAGGCCAGTCCGTGATCTGCTCCGGCCGCAGCGTGATGCACCGCGGCCCGTAACACTTCATCCGCACCAGGGCCTCGACCCCGAGCCCGACCCCGGCCAGGTCCACCTCGGCCCGATAGCCGGTGATGACCGCCGACTCCTCCATCCTGCGCACCCGCGCGGCGACGGTCGGTGCTGAGGCGCCGACCTGTCGAGCCAGCGCGTTGAAGGACATCCGGGCGTCGGCCTGCAGGTGGTCGAGCAGCGCCCAGTCCAGGTCATCCAGCTCCATCTCATGACTGTAAAGCCGGCAGATCACTTCGCTTACGAACGACCGCTCGATCGAATGGTTCGGCAGGCATCGCCCATTCCTGACGGGGCGAAGACGGGGAAGGATCGGGCGAAGGATCTGAGTCGTACCGCACGAAGGGGGTTCACCATGGAGACAACCGCCTGCCCGCTTGCCGGACCCCGGCTCGGCTTCGAGGCGACGACGCCCTATGACGACTACGTTCGAGCGGACGCGTTGACCAGGCTCGCGCTGCCCAGGACCGATGATCCGGCGGAGATGGCGTTCCTGGTGACCAGTCAGGTCATGGAGCTCTGGTTCGCCCTGCTCGTCCATGAATGGCGGACCGCAGTCGTCCTGCTCGGCCGCGACGACCTCTCGGGAGCGCTGAGCGCGCTGCGGCGCAGTCTGCCCGAGCTGGCGGCGCTCAATGCGGCATGGCAGCCGATCGCCCGGCTGACCCCCGCCCAGTTCGAGTCCTACCGACCCGCGCTGGGCAGTGCCTCCGGCTTCCAGTCCGCCCGCTACCGCGAACTGGAGTTCCTCCTCGGCGAGAAGTCCGCCAACATGATCAAGCCGCACGAGGGCACGCCGAGGGCACATGCCGAACTCACCGAGGCGCTGCACGCGCCGAGCCTGTACGACGCGGCCCTGGAACTTCTGCACCGCCGAGGCTGCCCGCTGCCCGCCGAGGTGCGCGAGCGCGACCGCACTCGCACCCATCCGGCTGATCCGGCCGTCGAACAGGCCTGGGCCCGGGTGTATCGGGGTGCGGACCATCGACTGGTGGAACTCGGCGAGGTGCTGACCGACATCGCCGAGGGCTTCTGGCGGTGGCGGTCGGACCACCTGATGGCCACCCGCCGCGCGATGGGCACCAGGCCGGGCAGCGGCGGCTCGGCGGGCGTCGCCTGGCTGGAGCGGCGAGCGGGCAGACTGGTGTTCCCCGAACTGTGGACGGTGCGAGCAGATGTCTGAGCGCGGTGCAGCCGGTACGAACGACGGCGACCGGGACGGCTGGTCGGGATCGGCCGAGACAGCCGAACTGGCCGAACGTGCCCACTTACTGGACCGATCCGACCCGCTCGCGACGACCAGGGAACGGTTCTCGCTGCCGCCCGGGCTGATCTACCTGGACGGCAACTCGCTCGGGGCGCTGCCCACGGCGGTCCCGGAACGCGTCGCGGAGACGATCCGGCGGGACTGGGGACAGGGCCTCATCGCCTCGTGGTGGGACGCAGGCTGGTGGGAGGCGCCGCAACGGGTCGGCGAGCTGATCGCGCCGTTGCTGGGAGCCGCACCCGGCCAGGTCGTCGTGGGCGACTCGACCAGCGTGAACGTGTTCCGCGCCGTGGTCGCGGGTTGGCGGCTGGCGCAGCAGGACGACCCAGGACGCACCGAGATCGTCGTCGACGACACCACCTTCCCAACCGACGGCTACCTCGCCGCATCCGCAGGCAGGCTTCTCGGTGCGCGGGTGCGACGAGCACACCCGACGGATGTGAACGCCTTCGACGAGCACACGGCGGTCGCGCTGATCAATCATGTCGACTACCGCACCGGTCGCCGCTGGGATCTGCCCGCCGTCACCTCGCGGGCGCAGCGGGCGGGGGCACGCATCGTGTGGGACCTGTCGCACAGCGCGGGAGCCATGCCCGTCGACCTGGACCGCCACGGCGTCGATCTCGCCGTGGGATGCGGCTACAAGTTCCTCAACGGCGGTCCGGGGGCACCGTCCTACCTCTACGTGCGATCCGAGCTGCAGGATCGGCTCGATCAGCCGCTGCCCGGCTGGTCCTCGCATGCGGAGCCCTTCGCGATGGAGGCGGACCATCGGCCTGCCCCTGGAATCGTCCGAGCGCGGGGCGGCACTCCGGAGATCCTGTCGCTGCTGGCGCTGGAGGCCGCCCTGGAGGTCTGGCAGGGCGTCGAGATCGAACAGGTGCGGGCCAAGAGCCTGGCACTGACGGGGTTCTTCATGGAGTGCGTGGACGCGTTGACGGAACCGGGACGGTTCCGGGTGCTGACGCCCCGAGGCGACGATCGAGGCAGCCAGGTCTCGTTGAGCGCCCCCGACGCCGCCGCGTTGCTGCCCCGCCTCGCCGACGCACTGGTCGTCGGCGACCACCGCCCGCCGGACGTGCTGCGCTTCGGCTTCGCACCGCTGTACGTCGGATTCACCGACGCACTGCGGGCCGCGAGGACACTGGCCCGAGTGGCGGGGCGCCGGGACGTGACCGCAGGCTGATCAGCCGGAGAACGGCGGCTCGACATCGGGGGCCTGTGGCGACACCGGCAGGCGGCGGGCCTGCTCGATCAGCGCGACCGACCGGGCGGCCGACGCACCGACGTCAAGGCAGGCGACCGAGTTCAGCGTGCGCCGACGGCGGCCGACCGTGCCACGGCCGAGTTCAGCCCGCCCGACGCGGAGTCGACTGGTTCCTCGGCTGCTGACGACGCGCGCTCCGCTTGCGTTGCTGGCGAGACCCCGTGGGACGGTCGGCGGTGCGCCCCGGTGTCGCTGCGGCCGGTGCCGCACGCTCGGTGTCCTTCGCCGAGTCGTCCGCCCGCGATCCGGCGCCGCGCCCGTCGGTCGCGGCGGCAGCGTCGACGACGTCTGCGGCGTCGGCATCGGCATCGGCTGCCGAGGCGATGCCGCCCGACTCGGCGCCTGCGGGGCCTGCCTCGGAATCACCCTCGCCGCGTTCTTCGGACCGGTCCGCGCGAGCCGGCGGCGGTTCTGCGGCCGCCTCGATACTGCGCATCGCCGCGTGCAATGCCGACTGGGCATCCCCGATACGGGTGAGCGCCCATTGTTGCTGATCGTGCAATTCACCACTGCGGGCTTCCAGATCGCGAATCCGGGCCGCCGAATATTCGTCGATCTCGCGCACTCGCTGCTCGCATTCGCGATTCACGCCTGCTTCGCGTTCGGCCAGACTGCGCGACGCCTCGGCGCGCCGCGCCGACATCGCCAACTCGAAATCCTTTTCCACCTGTTTGCGGCGTGCCTTGCCTGCCGCATCAATTCGCGTCACGCGTTCTGTCGCCTCGCGAACCAGTCGATCGGCTTCTTTCCTGCCCTCGTCGAGTCGCCGGGCGGTCTCCGTCTCCCTGGCGGCATAACGCTGCTCGTACTCGGCCGTCAATGCGGCGTCACGTGCCTCGAAGTCAGCGACGAGCTGTCGTCGAAGCTGCTCCTGCTCGGCGATCAGGCCCTCGTAGCGGGCCTTCTGCTCCGCGATCTCGGCATCGACCGAGGCTCGGACATTCCTGGCATACTCCGCAGCCTGGGCCTTGAGCGACTCAGCCTCGTCCTCGGCCAGCGCGAGCATGTGCTGGAGCCGCTCGCTGAGCCCGGTGGTGGTCACCGGCGCATGGGAGAGACGACCGAGCTGCGACCGGGTTCGTTCCAGCTCGCTCCGGGTCGCTTCCAGCACATTCTGCACCTCGGCGCATTGCGATAACGCAGCATCCCGGTCCGCGGCCACGGTGAGCAGGTCATTCTCCATCCCGCGGAGATATTCAGTGACCTGACCTCGGCTGTACCCGCGGTAGACGACGTCGAAAGACAAGCGGAGCGGGATCAGCTCGTTATCTTCATCACGCGCCATTGGGTAATACTAACACCGCGCGCATTCGCACAGTGACGACCTAGTGCAAACCGGCGAATACCATCCGTGACTGCCGTCGTTCGACGGAACAGCCGTCGCAGTCGAGGCTCGGCCGCCGGGTGCGCGGCTCGACCAGCACCGGGAACAGCCGTCGACCTCGGGCCGTTGATCGGCGGCGACAGGACGCGACCGAGATCAAGACACTCGGCCGATCGGGTGACAGTGAGCAGGAACACACGGCGTCACCGCCGGGGTGCTCACCAAGTGGACCACGCATTCCGGGCGGGACCGCCGGGCGCTGCTCGGGGGCGGAGACGGCGGGGCGTCCGTCAGTTCTGGTCCGCCGCCGTCGGGTCGCCGAGGAGCAGGACGTACCCGTCCGGGTCCGCTAGGCGGAACTCGCCTGCGGGCATGTGCTCCGGGTAGGTGATCGGAGCTGGATCGAGCCCGGCGTCGACGAGCCGGCGATGCAATTCGGCCGCCCCGGTGACGTACAGGTAGAAGAGCACGCCCTGTCGCCGGTGATCGACGCGCTCGTCGGCCTGCGCGAGCATGAGCCGTGCGGCACCGGTCCCGAGCAGCGCCCAGACGGTGCGGCCTGCCCGCTCGACCGACTCCGCCAGTGGGAGTCCCACAGTCTGATAGAAGTCGATCGAGCATCCGAGATCACGGACATGGGCGTAGCTGATGAATGCGGTCACGTCGGGCCCGGCCATGCGGCGAGGCTAGGCCGAGTCCCCGACGTTCGCGGGGGCCGCCGCCCGACGCCGGTCCAGCCCGTGAATCGCGTCGGCGCCGACCGCCTCGACCGCCGCTCGACGGTCTTGATCCGCACCGCTTCGCCGTGCCCGGTCGCCGGAGCGGCCCCGCTTCAGCCCAGCGTGATCGGCACGCTGAAGACCATCCGACTGCCCGGATACTCCGACTGGGTCCAGGCACGGCCCGCCGCCGCCTGGTAGGACAGATCCTCCGGTCCGATCGGCAGGCTCGACGAGGTCGCGGTGCCGCCCACCCTGGACCGGTAGAGGATTCCCCTGGTGGAACTGCCCCGGCTTCGATCCACCAGGTAGTCGCCGCCGTAGGACGCGACGCCCTGCAGATTGGTGTGCGGGCTCTGGTAGGCGGCGGTCGGTGCGACGACACCGGTCGAATCGGTGGCCAGGCCGTTACCCGCGACGGGCCAGCGAACGAGCCGGGCGCCGCCGATGCCGTCGTAGTACTCGCCGGTCACGATCGTCACCGGCGAGGTGCTGCGGTCGACGGCACCGTAGGAGAAGCACAGCGGAGCGGTCACCGAAGACACCGGCCTGCTGCACGAGCCGGTCTGGGTATAGCTGCCGACCTGGGGCAGCACGTAGCGATAGTCGTGCGCGTAGTACTGCCCGTCGACCAGGCCGATCCTCGACTTCGTCGTGTCGCCCGCCGTGCGCCAGAGCGTGCGCAGGTCGAACACCCGGATGCCTCGGTTGGTGTCCATCACATAGAGGTAGTCGCCTGCCCACGCCACGCCGCCTGCGTGGATGTTCACCGCGCGGAAGTTCGTGGTGCTCGTCGGCTCGACCAGCAGCACGTGCCGGTAGCGGACGTCGCTCGGGTCGTCGTAGTCGACGAAGGAGATCCGCACTCCGCGATCACCGGTGGCGTCGTACCAGCTCGCGAGCATGACGCGCCTGCCTGCGTAGGTACCGCCCGCCGAGGCGTCCCAGGAGCCGGTCAGTCCCTGCGGGTACCAGTCGGGGGTGTTGTCGTCACCTGTCGCCCAGCAGAAGCCGGTCGCGCCGGACACCCCGGTGCTGTGGCACAGCGATCGACCCGCTCGATTCGCGTCGGCGAGCACGTCGGCGACGTCCGCACCCGCCAGCCTGCCGTTCAGCGAGGCGATGCGCGGCGCATACGTCTCGAAGCTGCCGTTCTCGGCCAGCGAATAGGGCTCGGCGCTGATCTCGGTCAGTCGGGTCGGCACCTGCGCTGCGGCCGCCTGCGCCGGTGCGACCAGTGCCCCGCCGAGCAGAACCCCGGCCAGCGACAGCGAGCCGATCAGCCTCGTGATTCTTCTACGCATCCCCATGGCACGTCCTCCAGCACAGCTGGTCAATGACGACGACATCGGGAGTCAAGCGCAACCGATCGACATCGGATAGGGCCGTTTGACGTAGTACGAAGATTGTTGGTTACCGATTGGCGGCCGGCTGACCCGCACTCGGCCGCGTGGACTCCGTGCGAATCCAGTCCAGCACCGAGGAATGCCGAGGCCGCCATCCCAGGACGGTTCGCGCGAGATCGGAGCGGACCCGGCTGTTCGAGGCGAGGGCGTGTCGCGCCACCTCCTCGCCCCATTCGGCTGCGGCACTGTCCTCGTCCCAGCTCTCGGGCTCGCCGAGACCGAGCGACTCGGCGATGGCGGCGGTCAGCGCGGCGAAGGAGACCTCACCGTTCTCCACATAGAAGAAGGAGCCCGCGGGCGCCGAGCCCAGGGCGGCGAGGTAGAGGGCGACGAGGTCGTCGATGTGCACCGTCGACCAGACGTTGGCGCCCGCACCGACATGCCGGGCGATGCCGCTCTCCCGCGCCTGCCTGATCAGCTCGGGCACCTGGAGGCTGTCCGGACGGAGGCCGCGACCGGTGCCGTAGATCAGCGAGTTGCACAGCACCACGGAGCGCACCCCCCGCTCCGCCGCCGACACCACCGCACGATCGAGCTCGACCCGCGCGACCTTGTCCGGCACCGGCTGATACTCCGTGGCCTCGGTGAACACCCGGTCGGATGCCTCGCCGCCCGCCTGATCGCTGACCACGCTCGTGCCACTGGTGTGCAGCAGCGGCCGATCCGAACCCGCCAGCCCCTCGACGAGCGCGTCCACCGCCTGCCGGTGGTCACTGCTCGCAGCGTTCACCACGGCATCGGCCCGAGCCGCCTGGGCGCGGAGGAGGTCGAGATCGTCCAGCTTGCCGTGCACGGGCACGACGCCCAGCGCACGGAGAGCCTCGTCCTTGGCCGGGTCACGTGTCAGGCCGGTCACCTGATGACCGGCGGCGAGCAGACCTACCGCGATCGAGCCGCCGATGTAGCCGGTCACCCCGGTCACGAACACGTCAGCCACGAAGACCCCCATTTAGTTGCACAAGCCGTTAGTTGCGTACGCCTTGTATTCCTACACCTGGGTATCGTGCATCGCAAGTGATGGAGGAGGACTCGTGTCGAGTCACGATGACGACGTCGAGGGGCGCGGACAGGGCTGGCGGACCCTGGCCGCCCTGCACGCCCGCCTGGAGGACCGGCTGGAACGCTCCCTCCAGGCAGAACACCAGCTCAGCGTCACCGAGTACACCGTGCTAGACGTCCTCAACCGCCAGGACGAACATCACCTGCGAATGAACCAGCTCGCCGACACCGTGGTGCTGAGCCAGAGCGCGACCACCCGCCTGGTGAGCAGGCTGGAGGACCAGGGCCTGCTGTCTCGATACATCTGCGCCACCGACCGACGCGGCATCTACACCGAGGTCACCGAAGCAGGCCGCGCACGGTTGGCCAGGGCCAGGACCGTGCACGACCGGACGCTGGCGGCGGCGTTGACCGAGGCCGAGCAACGGCCGGAGCTGGCCGTGCTGGTCGCCGCATTGCGCGAGACCCTCTGGGCCCCCAGCCGCGGGCCCGCGTCGGCCGATCGGCAGGCGCCCTCGGGCGGCAACGCCGAGGTGTGACCTCGCGTCAGTGCGCCTCGCTCAGGCGGACGCCCTGCTCGCCGACGAAGCCGACGATCAGCTCGGCGACCAGCTCAGGACGCTCCATGACCAGCCCGTGACTGGCGTCGGCCTCCACCACCCGCAGCGCCGGATTCGCGGCGAGCAGCGGCGCGACGTCTCGGCGCAGGCCCGCCCGATGGGCTGCGGCCAGCCCGTCGAAGTCCGGCGGCAGCCCCGGCAGGTTACGGGTGGCGAGCACGAGCAGGAAAGGACTCACGACCTCGGCGAAGACGGGCAGCGAGTCCAGCATCTGGGGCGAGGTCCGGAGACCGGCAGCCAACTCGGCGCTGGGACGGGTCACGAATCCGTCGCCGTCGGCGGCAAGTGAACGTCGGAACTGCGCGACGATCAATTCCGGGGGCAGGCCCGTCGCCGCCGCGTGGTCGGCCTGCTGCTGGGCGAGTGCGTCGGCCTGCTCGACCGTGAGGTGGCTGCCCATGCCCGCAAGCTGAGCATCGAAGATCGCGGTGAGCGCGGCCAGTGCGGTGCGCAGTTCGTCCGGTGCGATGTCGGCATAGTGCTCCGGGTGGGTCGCCTGAGACCGATGTCCGTCCAGGCTGATCGCCACGCGGTCGGGATGCCGACGTGCCCACCGTCCCGCGAGCATCCCGCCGAGGGAGTGACCGACGACGGCAGGCTGGTCCAGCTCGAGCGTCGTGATCACCGCGTCGAGATCGTCGAGCGCGGCGTCCCAGTCCCACGGGGCATCGCCCGATGCCCCGTGTCCGCGCAGGTCGACGGCGACGACGCGGTGGCGGGCGAGCAGTTGCGCAGCGACCAGCTCCCAGGCGAGCAGGTTGCCGCCCAACCCGTGGACCAACAGAAGCGGCGAACCGTCCCCGCCGTGGTCCCGAACGGCGATCGGCACTCCGGCCGCATCGACGGTCAGGTCTCGTGGCGTGTCAGGCATGGGAGTCTCCTTGTCCTCAGTCGGCAGAGGGGGCGTGCAGCCGGGTGAGCCGGTCGCGGATCGAATCGGCGACGACGCCGCCCGCCGAGTGCCCGGCCAGCTTTCCGCGCCGGACGAGATCGTGGACTCCCTGGCGAGTGATGCCGAGCATGGCTCCCGCCAAGGCGAACGACACGCTCTCCTCGGTCGGATGTCCCGCCCGCCGAGCGGTGATCCGCCCCAACGGCGTCTGCCACCAGTCCGCAGGCGGATCGAACACCGTGTCGCCCGGATACAGCGCGGCGATCAGCCGAGCCGACACCTCGCGAGCCAGTCGATCATCCGGCCCCAGCAGCTGGGCCGCCCACACCTCGGCGTCGATGCGCAGCCGATCTCGCAGCGCCGAGTGGGCGGGCTCGACCGGCAGCAGGATCTCCACCGAGTCGAGCACCCGGCTCGCGACCAGTCGTCGGAGATCCTCGGCCAGCGCAACATGCTCGGCGGTCGAATACGCGGTCATTCACGCCCCCTTACTTCACGATGAACGTAAAGCACTTGACACACTTCGTCAAGCAAAATGTGCGGCGGCATCGCATCGCGGCGCAGACGGATCGACGACCCCGGCCACGCGTTCGGCCTCGGCTGGACCGGACTTCTACAGCGCGACCAGTGGGAACACCGCGAGAGAACGCCAGGAGTCGGGCTCGTAGGCGCCCGCCATCAGCCGCACCTCGTCGACGTGTGCCGTGATAGGCAGTTCGGTCGCGATCTCCTCGGCGACCCGCTGCAGCGTCGGCAGGTCCGCAAGCTGGGCGTCCCCCACGGTGAGATGCGGGACCGGGTCATGGACCCCCGCATAGGGACGATGCAGGGGGAACCGTTCCCAGACCGCGTTCGTGAGCGCCCGAAACCGATGGTCGGGATCGGGACGCAGCCAGACGAGGTGCTCACCGAACCAGGCGACCTCGGAGAACGTGCAGTCGAAGGCCGGAACCTCGCGAAGGACCTCGGCCACGGCCTCGACGACGGCGTCATCGATCTCCGCAGGCGGCAGGAACGGATAGAGCACGGTGACGTGGGCCGGAACGCCTCCGACGGCGGATCGGTCCATGATCCGTCGATGGCGGCCGACCACCGGCTCGGCCGAAGGAACCGGAACGATCAGCGCGCTCCTGGTCAGCACGGGCAGCGGCTCATCGGGGATTTCGGTCATGCCGATGATGATCTCAAGCCCGGCCGGGCCGGGCACATCGCCCGCGTGCCGAATCGGGGCCGTCATCGGTCGTCGGCTTGGACGCCGACCGCATCGCGGGACTCGCACGTTCGGGGGAGGCGTCGACGCACCGGCCCGGCCGGACTCCGCTTCCTGACTGCCGTCGACCGACAAACCGGACAACCACAGATCCACTCGAACGGATGAGGCATTACTGTTCCGCCATGGCCGTGCTCCTGCTCTGTGGTGTCATCGGCAGTTCGCTGTTCGTCGTCACCTTCCTGATTGACGGCTTGACCAGGCCGGGTTACCACCCCGTCCGTCATCCGGTCAGTGCGTTGGCGCTCGGCTCGAGGGGATGGGTGCAGGCCGCGAACTTCATCGTGTGCGGCCTTCTCCTCGCCGCCGCCGCCGTCGGCATCCTGCTGGCGACCGACAACCCGTTGCTCGCGGCGGCGGCCGGGGTGTTCGGGCTGTCGCTGGTCGCCTCCGGCGTCTTCCCGATGGATCCGATGCGCGGCTATCCGCCGGGAACCCCGGACGACACGCCGTCGACCACGAGCAGGACTCACCAATGGCATGACTGGGCAGGCGCCGCGGTGTTCGTCTCGCTGCCGATCACCGCGCTCATCGCGACGCTGCAGTCTGACGAGCTGCTCCTGACCGTCTACTCCGGAGCCACCACTGCGGCGCTCGTCGCGCTGTCCGCCTCGTTCGGGCAGGCATGGGAGAACGACTCCCCTCGGACCGGCCTCATTCAGCGCGCCATGATCATCGTCGGCTGGGCCTGGTTCGCGGTCTTCTGTGGCACGCTCCTGCCCTGATCCCGCTGCGGGCCGGGCGGCGTTCGGCGAGCAGTGTCTACCCGGACCGTCGGCACGATCCCGCGAGGGGGACGGCGATGCCCCGGGTGAACTCGGCCAGCGAGTCCGAGACCGCGCGGGAAGCGGGGGCATGACTTAAGGCGTGTACCTCGGACGTGGTCTCACAGACCGACGAACGGCCGAGATCCTCGAAACGGCGTTGCCTGCCGCGTTTCCGTCCACCTAAACGTCCACCAGGCCCCGATAAGTCCACCGGGGACGCGGCGTAAGATGGCGTCTGACCTGCTACGGATGGTGGGCCGCCCGGGGCTCGAACCCGGAACCTACTGATTAAAAGTCCAAAGTTCACCCAGTCGGAGTACGGCTACCTGGGGCTATGGGTGGCTAAAGGTTGGCGGGGGAGGCCCTGGGGGCCGGGTTGGACGGTAGTTATTGGCCAAGAAGTTGGACAGCAAACTCCTCCGATGCGCCTCCCGCCCAACATCATCTTCACGCTAGAACGCTGCGCCTACGGCAAACTTCAATCGTTTCCGTACTCAGGCTCGATCATATCCCCTACATCTTCAACCACAACAAACTCCATCGATATACCTGCGACCGCGAGAAGGTCGGAGCCATCGAGTACAAGTTTGCACGTCGAGCAACTAAATAGATCTGACAGGACAGTAGTATTTGCCCAAACATCCCATTCATCGTCATTGACCTGCGCATACTGCACGTCGGACGACTCGACGATGTCCCCTTCGACCTCGCCCTCTTCACCACAAGCAGGGCATTTCTCGATCGCAGAGTATGAAAGACTTACTCCGTGGTCGAATGTTTTGTTCCATTCAGAAAATAGTTTAGCTGGTAAAACACCATCACGATACTGCTTCAATCGCTGCGCGGCGCGCGCGATCAACATCTCCACGCGGTGTTCAATGTTTCTCTTGTTCCGGGCTAGATAATCTTCTACTATTGCGACCCGATCCGGGCCAACCAACTCATCGATATCCCTGTCTTGCGCGTTTATAAGTATTGCAGCTTGAGCCCAGTACCTGGGCCACCAAGCCTCTTCGGGAATCGTACTGAAAACTGCCGCTCCCCCGTGTAGATAATCATTCCGCGCTCTCGATATTCCCTTTGCTTCAGCTACATCGAAAGGCCTAAATGCCTTCGCGCACCGCGTGAACA
The DNA here is from genome assembly GCF_001941625.1 of Actinoalloteichus fjordicus. NCBI lineage: Bacteria > Bacillati > Actinomycetota > Actinomycetes > Pseudonocardiales > Pseudonocardiaceae > Actinoalloteichus > Actinoalloteichus fjordicus. Next base: position 6,814,862 of record NZ_CP016076.1, read on the forward strand.
GCGTTGAGGCCGTCACCGAATTAAATCCACCCTTGCCTTGTGTCAGCCCTGCCGCCACGAGTAGATTAGACCCTTCTTCGTTCGGCGCCGCAACTAGCAGAGGCGACACTCGCGCAAGTGCTGCCTTGGCTAACAGTTCAAGCGCGAGTGATGCCCATAACGCTCTCTCATCGAAGGTTCTAAACTCTTCGACGTCCATAGCATGGTTCAGGAAAAGCCGAGACTTCTGCCACAATGCACCGGAGTCGTAAGCCTCATTCACCGTGAAATCTCCGCCTGGTATGCAATACGAGTTATTATACGATCGCTGCTGTTATTTGCATCCGCGCGAGCATGCAGCGCTGTTCGATTACTAATGAGAAGAAACTGTTGTGGTTTCGTCCATTCGTGAATGTACGCGTCTTTTGCAACCTCTTCGAAGTAACGCACAACCTTCCGAGCGCGTTCGTCACACGGAATCATGCAGCCAGGGTCATAGCGGTACCTGACGCCCGCAGCGCCCGCAGAGGCCAAGAATTTTTCGGCGCCGCCCCCCACAACAAACATACCACCCTGAAGATACTCCGGCGCAGGAATTACTGGATACTTTGAATTTGTCTTCTTATTTAAAGGACTCCATAAGAGAGTCGCGACATCATTCGGATCCTCAGCATGCAAGACTACGAAATCCGGCGGGTCGAGAAAATGCGCACCATCGGTATGAAGAGGCTGAGCATTCAGGCCATGAATGGCGCTTAAAGATCTTGGGCTGGCCTCATCTGACGTCTTCGGGCGTAGCTCTACAACCGGTTCCTCACCCTTACGAGTCGGAACTGGCGTCCAACCGAGTTTGCTCGCCTCAAGCCGAAGGATCGGCAATGGCATGACTCCTGTAGCCCAGCCCTCACGGCGCGCGAACTCGGCCAAATTAGCAAGCCTGACCTCGCTCAACCTAAGCCCCTCTCCATGCTCGTCCTGTTCAATATTCCCAACTGGAATTTCCTCACACCCGAGACTTACGTTAAGCACCGAACATGGACACAGGCACCATGCTCTCGTCAAAGAGAGACCAGGGGCTTCCGATTTGTAAGCGTGGGTCAGTTTCGCGGTCGGAGTTAGAATACTGACTGATCGAACCTTCATTCGTGGTTAAGAAGTTTTCAGGTTTACTGTAGTTTAACGCGCTCATTGCAGCATCCGCAATTCCGATGCCAACCAGCTCGAAGCTGTCTACTGTTGCAAAAGTGAAAGAAATATTCCCAGGGTCCGACGAGAGGAGATGTACGACCACTTGGCGAGTGAGAGAACTGCACTCCCTCCAAATAGTCATAGGACAGTACCGACGCGAGGCACGGTGAATCGTCAGCTTCCAGAAGAAACCGCTTCTTCCGGTAAGACACTCTTTGTCCTCGTGTAATTTTACCCAAGGGCGCCGCGTGTAGCTTAGACGTACGTAAGCATCGTATTTTCGCTCCAGATGCGCTAGAATCCCCTTCCATTCAGGCAGCGTGTCCTTACTGAAAGCCTCCACAACCGGATCTTTTCGATTTACCTTAGAAATGTCGAGATTTCGGTTATACGCTGCAACTGCCCTGACGGCTCCAACTTCGAGATCCCGGAGGACCTGCTCCATTCGCCGGATATCATCTTTGTGTGGACGTCGCAAGTGCCCTATACGATTACGCATCGCGAGAAGCTCTGACCTGCGTCCTGTCCATGCGCCTCGATCCATGATGACCGGCTCAAATACTTCCCAATTTTCTTCGAGAAGATCGAGAAGCTTACTTGCATCTAGATAACAGAGAGGGTCATTCCAGTCCGGTGAAGCCATGTACTCGACACTACTGTCCTTACCTCGAAGATAACCGGCTCGCCCGAATTCACCCTCGGTTAATGGTTGTGCCCAATCAATCCCAGACCTAGACCGGAGTTCCACATAAGTGATCGACCTAAGCCATCGCTCGAACTGCCACCACCTAGCGTACATAGCAAGCGCTTCAGCAGACAGATCACCAATCCTCAGCGTCGACTCAAAAACGTCCTTTATATGGGGTGAAAAGTGCCCCCAAACGCTTTCTTCTTCTCGATCGTCCACACTCACATGCTAGCGCATACCTGACTCGTAAGACTAGAAATTAGCCATCGACAACACTGCCTTCGAAAAGTTCATACGTAATGCCACTCCATCATGTCGTCCTCCACCGGTCGTGTACCTGGTTAAGTAGAGTATGCAGGTGGACAAGTTTTCGGACGCGAAGCTCAGCTGGAAGACCCACGGTGAGCGCACCGTCTACGACAACCGGTGGGTGAAGCTCAAGCTGGTGGACGTGGAGCCGCCGGACGGCCGCCGGTTCGAACACCACGTGGTGAAGCTGGACCACGTGGTGATCGCGCTCGTGATCAACGAGCGTGAGGAGGTGTTGACGCTGTGGCGGTATCGGTTCGCGATCGATCAGTGGGGCTATGAGCTGATCGGTGGTCTCGTCGAGGAGGGAGAGGAGTTGGCCACGACGGCGGCTCGGGAGGTGGAGGAGGAGACGGGGTATCGGCCGGTGGGGGAGCCGGAGCACTTGATCTCGTTTCAGCCGCTGCCGGGGATGGTGGATTCACCGGTGGACGTCTTCGTGATCCGGGACGTCGAGAAGGTGGGCGAGCCGACCGACGCCGAGGAGGCCGCGCGGCTGGAGTGGATACCGATCACGCGGATGGTGGAGCTGGTCGGGCGGGGTGAGGTGTTGGGGGCTGGGGCGATCGTGCCGCTCATGTACTACCTCGCGTCACGCAACTCCGGTGCTGCCGGTTCCCGGTAGCTCTAGCGCGGCCAGTCGTTGGCGTTGGCGGTCGGAGCCGATCTGTGCGGCGAGGCGCTTCGCCTGCCGGGCGTAGTTCAAGGCTGCCTCGCGGTCGCCTGCGGCGGCGTGAGCATAGGCGAGATCGACGTACATCCCGGTCTGGCCGCGCACGGCCGCTCGGGGTGACGCGGTCAGCTCGCGCACGGCGTCTTCCAGGTGCTCGATCGCCTCGCGGTTGCCGAGTCGTAGGAGTGCGCTGCCGCGCCAGCGGGCGAGGTTTCCGGCGTCCAGCAGTAGGAAGGGCAACGAGGGGTCGGCAGGGTCGTCGGGGAGCGTCGCGGCGGCCTGGTCGAAGGCACGAAGGGCATCGTCGTGGCGTCCGACGGATGCCAGTCCCTCGCCGTGGGCGGCGGCGAGCCACGCGGCCAGCAGCGGCGGAACCCGGTTGCCTGCGACGTCGCGGGCGAACTCCAGTAGCTCGACGGCGGCGGCTGTCTCGCCGAGGTCGATGAGGATCACGGCCTGTTGCGCTGCGGCGTGTGCCAGCAGGTGCGGTGCCTCGGCCTCGCGGGCGGAGACCTTCGCATCTTCGTGGTAGCGCCATGCCTGCAAGGCCGAGCCCCGGTCCAGGGCTGTCCAGCCCGCGAGGGTGCGCGCGTCGGTGATGAGGGCGGACAGCCGTCGTCGATGCGTGGTGCTCACGGTGAAGTCGCGAAGGTTCTCGATCTGCGCGATGTGGTTGTTGAGCTGATCGAGTACCGCGACGGCGCCGAATTTCAGATCCGAGCTGCGTAGGTCGTTGATCTGGCGTTGGAACAGATCGAGGGTGCCCGTGTCGAGATTCCGGGCGATCAGCAGTCGATCCCGTAGTTCCTCGGTTCCCTCGTTCACCGGCATCGGCGGGAACCCGAGTTCCTCGTTAGTCCGGCCGTAGACCTCGCGGAACAGGCGTTGGTAGTCGGGGCTGCTGACCTCGTCGCGCCCGTTCTCCCACCGGGAGAGCATCACTTTCAATGCGTTCTCCGACGCTACGGGGATGTTCAGGCGGAGGGCGCGGCCGAGCATCATGCGGATGACATTGTCCTGTGTGCGACCTTGCTCGCGACGCACGGCAGCGAGCCGTGTCGCTGGTGGCTTCCCGCGCTGTCCTGCCATCGATTCCTCGGCGCTCCCAACCCCGCTGAGCTGCGAAGTTAACTCGACTTAACTCCCACCGGTTAACCGCCGACAATTACGAATCACCCTGTCCGAGCGGTCTTCTAGTGCCATGCGAAACGCACCGAAGACCGGACAGCTTGAGAATTCGCTAGCTCTTTCTCGGCGGCTTCTCACCTCCCGACCTCTCTACCTCGTTGAGTCGGCTGGTCAGCGTCCCTACCTGCGCACGAAGCCCGCGAAGCTCCCGAATGATCGTGTTCAACAGCGGAATCATCGGATCTTCGACCGGGTTCGCAGCGGGATTCGAACTCGGCGGAGTCTGGCCCTGCAATACGGCTGTCAAGTGCTGCGGGTGCCAGCCGAGCGCGAGCGAGAGCGCTTCGAGGGTGCGCGGATTGCGGCGCCGCTGAATTCGGGCCTGCTGAATCTCGCGCACGATCGCCAGCGAGACGCCGGAAGCGTCCGCGATCTCCTTCTGTCGCATGGACAGCTCACGCGCCCGAGCGTTGACCGCCTCGGCGACTGCCGTCCAGTCCTCGTTCACGTTCGCCTCCGTGCTCCGCCTCAGCGCTGACGTTAGCGGCCAAGCGGAACAGCACACGCGGAGAAAGTGCGAATCAGCGGTAATTAGCAGTGAATCAAAGCTGATCTCAGCGTTTATGGGCGAGGTGAACGAGCAATGACCAGACCTATCAATCTCGCGATGAGTGCGGACACGAGTACTCAGCGCAAGGAAATCGAGCGTCCGACCTTCTACACCGTGCCGGAAGCCGCTCGGCTTCTGCGCGTCGATTCGGCCACCCTCTACCGCGCCATCCGGCAGGACGCCTTTCCGGCGGTGCGAGTACGGACCCGCTACGTGATTCCGGCCCGTGCGGTGGCCGAGTTGGCGGAGCGGGCGGCCGAGTCGGGCTCGGTGGTGGACGTCGCGGAGTTCGCCGCACAGCGGCGGATGGCGCGGGACTTCGAGCGTGCCGGGGGTGGTGCGTGGTGACCGGGTTCGAGGGCAACGAAGAGCGCTTCGAGGTCATGGCGGCGGAGCTGGACCGGTACGCGGGCGTACCCGATGAGGTGTTGTGGCGGGTGGTCACCCGCGATGGCGTCTGCATGGCGATGGCGGCCGAGGGCGACGGTCCGGAGTGGATCGGAACGGCATCGACCGATCGGGAGTTGGCCGCGTCGATCTGCGCGGGATGCCCGGTGCAGCGGGCGTGTTTGGAAGCGGAGTTGCGCACGGCGGGCGCGTCCACGGTCGGTGTGTGGGGAGCGCTGACCGATGAGGACCGGCGCGCGCTCTTCCCCGTCTGGCTGGCCCGTCGGGAGAACGACGAACGGCGCGGGGGTGGGAACGATGGAACTTGATCTGACCGCGACGCATCTCCTCGCCGGTCTCGGCGTGGCTCTCACGCTCGGCCTGGTCTGGCGGGCGGGTGCCCGGCGGGCGCGGGCGGCGGCGGACAAGGCACGCGGCGGAAGTCGGCTGCTGTCTCTCATGGGCCGGGTGGTGGCGATGTCTGGTGTCATCGTCGGTGTTCAGTGGATCGTGATCACCTACCGGGCGAGTACTCCGGTCCTGCTCGTGGTGCTCGGCCTGCCCGCGTTGTTCGCCGCGTACACGGTGACACGGGCGCTGACCGTCACCACGTCGGACGTCCAGCGTCGCCGAGGTGATCGGCGATGACCGGGCGAGGATGGGAAAGGGTGGCCGCCGTCGGGCGGCCACCCGCCCCCGGCGGCGGGACGGACGGCGGCCGAGTCGAGCGGCTTGCCCGCGACGCGGAACAGGCGCGGGAGGTCCGGGCCTACCAGACCCATCCGGATGTCGTCGCCTTGCGCGTCGAGCGGGTCCGAGCCCAGGTGGACCGGCTGTGCTGGGCGGGGATCGTGCTCGGCTTGGCGTTCACGATGACCAACGTTCAGCACTTCGCGGCGGCAGGAACCGAGCCGTGGTCGTTGCCGTGGCTCGCGGCGTGGCTGCTCGATCCGATGGTCTCGCTGGTGTTGATCGCGATCCTGCGCGCCGAGCAGGTGACCGCCCGATACCGCGTCCGCACCGGGCCGTGGGTGCGGCGGGCGAAGTGGTTCACCCTCGCGGCCACCTACGTCATGAACACCTGGGAGTCGTTCGCGGCGGGATCGGTGTCCGGCGTGGTGCTGCACTCCGTGCCGCCGCTCGTGGTGTTCGTGGCCGCCGAGGCGGTCACCGATCTGCGGGACAAGCTCACCGAAGCGGTGAACGTGGCGGTCGGCGACGCTGCCCGCCACGCACCGGAACCGGCCGCCGTGAACCCGCGAACAGCTGAACGGACGGCCGTTCACGAACCTGACCAGCGGTCATCAGCGAGACGGCAGCGGCGCGACGGCGGCCGGACGTCGTTCGCGGACTACCTCGCCCGTGCTCGGCACGCCTGGTCGCCCGACGTCCAGATCAGTCCGGCCTGGGTCCGTGGGGCCACCGGCTGCTCGCGGGGCCTCTCCTCGCGACTGGCCGCCGCGCTGACGGCCGAACTCGCCGAGCACACCACCACCGACACACCGGGGGGTGACCCGTCATGAGCGCCGAGCAGGACGTCAGACCAATCCCGGAATCCGGGGAGGAGCCCGTGAACGGCGAGACGGCCGAGGCCGGTGCCTCGCTCGCGCACCGTTCACCAGCCGATCTGGTGAACGCCCCGGTGGACGACGAACCGACGGCCGACGCTCCGCCGAGTCGGTTCCGCTGGGCACGGCGCGTGTGGGCCTGGTGGACGCGCTCCCCACGAATCCCCGCGGTGCTGAAGGATCGAGCCCAGTTCGGCCAGGCGATCAAGGACGCGATAGTGCGGCTGCTGCGCTCGCCGCTGGTCTACCTGCGTGCCGTCGTGCGCGGCCTGGTCGCCGCTGTGCGGTGGTGGCGGTCATGGGTTCGGGTGCGGGACTACCGGGAGGCCGCCGAGCAGGCCGAGAAGCTGGCCGACAAGTTCCGTGAGATCCGCGAGCTGACCCTGTTCCGATGGAAGGTCACCGGCGTTGCCGCCGTCCTGGTGGCGGCGGCCGGTCTGGTGATCGGTCTAGTCTGGGGGCCGGGTGCCTTCTGGATCGCGGGCGGCCTCGTGTCGGTGGCACTCGCGGTGCTGGGCAGGCGCAAGGACGGCAGCCCAGGGCGAAGACCAACGTTGGCCGGTCCGCGCACGCTGACGTGGACGATGGACCCGCAAGTCCTGGTGGACGCCTTCCGCGACGCGAAGCTGATCGGCAAGGACGAGACCTTGCGACTCGTCGAACGAGCCGTCCGGCAGGGCGACGGATGGGCGGTCACCGTGGACCTGCCCGCGACCCGCAAGGCCGCCGACGTGATCAAGAACCGGGAGGCGTTGGCCTCCGCGCTGGCCGTCGACGAGATCCAACTAGTCGTCGAACGGGTGCGCGGCAGCGGCGGCCACGCCGGTCGGGTGGCGATGTGGGTCGCCGATGACGACCCCTACGCCGCACCACCGGTACGGACGCCGCTGTTGACCGTGTCGCGCTGGGATGCGTGGCGGCCGGTGCCCTTCGGCCGGGACGCGCGCGGGCGGCGGATCGATCTGCCGTTGGTGTGGACGTCGGTACTCATGGGTGCGATTCCTCGGCAGGGCAAGACCTTCGCCGCTCGGCTCGCGGCGGCCGGTCTCCTCCTCGATCCACACACCCGGCTGTACGTGGCCGATTTCAAGGCGGGCAAGGACTGGGAGGCCGCCGCGAAGGTCGCCCACCGTTTCATGTCCGGCGACGATGCCGACGACGTGGTGGCGCTGATCGACTGGCTTGCCGAGCTGGTCGCCGAGGTTCAGGGCCGCTATCGACGGATGCGGGACCTCGACGACGCGACGTGTCCGGAGTCGAAAGTGACTCCGGAGATGTCCCGCGATCCCTCGCTGAACATGTCGATCACGGCCGTGATCGTCGATGAAGTGCAGGTGCCGCTCGAACATCGGGAGCCGGTGGACGTGGCGGGCAGGACCCTCACTGCGGGCGAGTACGTGGGGGAGCTACTCACCTGGCTTGCCAAGAAAGGACCGGCGGCGGGCATCGTTCTCATCCTCGCCACCCAGCGGCCGGATACGAAGACGATCCCCTCCGGTCTGCGGGCCGTGTTGGGCTCTCGGTTCGCGCTGCGGGTGATGGACTGGCGGGACAGCAACATCGTCTTAGGCGAGCAGATGAACACGCGCGGGTACGACAGCAGCCGCCTGCTGTCCTCCCACAAGGGAGTCGGCATCCTGCGACCGGACGGTGAGACACAGGCCGGTGTGGACGCTCTTGCCGTGACCGTGCGGACCTACTACATGCCGAACGAGGACTGGCAGGCCGTCTGTCGGCACGGGCGGACGCTCCGCGAGGCAGCCGGAACACTGACCGGTCACGCGGCGGGACGCGACACCGGGCCGAGTGTCGATCGCTCCGCCGCCGCACGGGCGGTCGGCAGCCGGATGGCACGGGCCGAAGCCGAGCGGGTCCAGCAGGCGGAGACACCGGAACCGTTGGCGTCGGTGGCGGCCTACCTCGCGGACGATCTCGACACGAGACAACGGGAGTTCGTGCCGACCGCCGAACTCACGGCGGCACTGGGAGTCGAGCCGACCGCGTTCGGTACGCGGATGCGGGAACTGGGCTGCCGACCGACCCGCGAACGGGTGGCGACCGCCGAGGGGGTCCGGCAGGTACGCGGGTATCTCCTCGCGGACATCGCGGCGGCAGTCGAGGCGGCTCGCGACTCGGCGGTGTGGGATGCCGAGGTGATCGAGGATGAGTCGTGACCCGTCACAGCGCAGCGCTGCGACCCGTCACGCCGTCACAGCGGTGGTGACGGGGCGAAGACCGGGCGCTAGCTGCACGAACAGACCGCCGTGACGGGTGTGACGGGTGACGGGAGAACCCGTCACCCGTCACTATTCCTCGGCCATAAGGGCAGATTGTCACCGACTCAAGGCTGAGCCTGCGGCAAGTGACTCAGTCAGGACCCGTCTTCCTCGTCATCCTTGGTGTGGTCCCTGATCTCCTCATCACAGACCCCGATACCGGCCCACAATGCCGAGTCGATCGGCAGATCATGTGCCGCCAACGCCGCGACGGTGTCCCTCGTCCCGTCGCCCGTGCCGTAATCGACGCCCGGACGGTCGTGCGGCGAGTGATGGATGACCCGACCCGCGATCTGCCGACAGAACGCGGCGTACTCGCGGGTGTAGAGGATGAAGCAGTGCCAACCGATGTCGACCAGCGGCGACGGGCTGTAGCCCTTCCCAGGGCTGGTAGCCGCGCAGAGCCGCAGGAAGGTCACGGTTCCCGTCACGATCCGCTCCGCCCACGATCGCTGCTCGGCGTCATCGGCCGTGCCGAACCGCTCGCGGAACTCGGCATCCTTCAACACGCGGCCGATCAGCCGCAACCGCAACTCTTCGTCGATCACCACATCCGGCAGCGGCGGATGTGACGGAGCGAAGGGCATCGTCGAAGTGGTCATGAGCTTCCTTTCGTTCGATGGTGGGTGATGACGACCGCGTCACGTCGTCGGGACGCGGACACTCGGCGGGACGTCAACGGGCAGGGCCGGTGTCGACGTCGTCGGGCCACGCTGTGACGGCGGGCAGCACGGCGGTCGGAAACTGGGATTGCACGTACGGCCGGACCATGCCGGTCCCGGCGTCAAGGTCGACGTCCTTCCACGCGAGCCCCAGGGCATCGCCGGATCGGATGGCACGCGCCAACAGGTCCCGCACCGGGACGGCGTCCGCCTGCCTGCCGTGATGGCGCCCCGGCTGCCCGATGTCGTGCCGGTGTCGGCCCATCGGCTCGTCTCGGCCGTCGCGCGGCACGGGCACCCCGGTCCCCATCACGCACCCGCCCCGGATCGCGGCTGCTTCAGCAGGCACAGCTCACAGGGCATTCCGGCGTAGGCCTCCAACACCTCGGCCGTTCCCCGCGCGATCCGCACCCCGCAGTACGTCGACACCGTCTCGGGGATGCCCACCTCGATGTCGACCGGCACCAGGTGACTCGTGCGCCACGTCTCACCGACGACACCCGGTAGGAACCGCACGATCACAGTCACGAGATCAGCCACGTTCGGCACCACCCGGCACACCGACGCACCGCAGCAGCCGGGACAGCAGCCACGACCCGCGCCGGACCGGGCCGCGCGGGGCTCGCTCGGCGGCCTGCCGCGACGGGTGACCCGCTCGCACCGTGGCCGCGCACTGCCGACACGGCGGCAACGGCTCACAGGTCAACGGCGCGGAAAGCACCGTCGCGCCGCAGACCGCGACGTACTCACCGGACGCGCGGCCTGCCTGCACGCTCTCATCGGTCACCGCGTGATCCACGCCGTGTTCGGTCGACGTCAGCCACGTCGTCCACAACCGACCGGTTCTCTGTTTCGACAATCCCTCATCTGACACCCCGACACCTCCCGCTGACGTTCAACAGCAGAAGTCAGCTTCGATCGGGTGAGATGCAGAAGGAACGACCTGACAGCGACCTATGGCGACCATTTGCGACCTAGACTCATCGGCGCTGACATCAGTGATACGGAGCGCAGCCGATGAGCGAACCACCTCGCGAACACCCACCGCGCACCCTCTTAGGCGAACTGATCCGCCAGCGTGGCCAGACGGCCGAGGAGTTCAGCGAGACTGCCGAGCGCTTCGCCCGCGAACACGGCATGGATGCGACGTTGAGCGTCCGGCATGTCCAACGACTGGCATCGGGACACCGCGCAGACGGCAAGCCACTCGGACAGGTCCGGCCCGTCACCCGACGCCTGCTCGAAGAGATGTTCGGGGTGCCGATCGACCGGCTGTTGCAACCGGCACAGGTCGAACCGAGCGAGGACGCCACGACGGCCGACGTGGTTCGCGAGCTGCGAGCCCGGATCGCAGCCGGGCGAACCGTGGACGCCGACACGGTGGCGCTGCTCCGCCAACGACTCGACATCACGCGGGTACTCGATCGCCGGTTGGGCGGAACGACGCTGCTCGGCGAACTACGCGGCCAGATCGACCAGTTGGAACGCCTGCTGTCCGACGTACTCCGCGAACCCACCCGATCCGAACTCGCCGCGCTACTTGTGGACGCCTCGACGCTGGCCGCGTGGCAGTCGCTTGATCAAGGCGAGACCGGGCAGGCATGGAACCACTACAACCGAGCACGAGCGGCGGCACGCGAGGCTGAGAGCCGGTCGCTAGAGGCCTACGCCTCCGCAAGTCAGGCCGTCGTACTGCTCGACATCGGCGAGACCGCCGAAGCCGTCGAACTCACCGACCACGCGCGACGGATCGCCACCGGCAAGGCATCTCGGCTACTGGCCGCCTGGCTCGCGGCGGGACACGGGGAGGCACTGGCGACCTGTGGCGAAGACGTGAAGAGCCTTGCCCTGTTCGATGCCGCGTCAGATTCGTTGTGCGTCGGGGAAGACTCGGCAGAGACGCCCTACCTCGTCTTCGACGCCACCCACCTCGCACGGTGGCGTGGAAGCGCGCTCGCGCGGCTAGGGCATGGCGAGGCATACGGGGCGCTCTCCGCCGCGCTCGACAGACTCGATCCCAGCTTCACCCGAGCGGAAACGGCGCTGAGAGTCGATCTCACGCACGTTCACACTGCGCGTGGCGAGTTGGATGCGGCAGCCGCGCACGGAGATCGTGCGCGGCTGCTGGCACAACAGATCGGGTCGGTACGGCAGAAGAGCCGTCTCGGCCGCAGTACGAACAACCGCATAGCCGAGACAAAGGTTCGGTTCACCTAGATTCTTGACACCCTGCCCTCGCTAAATTTCCCGCATAGCAACTATCGCACCGGACAACAGCTTGACTCGGAGACCGAACGCAGCATCCGAACACGATGTCCCCGGATATCTTTCCTGCCTGCACCACATTCCCGATCGAATGGCTCGATACCGCGTTGAGCCGGCGTGGATGCACGTACGCCGAACGAGGTCGGCTACCGCGACTCAGCCGAGCCGCGACCATTGCCGAACAGCGCACCGCAAAAGAGATCACCAGGACGGTTAGGAAGACAACCGGCAGGAAAGCCGCAATCAAGATCGGGAGATTTCCCAACACGAACGCCGCAAGAGTGAAGTCGTCTCCTTTATGGTTGCCACTGACGAGCCGCAATGAGGTCCGGACACAGCGTGGACCACAAGAGCACTCTTATCAACAGGTGTCCCTCTAGGGAGCCGATTGGATCGGCTCACCGAGCTTAGCTCTTACTCGCCGTCGGCGACAGGCCTACTCGGCATCCGAGACGCCATCAGCTCCGCTGCCTGCGCGTCTGCCCCGGCAACCCATGCCGCGTACACCCGAAGCGTGGTAGTTCCGCCGCCGCCATGGCCCAGTCGCCCTGCCACCGTGCGTAGATCGACGCCTGCCGTGATGAGCTCAGTAGCGCTGTAGTGACGGAGCGCATGTAGGTGCGTGGTGATCCCGAGGTCGGCGACCATCCTCGAATACCGGTGCGTGATGCCGTCCGCATCACATGGTCGATCATGCGCAGAAGAATAGGAGAAGAGGAAGACATCGTCAGCTACGGGCGAGTCGAGTTCTATGCGACGCTGTTCGATGTCGGCGATGTGATCGGCCAACAGGCCCGTCGTCGTCGAATCCACTGAGATCCTGCGCATCTGGTGGCTCTTGGTGTCCTTCTCGGCGAGCACGCCATCAGCTTTGACGAGGTTGGTTCGCACTTCGATGACTGCGCGACATCTATGCTCCACACAGTCGTGCTCACCTTTTTCCGAATGATTGAACAGCACGCGGGACGGCCGAAGTGCAACCAGTTCGCCGCGTCGCATTCCGGTGACCATCACCAGCCAGACCAGCATCCCCCAACCTGCTCCCTGTTCCCATGCCTTATTGACGATGAGGGCGGCCTCGTCAGATGTCGGAGGTTGGGGTTGTGGACGTGGTGCGCGCGGCTTGCGGGCAGCCTCCACCGGATTGAACGAGATCCATCCCCACCGAACAGCGGCGTTCAGCGCGCCGGACAGCACGGCGTGCACCTGTCGGACCGAGGAGACCGCCAGCGGCTTGCACACGTGCGGCGTGCACCGTGCATCGCACTCATGAGGCTTCGTCACCCGGTGATCGACCCGTGTCTTCGTCTTCCGGCACCGGCGACGACAGCGCTTCAACTCGGAGGCAAGGTCCTCGTAGATCTTCGGCCCGAGCTGCATCAGGCGCGTCAGGCTCTTCTCGCCGAGCACGGGACGGATGAAGTTGCGTGCCAGCAACGTGTACGAACTCGCCGTGGTCTTCGCCACCTCATGACTGCGCAGCCACTCGTCTAAGAGTTGGTTGAGTGTCGCGTTGGTCTTCGATGTCTTGTGGTCCCGCACCTCGGCGCGCAAGCGATCACGAATCTCGATCGCCTCATCCTCGGTCCCAGCCGACCTGGTGACCATGACCGGGTTGCCGGTGTCCTGGTCGTACCCGGTGAACACTCGTACCTGGTAGCGCGTCCCTCGTGGACGGATGCCGGTGAGGTCCTTGGTCTTCTTCGTCCTGGACATGACCAGCACGTTAGCGCCGATCTATTGGACACGAAGTTGGACAGCGCCCAGTGCAGCGACCATCAAGACGATCATGAATCGCTGCATCCGAGCTGGTGAACGGCATGTTGACCTTGGTGGGCCGCCCGGGGCTCGAACCCGGAACCTACTGATTAAAAGTCAGCAGCTCTACCGATTGAGCTAACGGCCCGCACAGTGCAGTCTAGCGGGACGGGGTCGGGTGTCCGGCAGCGTGGTGCGTCGCTCTGCGCTGCAGAGTCGACCAGCAGGCCTGCGGTCCTTCGAGTCGGTGTCGGCGATCTGCTCGGCTGGCACCGCAGCGGCAGCCATGAGCCGCTGTGAGCGAGTGCCGACCAGGGCCGAGAACCCTTCCGGATGCGGGTCCGACAGATCCGAACTACGCCCCGCATCGTCTCGGTCAGCAGCTCACACAGCGGCGTCGAAGATCATGATTCGAACTCCTGCGGGCAGGCCCTCACCGACGACGGACGTCGCGAGGTTCTGCCCGCAGCGAGTCAGGTGGCAGTCCGCCCGGCCAAAGCCGTCATCCCCGCCATCAACAGCGACGACGACGCGAGCGCCGACTTGCTACCTTGCCCTGGAAGCTAAGAGGTCCAGCATCCGACCAAGATTATCTACGGTCAACGAAAGGTGGCCATGCCCAGCCTCCAGATGAGAAACAACGTTGTTGAGATTGCTGGCGAGCCATTTTCCGTGCGCCAACGGGACCATTTTGTCCAGATCGCCATGCCACAGTTCTACCGGGGCCTTGATCTCATCGAGGTCAAAGCCCCAAGGACGGGTGAGGGCGGCGAGATCGGCCACCCATCCTTCATTCCCCAACCGGAGCGCGTGATCCACGGACACGGCATTCTCTACCCCGAAGGCCGACTGCATCGCAGCGACATCCACGTCCGGTAGAACGGAGTTCAGTTCGTCGGCCACTCCTTCCGGCTGCGTGCCCAGCATCGCCGCCGACATGGAGTCGATGACCTCACGCATGGCCTGCTCGCCTCGTTCAACGCTGCGGAATGATATCTGGTTCTGCACACCCATTCCACCGATGAAATCAAGACCCGGAGCATTGAACGGGGCGAACGACGCGCTGGTGAGCACCCCGACCACCCGCCCGGCGTCTACCGCCGCGCTCGCCAGCGCGTGCGGGCCACCCGCAGACCAGCCAAAGGAGAGATACTCAGAGATCCCCAACCGGTCGAGAAGCTGGCCACAGTCTCTCGCCGAGTCGGCGACCGTCCGACCAGGCGAGGGGGTCGACTCCCCGTGACCAGCCCGCGAATAGGTGAGCATTCTGTATCCGCGCTCAATCAATGGATCAAGAATTGTTCCCATCGGCACGGCCGAGCCCGGCATTCCATGGTGGACCAGAACGACTGGGCCGACCTCCGGCCCCGAAATCTCGTACTCGAGATCTCGGCCGTCCGACAGTCGCATCAGTTGCATGGGGTCTCCTATTTCTGGGCGCACGTCGCTGAGATTCGACGAACCGTCGCTCAAAATCCTGTTCCGGGCTTATTGAAGACCGGCGCGAGGTAGGTCGACGGTTGCAAAGACAGCGTAGATGACTTCGATACGGCGGCCTTCGAGACAACTCAGGGGTAGTGCTGAAACACTTGCACTGGACGCGCCTGGGCGATTATCATGCGCGGCCGATCAGGTTCAGGACGGAGCGGAACGGCTGGTCGCTTCGGTTGCATCGACCGCGCCGAGGCCGCCGACATCGGTCTGATTGTGAATGCGCCCGCCACAAGAGCAGCGTGGGCTGGTCAGTGTCCCGACTCCTCTGGTGTCGGAAGGCAGAATCTCCGGTACGGCCGGTTGGTCATTCCGACTATCGCGACGACCACCACGCAGGCAAGGCCGCCGGTGACGAGGGCGAACGGGGCGGACGTTCCCCCCGCGACGAGTCCGGCGCGGAAGTTCCCGACTTCGGGCCCCGCGGCGCCGATGACGTGTTCGACGGCGGAGACGCGGCCGCGATGCGAGTCCGGAGTGGTCAGTTGGACCATCGCCCCTCTGGTGACCACGGAGACCGTGTCGGCGGCACCGGCGACCACCAGAGCGACGAAGGCGAGCCAGAAGGGTCCGGCCAGGCCGAAGACCGCCAGGGCGATCCCCCAGGTGCCCGCGGCGACCAGTTGCACCACGCCGCTGCGGCGAAGCCGGATCACCGTCCCCGAGATCAGGCCTGCTCCGATGCCGCCGACGGCGACAGCGGTGAGGAACAGGCCGAGGGTGCGCGGGTCGCCGTCGAATCGGATCTCGTTGACGAGGGGGAACAGCGCGACCGGCATCGCCAGCAGCGTGGCGGCGAGGTCGGTCGCGAAGCAGCCCCACAACTCTGGCCTGCGCGCGACGAGACGCCATCCGTCGATCGTCGCGCGCAGACCGGGGCGATCCGGACGGCCGAGCGGCGGCAGATCAGGCAGCCGGACGATGCTGATCAGCGCCGCCCCACAGGCAACGGCCTGCCCCAGGTAGGCGGCGGTGAGGCCCCACTCGGCGAGGATGAGCCCGGCCAGCGCGGGCCCGAGCAGCATCGATGCCTGGAAGGCGATGTTCTGCAAGGCCACTCCTGCGGCGACCTGCCCGGTGACCAACAGCCGGGTCGGCATCGTCCGACGGGCTGGCGCGCCGAGCGCGCCGCAGGCTGCCTGGACCGAGACCAGACCCAGCACGAGGGCAAGCGAGGCCGTGTCGGAGAACGCCTGCACAGCCAGGCCCAGCGCCGCCAGGAACTGCCCGACGGAGGTCAGCAGGACGAGCCTGCGGCGATCCAGGGCGTCGGCCAACGAACCACCGACAAAGGTGAAGACGAGCAGCGGAACAGCGGTGGCAAGTCCGATCGCGCCCGTCCAGACCGGGTCGTGGGTGAGCTGCCACACCTGGAGCAGCACGGCCACCGAGGCGACCTGCTGCCCCAGTCCGGACAGCAGTGATCCGAGCCATAACTCCCGGAATGCGCGACTGGAGCGCAGCGGCCGAAGGTCGATCAATCGATTCGCAAGGCTCACCCTGGCACTCCGACAGCGGGCCACGGCGGCTGTCCCGGCATATCCACCGCGCCAATGTAACAGCGCTAATTCAATAATCTCCCGTCGTTTTCCGGGGGACGTAGACCTCGGCGGGAACGGTCCCGGCGAGCAGGCGTCTCGGCGAACCGCGTCTCGGGTCTGTCGCCGCCACGGATCTGCGGCTCGGCAGCCTCGTCGGCGGGCCGACGCCCGACGCCGTCGCCGCATGGTCCGCCCCGCCCGGCCTCCACGGGACAGACCACACGACACCCGCCCGGGCCGCATCTGAAGCAGGCCGTATCCACCAACAGCTCGCGCGCGAGGAGGCTTCCGTGGCGGACACGCCACGGGCGGGCACCTGCGGACGGTGCCGCCGCTCAGTGCAGCGCCACCACCGGCTTCGAACGCACCTTCTCGTGCCAGCCGAGACCCGTGATCGAGCCCACCACGACCAGGAAGCCGATCCACTGCGTCAGCGACAGTTCCACCCCGAGCAGACCGACCCCGATCAGCGCGGCCGTCGCCGGGAACGCCAACTCCGCGAGCGTGGCGCGCGATGCGGGCGTGGCACGAAGGCCGACGTAGTACAGGCTCAGCCCGAGCAGACCGGGGACCACCGCGAGCAGGACCAGGCCGAGCGCGTTGTCCCAGCCGACCAGAACGGGGTCGCCCTGCCAGAGCAGGACGACGGCGGCGGCGGGAAGTCCGATGCTGAACCGGAGCACGGTGACGTCTCTCGGCGACATCGACGCACTCACCAGCCTGCCCAGCACGGTGCCCGCCGCCCACAACACGGCGGCCCCAAGGGCGAAGAACGCGGACTGCGCCGCCGTGACCTGCACCGAGAGGGGATTCGGGAAGCTCAGCAGCCAGGCACCGATCAACGCGGGCACCGCGAAGAACCAGTACGTCGCCCTGATCCGCTCGGCAAGCAGCCAGTAGGCCGCGAGCACGGCGAACAGCGGCTGGAGCTTCTGGAGCACCAGCGGCGTGATCGCATCGCCGACGGCGAACGACGCGGTGAACAACGCCGTGGCCACGGCCGACGCGCCCGCGCCGATGACGACCAGCGCGAGGCGCTCGCGCCAGGAGCAGGCGGCGAACGCGCGAAGAGCCCTCGGCAGGAAGGGAAGCACCAGCAGCACGATGATCAGGTGCTCCCAGAAGACCACCGAGGCCGCGGGCAGCGCCTCGGCGAGCGGCTGCCGAAGCAGGCCGTCCGTCCCCCACAACGCCGCCGCACAGGCGACCAGCCACGTTCGGTCGGCAACGGTCCCCGACGAACTGTTCACTGCGGTTCGATTCACTCGAACAAGCTAATCACGACGGCTTTTCGAATCGGCCGTCGTGATCAGCCGAAACCGAGGTCGACCTGCTGTTTCCGATGTGATGTTCCACATGCCCAACATCACGGGCAGGCGTCGTTCGGCGATGCGTGACGGGATGGCGACGCAGGGTGCGGTAGGTGATGGTGGGACTCGTGTTGAAGAAGACGACGACTGCGCTGACCACCGTGCTGGCGGTGTGCGGGCTGGGCATCACGCCAGTCGCCGCCGCAGGCCCCACTCCGCCTACTCCGCCCTCTCCGCCCTCCTCGACCTCTCCGACCTCTCCGACCTCTCCGACCTCTCCGACCTCCTCGACCTCCTCGACCTCCTCTGCATCCTCTGCATCCTCGACCTCCTCTGCATCCTCCTCATTCCAGGTGTCCTCCTCATTTCTGCGGATCACCACCTCGACGTTCGTCGCGCCGCCCGCGCGGACCAGCGCCGTCACCTACGACCCGGTCATGGTTCCGACCGGCTCCAAGGTCGCGGTCACCGCGTGGGGGCTCTGGGACGGCCGCACGAACATCGTGCTCGGGGTCACGGGGCTCACCCCCGGCCATGCCTACGGCGCGCATCTGCACCAGGAGCCCTGCGGCGACGAACCCGAGGATGCCGGACCGCACTATCAGAACGAGGTCGATCCGGTTCAGCCGTCCGTCGATCCGGCCTACGCAAACCCGGAGAACGAGGTGTGGCTGGACTTCACCCCCGACGCCGACGGCGAGGCCGTCGCGATGACCTCGGTCGGCTGGCGTCCCACCGGGAGCGAGCGGCGTTCGGTCGTGATCCATGCCCACCACACCGCGACGGGCGAGGGAGAGGCGGGAACTGCGGGCGAGAGACTGGCCTGCGTCACCGTCCGGGCCTGACCGGATCATTCCGGCGCGTTCGAGGAGCTGCGACGGCGAGGCTCGGGCCCGGCACACCCAGGCGTGGCGGGCCCGCCAGGCTCCGAACGGCGCGGCGGGCGAAAGACCCTCCTCGCACCCGTCGGCTGCGTGCGGTGGACGCCACCAGCGATAATGGCGGACGTGTCATCTCAGACCCTCTCCAGGCCTGCGCTCAAGGTCGGCCCCTACGCGGTCGACCCGCCGGTGGTGCTCGCCCCGATGGCGGGCATCACCAACGTCGCCTTCCGCAGACTGTGCCGCACCTACGGGGCGGGGCTCTACGTCTGCGAGATGATCACGACGCGGGCACTGGTCGAACGACACCCGCAGACCATGCACATGATCAGCTTCGATCCGGAGGAGCATCCGAGGTCGCTGCAGCTCTACGGCGTCGACCCCGAGACGATGGCGAAAGCCGTCCGGATGATCGTCGAGGAGAATCTCGCCGACCACGTCGACATGAACTTCGGCTGCCCCGTGCCGAAAGTCACGCGAAAAGGCGGGGGCGCGGCATTGCCGTACAAGCGGCGGTTGTTCGCCGCGATCGTTCGGGCCGCGGTGACCGAGGCCGCACCCGCCGGAATTCCGGTCACGGTCAAGTTCCGAATCGGAATCGACGACGATCACACGACGTTCCTGGATGCAGGTCGGATCGCCGAGCAGGAGGGCGCCGCTGCGGTGGCGCTGCACGCCAGGACTGCCGCACAGCGGTATTCCGGAACGGCGGACTGGGCCGCGATCACCGCGTTGAAGTCGGCGGTCCGCAGCATTCCGGTGCTCGGCAACGGTGACATCTTCAGTGCGGCGGACGCGATGAGGATGGTCGAGACGACCGGCTGCGACGGCGTCGTGGTCGGGCGCGGGTGCCTCGGACGTCCATGGTTGTTCCGGGACCTGCAGGAGGCGTTTGCCGGACGGCCGGTGCCCGCGGGCCCCGATCTCGGCGAGGTCGCCGAGGTCATGCATCGTCACGCCGTCCTGCTCGCCGAGCATCTGGGCCACGACAAGGGCCTGCGGGACCTTCGCAAGCACATGGCGTGGTACCTCCGGGGCTTTCCGATCGGATCGGATCTGCGGCGTTCCTTCGGCATGGTGTCCGGTCTCGGTGAACTCGAGGACCTGCTGGCCCGACTCGATCCGTCCGTGCCCTTCCCCGAGGACGCCGAGGGTCCTCGGGGCAGGCAGGGCTCGGCGGGGCGGGTGTCCCTTCCCGAGGGCTGGCTGGACGACCCGGAGGACGTCTCGGTGCCGCATGCGGCCGAGGTCGACAGCTCCGGCGGCTGACGATGGGACGCGGTCGCTCGGCCCCGGCCGCCGTGCTGCTGAGCCTGCTGTTGTCGACCGGATGCAGCGGCCCGCCCGCGCCGCCACGGGACGTGGAGCATGGCGGCGCGGCAGGCCGCCAGGGCGCGGCAGACGAGGCGCCGAACGAGCAGGCAGAGGAACACCGCGAGCTGATCCGCGCCTACTTCGCCGGCCTGAACTCGGCCGGGCTGGCGGGCCGCGAGGCGCAGCGCGACTTCTTCGAACGCACCGGGCATCCCGGGCAAGGCACGCCCTGTGACCTCGGCGAACTGACGATCAGCATCGAGCCGACCCTGTCCACGCTGCGCACCGATCCGCACTGGCAGCCCGCGGGCGGGCAGTCTCCCGACGGAGTGAGCTACGTGGTCGCCGTGTCAGCCGTCTGGCGGCAGGGGGGCAGCACGGTGAGCAACCAGATCAGCGGGCAGCATCTCGTGGTGTCGGACGACACGGTCTACGGTTTCGCGCCCTGTCCTCGGTAAGTCTCCGAGGGCTCGACGGTCGGTCCGCCGACGCATCGGCCCCTCCGTGATGAACGTCACTGGTTTCACTCGACCGGGCGCATCATCCGCCACAACGCTGCTCCAACCGGGTCACCCGCAGGCGAACGGCTTGGTCGGAGCGTCCAACTCGGGTAAATGATGCTCCAACGAATGGACTAGCTCTAATGGGTTGAATGGACTACTACCCGGTCAGCCAGATGAGCGAAACCGACCGTCTCGGGGCCGTCCGCCTCAAGCCCGACGGCGAAGCAGACGACTACTAAGACAGGTAGGGAGGTGAGTGCGGTGACCGTACTACAACCCGACATCGGCGAGTCCGATCCGGTCCGACGCGAGGCGACAGCAGAGTCGCCGGCTGCCCCAGTGCCTCCGAGAGAGTCTGCCGAAGCCATGACGACGCGACGGCACCCCGACGAGCTGACGGACAGCTCGGGGCTGGTGCGGCTGCACGAGTCGATCGCAGCACTGCTCGCGTCTCGCGGGCAGTGGCGGCAGGCGTATCACCATCTGCGTTCCGCACTCGATCTCGCCTCCGCCAAGGGCTCCGAGCCGATCCACGTCCCCGAACAGCTGCGACGCGAGGTCGACCGGCTGCGCAAGGAGCACGCCGAGGTGCAGGAACAGAGTCTTCGGGACAGTCTCACGTCGAGCTACAACCGGCGCTACCTCGATCAGCGGCTGCTCGCGCTTCCCGGCGAGATGGACGAGCGCAGCGCAGGCCTCGCTGTCGCGCTGGTCGACCTCGACTGGTTCAAGCAGGTCAACGACACCTACGGACATCTGCTCGGCGATCGTGTGTTGCAACGTGTCGTGGAGTTGCTGCAGGAGGGCCTGCCCGCCGGGGCGTTCTGTGCTCGTTACGGCGGCGAGGAGTTCGTCCTCGTACTGCCCGACGTCGACGCCGCCACCGCCGTCGCGGTGTGTGAGACGACCCGAGCCCGCATCGAGCGCCATGCCTGGCAACAGCTCGTCGTGGGTCTACGGGTGACCGTGAGCATCGGTCTCGCTCATGAGCAGCGAGTCGCACAGGCCGCAGGACGGCTGCCGACCAGCCACGAAGAGCAGCTGCTTCGCGCCGACAGCCTGCTCTACACGGCGAAACAGTCCGGCCGTAACGCCGTCGCCTATCAGGAGGACGGCGTCGCTCATCTCGCAGGCGCCGCAGCAGGCAGGCGAACGGTCGTCGCTCCCCGTGTGGTGGGTTACTACTGAGAGATCGGCGCTCACTCGACAAGGCTTGAGAAACCGTGTAAACCGTCCGTGATTCCTCCCGTCCGAACGTGGCAGGAAACACGAATAGTATCGACGGCGTGGTGACCAAGCCGTAATATCATGGCGCGCTTAATCACCCAATCGGGCAGCTTGACAGTCACCCCACGTATCGGACCAGATGCTTGCTGCGCGACGTGCACTGCAGTGAGCGCGTTCACGAGGAAGGAGATCGGGTGCCGGACGATTATCGTGCCGACGGTTCCCGCCCGCGCCGATCGACCGCATCGCACGGCGAGGACGCCGAAGCCGATGAGGGACGCCGCCGCCGATACAGCGAGCCGCCGACCGGACGTCGCAGGCGTTCCACCGACGATCCCGGCGGCATGACGGTGTCCGACCTGCTCGCCCGACACGGCGGCCCGCGCCGAGGGCGCCGCGCCGCGCCGGACCCCGACGACGAGATGGCGTCGGCGGAGCACACCCCGGCCCCGGATTTCGCACCGCCGCCGATGCACCCCGGGCCCACCGAGCGAGCCGCACCGCCTCGGACGCCGCGATCCGCTCGGGGATCACGGGAGCCGGAGCCGCCGATCGAAGAGCCGACGACGCAGCACCCGGTCGGTCGCCCGGCACCCGGGCCCGGTCGTCGGGCCGAGTCCGGCCGCAGGCGAGCGCCCGAGCAGGTGGAGCCCGAGTTCGATCGGGCCGCGCCACCATCGGAACCGCCGCACCAGCAGACCTCCGCAGCGCAGAGGCCGCCGCAACAGCCGGACCCTCGGCAACGGCAGAGCCCGCCGCAGCGGCAGCGGCCGCCTCGTCGACCACAGCCCGCACCCGCGCCGCCGCCCGCTTCGACCGGCGAGGCTCGCGATTTCGGCGTCGTCCCGCTGGCCGATCGGCCGGAGACCGCACCGCCCCCGGGGACCGAGCAGCGGCCCCGGCCCCATCGACCTCGTCCATCGGAACCCGGTGTCGACGCACAGTCCGCGCCTGCGCCGGGCGACGTCCGCAGGCGTCAGCCCCGCCCACCGGCTCCCGGCCGAGACCTCGCCGGACCTGCCGTCCACGATGGACCGCAGGCGAACCCCGAGACGGCCGCTACCCGCAGGCCGATGCCGCCCGGCCGCCCGACACCGCCGCCCGGCGCGGCCGCGCCGCCCGCAGGCCCGCCGCAGTCGCGACCACGTCCACCGCAGCAGGCGGAGCAGGGCATGCCGCCCGTCAGCGACGCGCGGCGTGATCCCGGGCCGATGACGGAGGAGACCCCGCTCACCCGGCACACCCGCAACATCGATGAGACCCTCGCCCGGTTCTCGGCGGTACACGACGAGATGCAGGCCGAGCTGGCCGAGAAGGAACGGCGCCGAGGCAAGCTCGGCAAGATCATCAACAAGTTCATCGACGATGACGATGAACCCTTCGACGACGGCGACCCGCCGACGACGACGATCCGTGTGGATGCGAACCCCCGACGGCGGTTCGCCCGTCGCACCACCCCTGCGGACGGCGCGGAGTCGGCCGAGCAGCCGCACGAGGACGACGAGTTCGACGCGAAGCTCGATCACGGTGACGATGACGACGATCCGCCGCCGCCCTCGGTCAAGGCGAAGACGGTCGTGCCCGCGCCATCGGCGAAACCAGCGCCCGCGCGCATGGCGGGCCGTGCCGTCGCCGTCGTCCTCGCCTCGATGATCTTCCTGGTGACGGGGTTCGGCTGGGGCGCTCGCGGTTGGGTCGACAACCAGTTCCGGGAGATCTCGGCGCTGGACGACGACTCCGGTCTGGTCAACGAACCGGAGAAGCAGTACGGCGACGAGAACTTCCTGATCGTCGGGTCCGACAGTCGGGCAGGCGCGAGCGAGGGCGACAACGTCGGCACGACCGAGGATCACGACGGCGCGCTGGCGGACGCCGTGATGGTCGCGCACATTCCCGCCAGCCGGGAACGGGTCGTCGTGGTCAGCTTCGCCCGCGACCTCGAGGTGGCGCGGCCGGAATGCGAGCGTTGGGACTCCACGACCGGGGACTACCTCGGCGAGCAAATCCCTCCCGAGGAGTACGCCCAGCTCAACGAGGTGTACGGCATCGGAGGACCGCAGTGCCTGCGCAAGGTCGTGCAGAGCATCTCGGGTCTGAGCTTCAGTCACTTCGTCGGCATCGACTTCAACGGCTTCCGCGACATGGTCGACGCCGTCGATGGCGTCGAGATCTGCACGCCCATTCCCCTGATCGATGACGAGCTCGGCACCGTCATCCCCACGGCCGGTCAGCAGGTCATCGACGGCGCAGCCGCACTCAACTACGTCCGGGCCCGCAGCGTGCAGGGCGATATCACCTCGGACTACGGCCGGATGTACCGGCAGCAGCTCTTCCTCTCCTCCCTGCTGCGCAAGGTGATGTCCTCCGAGGTCCTCCTCGACCCCGGCCAGCTCACCGGCTTCGTCCAGGCCTTCGCTCGGAACACATTCGGCGAGAACCTGTCGGTGGACGGCCTGATGACCCTGGCGCAGTCGTTGCAGTCGCTGCAGACCGGGCGGATCACCTTCGTGACCCTCCCCACTGTCGGTACCGCGAACGAGCGGAACAACGAGGTCATGCGTCCGGACGACGTGAACGCGCTCTTCCAGGCGATCATCGACGACCAGCCGCTGCCGGATGAGGCACCGCTGCCCGGCGAGGAGAACGAGAGCGCGGACTCCGACAACGCGGGCGCGGCAGCTGGTGACGACGGTGCGGGATCCGCCGACTCTGCAGACCTCGTGTCCCCCGACGGCATCCGAATCCAGGTTCTCAACGGCAGTGAGATGAGCGGGGCATCGCGTACCGTCTCGGCCTCCCTGGGAGAGCTCGGCTTCGACGTGGTGTTCTACGGCAACGCGCCTGCGCCGGTCGACCAGACCACCGTTCGCTACGCCCCACAGCGGGCGGCGGAGGCAGCCACGCTCGCGGCGACGCTGAACAACGCCGTGTTGGAGGAAGACCCCTCTGTGGGCGGTGCAGTCGTCTTAGTGATCGGTCCCGACTATGACGGCGACGTGTCGGCGCCGAGCCGCGGCACCTCGGCGGGCGGCGTGAGCATCGGCCCGTCCTCGCTGTCGGCAGCGGACAGCGGAGAAGGCGGCGAAGGCACCGAGGACTCCGAAGGCGCAGCTGGCGGAGCGGACGGCGAGCCCTCCGGCGTGCCGGACAACCTCAACACCATCAACGCGGAGAACGCCGAATGCGGGTTCTGGGAGGGCGGGTGAGGAACACTTGACGACATGCCTTCACCCGCTGTTCACCCAGGTGGCGGATGTGACGACCTACGATCACGTAGGGTGTCGGTATGCGTGAGGCCTATCGTGACCAGCTGGGACAGCTCGCCGACGCCCTTGCCGAGATGTGCGGCATGGCGACGACCGCGATCGAGTTGGCCACTCAGGCCCTGCTGACCGCTGATCTCACGCTCGCGGAGCAGGTCATCGCCGACGACGCGAAGCTCGACGAGGCACGGAGTCAGGGCGAGGAGCACGCGTTCGCGCTGCTCGCCCTGCAGGCCCCCGTGGCGGGCGACCTGCGCAACGTCGTCGCCGCCCTGCACGCGGCCGAAAGCCTGGAACGGATGGGCGACCTCGCGCTCCACGTCGCCAAGACCGCGCGCCGTCGTCACCCGCAGGCGGTGCTGCCGGACGAGGTCGCACCGTACTTCGTCGAGATGGGCCGCGTCGCGTCGGAACTGGGCAAACAAGCCGAACAGGTGATCCGCACCCGAAGTGTGAGCCTCGCCCGGCAGCTTGAGGATGCCGACGATGAGATGGACGACCTGCATCGGCACCTGTTCACCGTCCTCATGCAGAAGGACTGGAAGCATGGGCTGCCCGCCGCCGTCGACATCACGCTGCTCGGGCGCTTCTACGAGCGGTTCGCCGACCACGCCGTCTCGGTGGCCAGGCGCGTCGTCTTCGTCGTCACCGGGGAACACCCGCAGCAGGCCGACAGCGGCTCCTGACCTCGAGGTCCTCCCGGCACCGCCGTTGCCGCACCGGGAAGGGCTGCCGGCGTTTCTCCCCGCCTGCGCGGATCAGCTCTGCGATGCTGTGCCCGGTCGTCGTCGGCCCGGTCGTCATCGGCCGAAGTAGGGCGCAGGTCTGGAGGCAGCCGTGGGACACAACTCGGCCCTGGATCGCCGGCTCCTGGGCGGCGAGCTGCGCGCACTGCGAGAGGCCGCAGGCCGGACACACCGCGAGGTCGCCGATCACCTCGACTGCTCGCAGGGCAAGATCAGCCAGATCGAGCTGGGCAAGGTTCCGGTGCGGACCTCGGACGTGCGACTCATGCTGGAGTTCTATGACGCACCGGACGAGTCGATCGACCGACTCCGAGGGCTCGCCGTCGAATCGAAGAAGACCGGCTGGTGGCAGCCGTACACGAAGGTCATGCAACCGGGCTTCGACACCTACATCGGCCTGGAGTCGGCCGCGCGGCGCGTCCTCGCCTTCCACTCGGATCTGATCCCCGCCCTGTTGCAGACCCACGACTACGCCCGCGCCGTGCTCGGCGCGGGAACGGCGTCGACGGCGACGATCGGCCTGCTGCTCGACGCGCTCGACAAGCGGCAGGAACGGCTGATCGGCAGTACTCCGCTGGAGTATTCCGTCCTACTCGACGAGGCGACACTGCACCGGGCCGTCGGGGGTGTCGCGGTGCTGCGTGCCCAGCTGGAACATCTGGTGCTGATGTCCTACCGCCGCAATGTGAGCGTGCGGGTACTGCCCTTCGACGCGGGCGCCCACCCGTTGGTCGGTGACAACGTCTCGCTGGTGGAGGTGCCCGATCCAGCAGCACCGAACGTCGTGTGCCTACAGAACTCCGCGAGCTGCACCTATCTGGACAAGCCCGTCCAGACCCGCCGATACGTCGCGGCGTTCAGCAGGCTCGACGACTCGGCGTTGGACGCGCGTGACTCCGGCAGGCTGATCGCCGAGATCGCCGACGCGCTTCCCGACTGACCGTTCGTTCCCGCCGCGGCAGGCCCGCGCGGCACGGCTGCCCTGCGGGGAGACCGGTCGGGCACCCAGCGCGGTGCGGCCCCGGGCAGCCAAGGACCGCCGTCGAGCCGTGTCCCGGTCACCCGGACCAGGTTCGCGGGAGCCGCCCAGCCCTCGGCGGTGCGTCGAAGATCCTGTGGCTCAGCCGAACCGTCCCGAGATGTAGTCCTCAGTGGCCTTCTCCGTCGGGTTGGAGAAGATGCGGCTGGTCTCGTCGATCTCCACCAGCCTGCCGGGCTGGCCGACGCCGGGCAGGTTGAAGAACGCGGTCTGATCGCTCACCCGCGCGGCCTGCTGCATGTTGTGCGTGACGATGACGATCGTGAAGTCCTGCTTGAGCTCGGTGATCAGGTCCTCGATCGCCAGCGTCGAGATCGGGTCCAGCGCGGAGCACGGCTCGTCCATCAGCAGGACGTCGGGCTGGATCGCGATGGCGCGGGCGATGCACAGCCGCTGCTGCTGACCGCCGGAGAGGCTGCCGCCCGGCTTGTTCAGCCGGTCCTTGACCTCTTCCCACAGGTTCGCGCCGCGCAGGGAGCGCTCGCAGACCTCGTCGAGCTGCGTCTTGTTCTTGGTCCCGGCGAGCCGCAGGCCCGCGACCACGTTGTCCCGGATCGACATCGTGGGAAAGGGGTTCGGCCGCTGGAAGACCATGCCGATGGTCCGCCGCACCGCCACCGGGTCGACTGAGCTCGCGTAGACGTCCTCGCCGTCGAGCAGCACCTGGCCCTCGACGCGAGCGCCGGGGATCACCTCGTGCATCCGGTTCAACGACCGCAGCACGGTGGACTTGCCACAGCCGGACGGCCCGATGAAGGCCGTCACCCCGCGCGGCGGCACGGCCACGGTCACATCCTGTACGGCGTGGAATTTGCCGTAGTAGATGTTGAGGTCCTTGACGTCGATGCGCTTGGCCATCTGAATCCGTGCCCCGCCTACTTGGTCTTGACCGACGACAGCCGCGAGATGATCGTGGCCGCGAGGTTGAACAACATGATGATGAAGATGAGGGTCATCGCCGCGCCCCAGGTGCGGTTGAAGCCCGCAGCCTCCGGGTTGGCGAACTGACTGGTGATCAGCAGTGGCAGGTTGGCCATCGGCCCCGCGAAGAGGTCGTAGCTGATCGACGGCGAGTACGCCACGAGCACCAGCGCGGGCGCCGTCTCGCCCATCACCCTGGCCATGCCGAGCATGGCGCCGGTGACGATGCCCGACATCGCGGTCGGCAGGACGACCTTCATGATCGTCTTCCATTTGGGGATGCCGAGCGCGTAGGAGGCCTCTCGCAGCTCGTTCGGAACGATCCGCAGCATCTCCTCGGTGGTGCGCACCACCATCGGGATCATCAGCAGCATCAATGCCAGACACATCGCGAAGGCGCTGCGGTCGAAGCCGAACATGGTGATCCAGACGGCGTAGACGAACATCGCCGCGACGATCGACGGCACCCCGCTGAGGATGTCCACCATGAAGGTCGTGACCCTCGCGAACCGGGAGCCCGCGCCGTACTCGACGAGGTAGATCCCGACGAGGATGCCGATCGGGATCGACAGCACACCGGTGACCAGGCCCTGGAGCACGGTACCGACGATCGCGTGGTTGGCCCCGCCGATGTCCTCGGTGGCCCGGACGCCTGCCAACGAGTACTGCCACCAGTCCGGCCGGAGAAAGGGTGCGATGCCGCGGGAGACGACGGAGTAGAGCACCCAGATCAACGGGATCACCGCGATCAGGAAGCAGAGCCACACGACGACCCTGGCCACGACGTCCTTGGTACGACGCCCAGTGCTGACTCCCTGAAAGGCGGGCGGCTGCGCGGGTCGGTCCAGCTCCGAGGTGCTGAGACTCATGACCGTTCCTTCTTCCCAGCGACGATCGACCTGGCCACCGCGTTGACCAGGAACGTGAGCACGAACAGAACCAGGCCTGCCGCGATGTAGGCGCCGATGGACAGCGGATTGCTGAACTCGGCGGAGGCGGCGGCGATACGCGAGGCGATGGTGGCGCCGCCGTCGAAGACGCTGAACGACGGGGCTGCCGTGGTGGACGACAGGATCAGGAACAACGCCACCGTCTCCCCGAGCGCCCTGCCGAGGCCGAGCATGGAGGCGCTGACATAGCCGGACTTGCCGAAGGGCCAGACCGTGGTGCGCACGACCTCCCACTTGGTCGCGCCCAGCGCCAACGCTCCCTCGATGTGCTCGCGGGGCGTCCGCTCGAACACCTCGCGGCTGATGGCCGTGATGATCGGCAGCAACATGACGGCCACCACGACGCCTGCGGTGAAGATGTTCCCCGCGCCCGCGATGCTGACGTTGCCCTGGTCGAAGATCGGAATGAACGACAGATTGGTGTTCAGCCAGTCGGCCACCGGCACCATCGCCGGGCCGATCACCTGGATGCCCCACAGACCGAAGATCACCGACGGCACCGCCGCGAGCAGGTCGACGATGTAGGCGAACGGCCTGGCCAGGCTTCTCGGCGCGTACTGGGTCAGGAACAGCGCGATGCCGAGCGAGACCGGCATGGCCAGCACCAGCGCCAGCAGGGACACCGACACGGTCGTGTACAGCAGGTAGAGGATGCCGAACCGGAGATCGTTCGGGTTGGAGGCGTTCCAGTCTCCGGAGAAGAGGAAGCTGGTCTGATTGGCCGCGAGCGACGGAATGGCCTGCAACAGCAGGAACAGGCCGATCGCGCCGATCAGGACGACGACGAACGTGCCGGAGCCCACCGCGAAGCCGCGGAAGATCCGGTCGCCCGGACGGCGGACGGGTTTGCTCGGGGTGTCGACTGCCGTGCTGATGAGATCCTCCGGAGCATCCGGTGACGGAGCGGAGCCGCTCCCTGTCGTCAGAGAGCGGCCCCGGCGCGTCGAGTCGCTCATTGCGTCTCGCTCAGTTTCTCTTACCCGATCGGGCTAATGCCTGACGGGTCAGGCGATCTCGTCGATCGCGGCCAGCAGGCGGTCCTGGAACTCGGTCGGGAGCGGCGTGTAGCCGATCTCGGAGAGGTTCTCCTGGCCGGTGGTGGCGGCCACGTTGAGGAACGACTTGACGCCTGCGGCGACCTCGGGGTCCTCGTACGCGGAGCAGACGATCTCGTAGGTCGCCATCGTGATCGGGTACGCGCCCGCCTCGGTGGTGCCGAACACCGACTCGAGGTCGATGGTCAGGTCGTTGCCCTCACCGGTGATCTCGGCACCGGTGATCGCCGCGCCAACGGTCTCGTCGGTCAGCGGAACCGGGCCGCTGCCCGCGTCGATCTGGGCGATGCCCAGGCCTGCGTTGTTGGCGAAGGACACCTCGACGTAGGTGATGCCGCCCTCGGTGCTGGACACCGCCTCCGAGACGCCCTGGGACTGGCCACGGCCCTCGCCGACGCCGCCCGCGAAGGTCTCACCGTCGCCCTGGGTCCATGCGCCGTTGGTGCCGACGGTCAGGTACTCCTGGAAGTTGCCGGTGGTGCCGGACTCGTCGCTGCGGTAGAAGACCGTGATCGGGGTCTCCGGCAGCTCCGCGCCCTCGTTGGCGGCGGCGATGGCCTCGTCGTTCCATTCCGTGATGGTGCCGTTGAAGATGTTGGCCACGACCTCGCTGGGCAGCACGAGCTCGTCGACGCCCGGCAGGTTGTACGTGATCGCGACGGGGCTGAAGACCAGCGGGAGGTGCCAGGCCGGGCTGTCGCACCGCTCCTCGGCCTGAGCGCGCTCCTCCTCGTCCATCGCGGAGTCGGAGCCCGCGAACATCACCTGGCCTGCAATGAACTGCCGACGGCCGGAGCCGGAGCCGTTCGGGTTGTAGGCGAGGCTCTGCCCGGCGCACTCCCCGCTGAACACCGCGGCGAACTCGTCGATGGCGTTCGCCTGCGAGGACGCTCCCTCGGCGACGATCTGGTCGACGCCACCGCACTCCGCGGCCGTCGGCTCTCCCCCGGTCGAGCCGCCGCCGTTCGCGTCCTGGGCCGCGTTGTCGGAGCCACAGGCCGAGAGCAGCAGCGCACTCGCCGCCACCAGCCCGAGAGCAGCAGAGTGCCGCTTGATCTTCACAGTGTTCCTCCAGTGCGAAGCCTGCACGTTCATCGAGCGGCAGGTCGCCGCCCGATGCGAAGGTAGGCAGCCGGGGTGGACGACGGCCGCTGAAGAGATGAACGCGAGGTGAACATGACACGGGAAGTGACTAGACCGACCACCAGTGGCGGTACTGCGTAGCCTGGTCGTGACCTGTGCGTTCGCTCTCCGTGATGTGATCTGGCAGTACCGCTGCTACCGACCGAACTGGATGTCGCTGTCACGGTGGGTGAATCCCAGCCGCTCATAGACGCGGATCGCGGCCGGGTTGTCCGCCTCGACATAAAGCATCGTGTGGCGCAGTCCCTGATCGGCCAGATGACGCAACCCCGCCTGGGTGAGAACGCCGCCGAGCCCCCTGCCCTGGGCGTCGGGGTCGACACCCACCACATACACCTCGCCGACGGCCTCGGCTGCCGCCGAGCCCGGCGGGTGCACCTTGGTCCAGTGGAAGCCCAGCAGGCTGCCGTCGGCGTCGACCGCCAGCAGGAAGCCCGCCGGATCGAACCAGCTCTCGGACTCCTTGTCGACGACGTCGGCCTCAGACATCCCGCCCTGCTCCGGATGCCAGGAGAAGGCCCGCCGATTGACGTCGACGACGGCGGCCTCGTCCTGCCCGACGTCGAAGGTTCTGATCAGCACATCCGAAGGCGGCGTGGCCGCGCCGGGCGGGTGTTCGGCCAGGTCGACCCACATGCGTCGCAACTCGCGGACGGTGTGAAACCCGAACCGCCGAGCCAGCGTGATCGCGGCGGGATGGCCGCTGTGCGACCAGACGAGCAGGACGTCCGCCGGAGCAGATGGTTCGTCGGCCGCGACCTCGGCAGGCTGCTCGGGCAGCTCGGCTCGTTCGAGAAGCGCCCGGACCAGGGTGGTGCCCACTCCGTGGCCCCGTGCCGACGGCCGGACCGCCAGTTCGGCGACCAGCCTGCCCGCGCTGTCGGTCTCGGTGTCGAGCTGTGCATAGCCCACCAGCAGCCCCCCTGGCTCGCGGACCAGGAAGTGTTCGGTGCCGCCGACGTCGGCCCGCACCTGTTCCACCTGCACGGCAGCCGGGCCGCGCCGACGCAGTGCGGTCAGGCCGCGCTCGGAGACGGGGGCCCTGCCGTCTGCCTCCGTCGCCTCGGCCAGCAGCGAGGTCACCTCGTCGGCGACCTCGTCGAGAAGACCGTTGTGCCAGCTCGTGATCGTCACGAGGTCCACGGTAACCCCCCTGCCCGCCCAAAAGCGGCAGACCACGGGGGCAAACCCGCCCTAGGACACCTGCTCACACCTTGGAGTGGATCACCTGCGGATTCCTTGCCGGACTCCGCACCACTCCGTCATTATTCGAACATGAGTTCGAGTGAGCGCATGCCCAGGGAGACCGTCCGCCCGGCGCCTGCCGCAGGCACGGCCGTGGCCGCCGGACGAGAAGACCGATTCGCGGCTCACGGCGACGGCGTCAGTGCCGCGACGCCGTCGTACGGCCGATCAGCTCCGACACGTTGTCCGCGAGCAGGTCGGCCGAGTCCGCGCCGTAACGCACGAGCCTGCGCTCGGCCCGGTGCTCCGCGAGCGCCTGGGTCGTGCCGCCGGGTCGAACGAACTTGTAACCGACGTTGCGGACCGTGCCGATCAGCTGCTCGTGCTCCGGCCCGAGCTTCGCCCGCAGCCGCCGCACGTGGACGTCCACCGTCCTGGCTCCGCCGAAGAAGTCGTAGCCCCACACCTCCTGGAGGAGCTGCGACCGGGTGAACACGCGGCCCGCGTGCTGGGCGAGGTACTTGAGGAGTTCGAACTCCTTGTAGGTCAGCTCCATCGGCTTGCCGCGAAGCCGCGCCGTGTACGTGGCCTCCTCGATCACAAGCTCGCCGAACGTCAGGATCTCGCCTTCGGACTGTGCCTGCTGCTCGGCCCTCCCGTGCAGCAGACGCAGCCTGGCGTCGACCTCGGCGGGCCCTGCGGTCGGGAGCAGGATCTCGGCCACGCCCCAGTCCGCGCTGAGTGCCACCAGTCCGCCTTCGCCGATGACTGCGACGACAGGCGCCTCGACGTCGGCGGCGGCGAGCAGGCCGCAGAGCCTGCGAGCGCCCACGAGGTCCTGGGTGCCGTCGACGAGGACGGCATCATGGGGACGACGTTCGAGAAGACCAGAGACCTCCGGCGCACCCAGATGAACCGAGTGCGGCAGCAGAGACAGCGCGGGCAGCACGGCTCCCGCGTTCGAAGCGGAGGTCAGAAGCAAGAGATCCAGGCTGGACATGTCGGGACTCCTTCCTGCCGGGCATCGAAGGTGAGTCCCTCGTGCCCGCACACCGGGCCCCGTTGCCCTCCGGACATGATGGAGGATACCCCCTGTGACCACCGTTGACCGAGTACTCATCGCGGAGATCACAGCTCGCACCGCCGACGACGTGCCCATCCACGGCGTCCTCCTGCCTCGGCAGGCGGGCTCCGCCGCCCGGCAGCGACGCTCCGCGACGGCGGACGATCTCGCCATCGTCGTCGGCCATGGCTTCACCAACCATGTCCGGAAGCCGGCGGTCATGCGCACGCTCGTCCGGCTGTCTCGCCGTGCGGCGGTGTTCGCCTTCGACTTCCGGGGCCACGGCAGGTCCGGCGGGCTGTCCACCGTCGGCGACCGCGAGGTCTTGGACGTGGCGGCGGCCGTGGAGTATGCGCGACGCTGCGGCTTCCGGCGAGTCGCGACCCTCGGCTTCTCGATGGGCGCCTCGATCGTGATCCGGCATGCCGCGCTGGCCGGGCCCGGCGACCGGCCGGAGGCCGTCGCGGCGGTGAGCGGACCGTCCCGGTGGTGGATCAGGGAGACGGCTCCGATGCGACGGGTCCACTGGCTGCTGGAGCAGCCGCACGGAAGGCTCGTCGCTCCGTTGGTGGGCGTCCGACTGGACCGGGCCTGGGAGACCATCCCGATGTCACCGCTGGAGGCGGCCGAACACGTCCACCCCACGCCGCTGTTACTCGTACACGGCGAGCAGGACGACTACTTCTCTCCCGATCACGCACGCCAGCTGCACTCGGCCGCGAGCTCCCGAGGCGAGCTGTGGATCGAACCGGAGATCCGTCATGCCGAGACGGGCATGACACCGGCCCTGGTGGATCGGATGGCACAGTGGCTTGACCGAAACGCCCTTCATGTGACCCGGCAACGACAGCTGATCAAGGCGGGAACCGAGCGTTGAAGAGACTACTGATCGTCCTCGTGATCATCGCGGGACTGCTGACCGCAGCCGACTTCGGCGCTGCCGCCGCAGCCGAGTACCAGGTCTCGAAGCGGCTGCGTAACGAACTGGGTCTCAGTGATGATCCAGCTGTCCGGGTGAACGGCTTCCCCTTCGCCTTCCAGGCGATGGCAGGCGACTACCGCGAGGTCGAGGTGCAGGCGCAGGGGGTACGGGTCGGCGAGCTTCAAGACGTCCACATCGAGGCGACGCTGCGCCACGTCAGAGTGCCGTTCTCCGACATCGTGGGCGGCACGCTCCGGGAGGTGCGCGTCGACGAGGTGGCAGGCCGGGTACGGCTGACCGCGAGCGACATCGGTCGGCTGATCAACATCCCGGACCTCCGGATCGAACCGTTCACCGGCGAGCTCGTGGAGCCGGTGGAGGGTGACGAGGCAGGCGAGGGGGAAAACGCCGACGCGGCTCAGGCCGAACAGGCCGACGACGACACCACGGCCACCGTTCAGCTCACCGGCAGTCAGGACATCGGCGGAGACAAGACCGAGATCACCGTGGTCGGCACGCTCTCCTTGACCGACGGGATCATCGAGATCCAGCCTCGGCGGCTGGAGATCGACCCCGGAACCGGGGCGCTCGAACTTCCCGCCGAGATCCAGGATGCGGTGCTGAGCACCTTCACCGCCCGGATCGACCCTGGCGGGCTGCCGCTGGACGTGACGCCGACCTCCGTGCGTGCCGAACACGGCGCACTCATCGCGGGCGGCACCGCACGTGACGTGGTCATCCGGAACTAAGCGCTCCGGGCGCCTGCCGAGCGGATCAGGCGGCTGGACGCGGCGTGACTCCAGTCGGCGAGTCCGGGTCGGTGGGACCGTGACAGGCAGCATGTACTCGGAACGTCCTCGGACGAGCGCGCCACGCCCCGGCGCGCCGGCGAGAGCACTGGAGGCGAGATGGCGGGCCTGTCGGCTCTGGTCGTGGCGATCGTCGCCGCCCTGCTGATCGGCGCGCTGCATCGCCGGGCACAGGGACGTGTCTCCGTCGCTGCCGAGGCAGGCGAGTCCGCCGTCACGTCGCCTGGACTGCCCCTTGCGGTGCAGGAAGCACTCACGGACGCCACCGCAGGTTCAGCGGTGGAGCCCCGGCCCGTGGTGACACTGCTCCAGTTGTCCACGACGTTCTGCGCGCCGTGCAGGCACACTCGGGCGCTGCTGACCGATCTGGTCTCGGGGCTGACCTCGGTACGTCACGTGGATCTCGATGTCACGGATCGACCTGACGTGGTGACGGCACTGCGCGTCCACCGAGTCCCCACGACGATCGCCTTCGATCCGGCCGGCCGAGAGCTGCTTCGCGTCGGAGGCGTCCCACACCGCGAGACGCTCCTGAACGCCCTGCGGCCGCACCTGCTCGCTGCGGATTCCGAGGACTGAGAGAGCTTCCCGACCATCGGGCATTCCGGTACCGTCGCAGGCGTGCACTTCCTGCTGACCAGACGCCGCGCGGTAGACCTCTGCCGCCTCGCGAGCAGTCTGTGTCGCACTTCCTGATCGGGCTGTAGCGCTGTCGGCTGATGCCGCCTCACTCTCGCCGCACTGCGCAGGCCCGCCTCGGACGGACTTCTCTCACCGCGAAACCGTCATGGAGGTCGTATGTCTGATGCACGTGAATCCGACGCACAGCTGATCGATGCGGGAGGGCCCCGGTTCTCCGCCACGATGACCAGTCTGATCCTCGCCGTCGTCCTGCTGACCGAGAGCTGGCGGCTGCTCGGCGCACAGGCGCTGTTATTCGGATTATGCGCTTTCATCGGTCTGCGGCTGAACCCGTGGGGCCTCGTGTACCGAAGGCTGATCCGGCCCAGGCTTCGTGGACGTGGCGAACAGGAACCGGTCGCACCCGTGCAGTTCTCCCAGGGCGTGGGCTTCGTGTTCAGCGTGATCGGCGTGATCGGCTATGCGAGCGGACTCACCGCTCTCGGCATCGTCGCGACCTCGCTGGCACTGGTGGCGGCCCTGCTCAACGCGGTGTTCGGGCTCTGCGTCGGCTGTGAGCTCTACCTGCTGATTCAGCGGTTCCGGGCACCCCGCCCGTCCAATCTCGTCTGACGTCACGATGCGACGACGTCGACACCGCGCTCAGGTGCCCGGCACCGAGCAGTCACCTCGAGAACCCGAGACATCGATCCGACATCGACATCCGATCACCACTGGCGATGAGAACAACGAGGAGCACCCGAGATGAGCCGCGAAGACTTCCTGGTGACCGCCGAATGGGCCGAGGCCAACCTCGACGCGCCTGGAGTGGTGTTCGCCGAGGTTGATGAGGACACCACGGCATACGACGGCGGCCACATCCCCGGTGCCGTGAAACTCGACTGGAAGAACGATCTGCAGGACCACGTCCGACGCGACTTCGTGGACCGATCCGGCTTCGAGAAACTGCTGTCCAGCAAGGGCATCGGCAACGACGACACCGTGATCCTCTACGGCGGCAACAACAACTGGTTCGCGGCCTACGCCTACTGGTACTTCAAGCTGTACGGCCACCAGGCCGTCAAGCTGATCGACGGCGGCCGCAAGAAGTGGGAGCTCGACGGCAGGCCGCTCTCTCCCGAGGCGGTCGAGCGCCCCGAGACGAGCTACACCGCGAGCGAGCAGGACGTCTCCATCCGGGCGTTCCGTGACGAGGTCGTGGCGGCGATCGACGCCAAGAACCTGGTCGACGTCCGCTCCCCAGACGAGTTCGCGGGCAGGCTGCTCGCCCCCGCGCACCTCCCGCAGGAGGCGGCCCAGCGCGGCGGCCACATCCCGGGCGCCGTCAACGTGCCCTGGAGCAAGGCGGCCAACGAGGACGGCACCTTCAAGTCCGAGGAGGAGCTGCGGGAGATCTACACCGAAGCAGGCTTGGACGGCACCAAGGCCACCATCGCCTACTGCCGGATCGGCGAGCGCTCCTCGCACAGCTGGTTCGTGCTGCACGAGCTGCTCGGTCAGTCCGACGTCAAGAACTACGACGGGTCCTGGACCGAGTACGGCAGCCTGATCGGCGTTCCGGTGTCGAACCCGTCGGCGGCACAGTCCGGCTGATCCGTCCTCCCGCCAGGAATCGATCACACGCGAGAACGCGAAGTGGAGCCTTGATCATGAGCACATGCGGAGCCCCGGAACAGACGACGACCAGTGCCGAGGACGTCGCAGGCACCGATCAGGTCGTCCTGGCGGGCCGGGTGCGGGCAGGCGACGAGGGCGTCTCCGGAGCGTTCGTCCGTCTCCTGGACGCGAACGGCGAGTTCACCGCAGAGGTGGTGTCCGCACCGACCGGCGACTTCCGCTTCTACGCCGCCTCGGGCACCTGGACGGTGCGTGCCCTGCACAAGGCGGGCAGTGGACAGGCCGAGATCGTCGCGGCGGGCGCCGGACTCCACCAGGCAGACATCGCACTGGCCTGATCGTCCTCGTGTTCGATCACGACACTCCTCCCGACGCGCCCCGCCGTCTGCCTGACGTTTCCGCGCGAACGGGGCGGAACGCCACGAGGCGGGGACGTGGCCTCGATAAGGAGGATCGTCGACGTGATCGGTGGTGGGGGAGGCCACGCCTTGCCCACCACCGGTTCCGCCTGTCGAAAGGTATGCTCCGAGCGTGGAACTGTTCTTTACCGGTCTTCTCGTGCTGGCCACGGTGTTGGTCCTGTGGTTCGCCGTCTACGTCGTCTACCGGCTGTACAGCGATCAGCGCTGAGTGAGTCTGCGATATGACATCTGAGCAGCCGAACACCGTCAGCGGTGACGCCGCAGTGCAGGCGGCAGCCGAACGCGCCGAGGCGACGCGGGGTCTGAACCTGCCGCAGTTCGAGGATCTGCCGATTCCGGCAGACACCGCGAATCTGCGGATGGGCCCCGAACTCCATCCGGCCTGTCTCGCCCTGCTGCCCCTGGTGGGGGTCTGGCGCGGCGAGGGAGTCGCGGAGCACCCGTCGCTGGACGAGCCCTACCGCTACGGCCAGCAGATCACCTTCGCGCACGACGGCAGGCCGTTCCTGTACTACGAGGCACGGTCCTGGCTGCTCGACGCGGACGGCGAGGTCCTCGGTGCGGGCTCGCGCGAGGTCGGCTGGTGGCGACCGCAACCCGATGACACGATCGAGCTGCTCCTGGCGCATTCCGGCGGCGTCGTCGAGATCTTCTACGGGAAGCCGCGCAATCAGACCTCCTGGGAGCTGGGCACCGATGCGGTGGCCAGGACGAGTTCCGCCGAAGAGATCAGCGCGGCACAACGCCTGTACGGCGTCGTCGGCGACGGCGATCTCGCCTACGTGGAGGAACGCTCGCTGAGCGGCCAGCCCCTGGCACCGCACATCTCGGCGAAACTGAGTCGCGTCGTCGGCTGAATAGCGTCGTCACAGAGCCAGGTCGCCGGTCCTCCGGCGGCTCCGGCCAGCCTGCCGACCGCGTTGCATCCTCGGCACGCCCGCGTGGCCGCATGGCGATTCCCCGAGCTGCCGCAGGCCTGCCCCGCCGTCCAGCCTCTCCCACCGCTCGATGCCCCCTGGCAGATCGAGTGAGTCGAGGGGGCACTGAAGGACCATGCCGAAATCGAATACCGGCACCGCAGCATCACGGGCAGGCAGGAAAGACGACGAACCACCCTGCGCACCGAGCGCGGCCGAGGATGGTGCGGACCGGACCGGCCTCCATAACCGGGGCGTCCTCTGACGACGGGCGACGGGCGCGCCCGCGGCGGGGCGGGTCGCGGCCGATCCGCCTCTCGACGGCCCCGCCGATCGGCTTCGACCCGCGGACGACCGTCGTCGATCATCCCGTCGATCATCCGGTCCGAGTCGCCCGGCAGGCGGCGATCGCCGCCTGCCGAATGGCCGGAATCAGACGTACTGCGACTCGAAGAGCTCGGTGATCTCCCGATGGAGCGCGGCTCGTTGCTCATCGTCCGGCAGGGTCTTGCCGTCGAGCGTGTGCACCCGGGTGATCAGCCGGACACTGGAGACCAGCCAGAGGCCGTCCGTGTCCCACAGCTCCTCGATGCGAAGCGGCTCGACCTTGGTGTTCCAGCCCGCGGCCTCCGCCGCGCGGAACAGCGCTCCCTGGGTGGTGCCGGGCAGGATGCCGCTGCTCGGCGGCGGCGTGCGCAGGGTGCGGCCCTGGGCGATCACCACAGTCGAGGTCGGGCCCTCCAGGACGGTGCCGTCGGTCGCGGTGAAGATGACCTCTTGCGCGTCGTTGCGCTCGGCATGCCGCAATGCGGCCATGTTGACCGCGTAGGACAGCGTCTTGGCGCCCAGGAGCAGCCACGGAGCCCGTTCCTGTAGGTCAGCGGCGTATCCGCGTTCCAGGGTGATCACCGAGAGGCCCTCGTTGCGCTTGCGAATCGTCTCGGGCCCCACCGGGAGTCCCATCGCGAACGCCGTCGGCCTTCCCTCGCCCTCGACTCCTCTGGAGTAGACGAGCTTGAGCGCCATCTCGCGACCACCCCGCCAGGCGTCGAGGACGACCTGGGCACAGCGTTCCCATGCGGCGAGGTCCGGCGGCGGCATGTCGAGCAACGCGGCCGAGCGCGCGAGCCTGTCCAAGTGGGGACCGAGTTCTCGGGGGCGGCCGTCGACCACCATGATCGTTTCGAACACGCCGTCGCCGCGCTGCACCGCGAGGTCGTCCACGCGAAGCAGCGGAGCGGTGTGGTCGACGATCGTTCCATCCAGCAACGCAAGCACCGTCATGGCTCGACAGTATGCCGCCCGCTGCCGCAGGCGTGGGCGGTGTCACTCAAGCGAGGCAGCCATCGCAGGATCGGTCCCGGTCACCGCACTCGGACGACGTCTACCATTGAGGATCGTGGCCTGACGGGCGTGCGCGGGGTGGACCGCTCCTCGGCGAGACGTGGCGCCGTGCGAGATCGCCTCCTATCGTGCTGGAGCGTTTCGGCCGCGAGACGAAGGGACTGCCAGTGACCACCTCGATCTCCTCGCCGCTGCTCGCCGCGCCTGGCGCGGTGCCGCCTCCGGACGACTCCCCCGACCTCGGCGTGCCGTGGCACTACGGCGATCCGTTCGCCGAACAGCGGACGGCTGCTCGCGGCGCGGTGGTCGTCGATCGGTCCCACCGCACCGTGCTCGCGGTCCCCGGCGAAGAACGGCTGAGCTGGCTGCATCTGCTGCTCTCCCAGCACGTGTCCGCACTGCCGGACGGGACCGGAACCGAGGCACTGGTCCTCGACGGGCAGGGGCGGGTGGAGGCCCACATGGTGCTCGCCCACCTGGACGGAACGGTCTGGTTGGACACCGAGGCGTCGAGCACGGTAACGGGCGCGATCGGCGGCAGGACCGAGTCACTGCTGGGCTACCTCGAAGGAATGCGCTTCTGGTCCAAGGTCGAGCCGCAGGACGTGAGCGCCGACTGGGCGCTGCTGTCGGTGTTGGGACCCGACGCGGGCCGGGTGCTGGCCTCGGTGGGCGTGCCGGTGCCTGCGGAGAAGTATGCGGTGACGGCGCTGGCGGGCGGTGGTCTGGTTCGGCGGATGCCGTGGCCCGGCCCGGACGCGGTCGACCTACTGGTGCCGAGGTCCGAACTCGTCTCGTGGTGGGAGCGGCTGACCGACGCGGGAGCACGTCGGGCGGGAAGCTGGGCGTTCGAGGCACTGCGGGTGGAGTCGTTTCGACCTCGGCAGGGCATGGACACCGACAATCGGTCGATTCCGCACGAGTTGGGCTGGATCCCCTCGGCGGTCCACGTCAGCAAGGGCTGTTACCGAGGGCAGGAGACGGTGTCGAAGGTCCACAACGTCGGCAAGCCGCCGAGGCGCCTGCTGCTCCTGCACCTCGACGGGTCCTCGGAGGTGCTTCCCGAGACCGGCGACCCGGTGACCAGTGGTGATCGTGTCGTCGGTCGGGTGGGCAGTGTCATCCGCCACCACGAGCTCGGCCCGGTCGCGCTGGCGCTGATCAAACGGAGCGTGCCGATCGACGCAGAGCTGACGGTGGGCGCCGAGGATCGACAGATCGCCGGGTCGATCGACCCCGACTCGGTCCCGGTCGACACCGGAGAACCACCCGGTCGGGTGGCTGCCCAGCGTTTGCGTGGTTGACGTCTGCTCCTGTGTCAGGATCGCGTGCGGAGCAGGGACATCTCATCGCCCGAAGACGGGCCGAGATGCGAAAGAATCAGGCAAGCGGTTGCCCGTCGACGCGTGTTCACGCAAGGATCGGTGGTTGACCGGCTCGCGGCGAGCCGACGAGCCGTCGACAGACCGCATGACGCGCAGCCGGAGACTCGGATGAAGTGGGACGGACCGATGTCGTTGAGGACAATGCCGTGATCGAGGTCCGACCTGGCGGCCGAAGGCGGATAGACCGGGTACTCGCCCCGGACTATCTGGACGGCGTCCAGACCAAGCCGTTGAGCGAGGTGCGGGCGCTGCGCGACGAGGCGGCCCAGGAGGAGACCGATCTCTCCTATCTGCGCAGGCTGCTGCATGCACGGATCGACATCGTGCGCGCCGAGCAGATCCGACGCGAGGAGAACGGCCCATTCTCGGTGGTCGAGCAGCTCACCGACATCCTGGCTCGCAATGCCGTCGGGCCCGCCACCGGCTCCGGTCGTTACCAGACGATGGAGCCGTCGAGGGCCGAGGCGCGACGCAGGCACGTCGAGGCGCTGGTCTCCGACGTCGACCTCTCCGACGTCACCTCGCGTTCGGACGCAGAACTCGTCGAGGCCGCGAACGGTTACGGCGAGGAGGAGGAGTCGGTCTCACTGCGGCGACGCGAGGTGCAGGACGTGGTGGATCTGCTCAACGCGGAGATCGCCCGTCGGTATCGGGAAGGCCGCGCCTCGGTGGACGAACTGCTGGCCGAGGCGTGCGAGGGAGAACGCCCCGCGCCGAGGACGCCTGCGGACGACGAACCGCGCTAGCACTTCGTTCTCCGGGCCGACAGCCGTACGGTCGTCGGCATGAGCGTCCCTCTGGTCGAAGTCGTGCGTTCCGGGTTCCGCGAGTGTGTGCACCGTGGCTCGGTGGCGCTGTGGGCGGACGGCAGGCTGTCTGCGCGCAGTGTCGGGGCGGTCGACGTTCCGATGTTCCCCCGTTCCTCCAACAAGCCGTTCCAGGCCCTGGCCATGCTGCGCTGCGGCCTCGAACTGTCGGATGCCGACCTCGCCGTGGCCTGCGCATCACACAGCGGGGAGCCCGAGCACCTTCGGCGCGTCGAGTCCGTCCTCCGCACGCACGGCCTCGGCGAGGCCGACCTCCAGTGCCCGCCCGCCCTGCCGGGTGACGAGGAGACCCGCCATGCGGTGCTGCGATCGGGCGGCGGGCCCCGCAGGCTGGCGATGAACTGCTCCGGCAAGCACGCCGCGATGCTGGCCGCCTGTGTTCGCGCGGGCTGGTCGACCGAGGACTATCGAGCACCGTCGCATCCGCTTCAGGTGGAGATTCGCCGAACGATCGAGGAGCTGACGGGCGAACCCGTCGCGGCGACCGCTGTCGACGGCTGTGGCGCCCCGCTGGCGGCGTTCTCGCTGACCGGGCTGGTTCGCGCCTTCGCAAGCCTCGTGCAGGCACCTCCCGGCACGCCGCAGCGCCGGATCGCCGACGTGATGCGGAAGCACCCGTTCCTGGTGTCCGGCACCGGACGCGAGGACAACCTGATGATGACCGCCGTGCCCGGCGTGCTGAGCAAGGCGGGTGCGGAGGGTGTCGCCGCCGTCGCGCTTCCGGGCGGACGAGCCGCGGCGATCAAGATCGAGGACGGTCACGCCCGAGCCAGGCTGCCGGTCCTCGTCGGCGCGCTGCGGGAACTCGGCGTCGCACCGTCCGAGGCGCTCGACGCACTCGCGACGGAACCGGTCCTCGGCGCGGGCAGCCGGGTCGGCGACGTCCGGCTGATGCCGGACGTCTTCGACCTCGCCGGACAGCTCAGCTGAACCGTTCCCGAGAAGCCACCTCGGCCCAGAAGTCGCGGAGCTTCTCGT
This sequence comes from Actinoalloteichus fjordicus, assembly GCF_001941625.1. Taxonomy (NCBI): domain Bacteria; kingdom Bacillati; phylum Actinomycetota; class Actinomycetes; order Pseudonocardiales; family Pseudonocardiaceae; genus Actinoalloteichus; species Actinoalloteichus fjordicus. The sequence continues at coordinate 6,857,848 of NZ_CP016076.1, forward strand.
AGAGCTCGGCGATCACCGCTGCCTCGCCCTCCTCGAACGCCTCAACCATCCGGTGCACGTCCTGCGCCGAGGTGTCCTCGGACAGCTCCTCGTCGTCCATGAGCTGCACGAGGCCGCCGTAGTCGAGTTCGAGGGCGGACCCGGGGTGGAAGTGGTCCAGCCACCGTCCCGTGTCCCGCAGCAGCGCCGCAGGCCCTTCCGGTCCGATGGACTCGCGCACGACACCGTGTGCGTGCTCGGCACGCCTGCGGGCGTCGGCGAGGGGCACCCGCCAGCTCACCCGTCGCTCCGGGTCGTCGAGCGGGGCGAGCACGAGCCGACGAGCAGCGGGGTCGACCAGCGAGAACCACGGCAACGGCACGCTCCAGGTGGAGCTGACCACGTGCACCGCTCCACCGGCCATCTCGGCCACCACGGCAGCCGCCCTGGACCGCACGGCGTCCGGAGCCATCGGCAGGGCCTCGGCCAACAGCGGCGGTGAGGCGGTGGACAGGAATCCGACCATGCCCGCCGCCGCTCGCGCCCGGATGTCGAGCGGGCAGACCAGCAGGTCATGGGCCGTCGAGGACTCCTCGTCATCCCCGGCGACGGTCGATCCGGTGTCCGCGCCAGGGGCGTCGAGGGAGACGACGTCCTCCGGACGGATCACCAGAACGTCGGTGAGGCCCTCCAGCCGTCTGCCTGCCGGGACTCCATCACCGGGGAACAACCGGGTCGGCGAGGCGAGCTGTGTCCGAAGCCACACTTCTCGTTCGCGATCAGCCACCACCGACGGAGCGACCGGTCCGGCACGCAGTGCGCGCTCCAGTCGGTCCCGTGACGTAGCGTCGAAGGAGGACAGCGGCTCGTACACCCTGAGGTAGGCGACGAACGGTCGTGGCACCCTGAAATCGTGCCATGGTCGGCGCTGTGGCGGCACAGCGGTCGGCATCACGTTCAAACAAGCGGTGCCACGTCGCATCGACCCTGCCTGTCACGGTACGGTGGGGGCAGGAAGAGTTGTCGAGACGATACGGGGCCGCCGTTCCCCCGGCCGCCCCGTCCCTGTGCGAGGGGGTCGAGCCATGGGGCGCGGCCGAGCTAAGGCCAAGCAGACGAAGGTGGCCCGGGAGCTCAAGTACAGCACCCATGCCACGGACTTCGACGCTCTGCAGCGCGAGCTGTCAGGCGGCGAGTCCTCTGGCAAGCGGTCCGATGATGACCGACCCGGAGACTCGTACGACGACCGGTACGACGAATATCGAGGTTGACTCAGCCGAACGATCAGGCGGGTCGCCTCCCCTGGGGGTCTCTCGTCTGACGGCTGCGCCCTCAGCCTGGTCATCGTCAAGGTCCCTGTACCTGAGTTCGGGCCTTCGAACGACTGATGCCGGGTTACGCCCTAGCGGGCGTGACCCGGCATGAGTTGTCCTGTCCACAACACATGGTGCGCGCGTGAGATCCGACTCGACGCACCATCCGAGCGAACGAGGCCCCACATCCGCCACGGATGTGGGGCCTCGTTCTGTCCGGGGCTGCCCGGCGGGTGCCGCCGGAGATCCTGAGGAGCCTGCGAGCTCGCGGGCCGCTACTCCGCTCGGCGCAAGCGTGAGCCACACCCCTCCCGGTGATCACCCAAGCCGCAGACAACGGTCATATCCCCCCGATAACCTTGACCCAGGGTGAGCGGCCGACCGCCAGCCGCAGCGACGAGGAGGAGACGATGGGGGATTCGTATCAGGTCGATCCGGAACTGCTACCGCAGGCGATCGCGGATCTGATCGAAGCGCGCAGTCAGTTGCGGGATCTGAGGCAAAAGGCACAGGAACTGGCCAGAAATCGACCCGGGCGCGGCGCCGATCAGGTCAGCCTCAATTCAGGGACCGAACTTTCGCGCGTGGCAGGCGATGCATCAAGTGGATCGCTCATCCACACCGTGAATATGTACGAGGAGGCCATCGACGCGACCCTGGAAAACTTCCGCCAAATGCTCGCATCATATCTTGAGCTGGAGGACGTTAACCAGATACCTGATTTCGAGGGCGAACCGACGCCATACTCATCGAGCCCCAGCTATGCCGAGCAAGAGCGCGCCAGGCAAGGCTACCATCACGGCAATGGGAATATCGCAGTCTAACCCGAGAAGAAATCGGTAACCACGTGAAGAAGCTTCGTCGATTCAGCACGGCAATAGTCGCAGTACTCACAATCCTGATTCTCGTTTCATGCAGCACAACCGAGGATGGGCAGGCCAATCCGACCGAGACAACCGCAATACCTACGACAACCGACGACACAGAATCTACCGGCACGAACAACGACAGCCTGGCTCCTCCAGTTGAGGATCCAAAAGATGTCGGCGGCGTAGATATCTGCACGGTTCTCGCCCCAGAAAGCGCCACAGAGCTGGGGTTCGATCCAGAGGGAATCCCGCAAGAAAGCGCCGTTAATGCCAGTTCAGATCCCTGCTCGTGGGAAACCACTGGAAGGAACGACGGCTCGGGAGTCTACATATACTCTGACGTCGACCGCACTGGACTCAATGAGATGTACCTGCTACGCGGTGACGCGTATCCAGACTTTCGCGAATTTGAGATCGCAGGCTATCCTGCGGTACAAGCGTCGCTTGGTGGCGCCACTGACACCTCCTGCGAGATCCATATCGGAGTCGCGGAAGATCAATTCATCACCATTAGTGCAGGGCTGGGATTCGACGAAGAAGGCGACCCATGCCAACTAGCAGTTCGTACGGCCGAATCCGTAGTTCCTGGACTGCCAACCGCCGAGTGATACCTGACTTCGAGGGCGAACCGACGCCATACTCATCGAGCCCCAGCTATGCCGAGCAAGAGCGCGCCAGGCAAGGCTACCATCACGGCAATGGGAATGTGGCAGTTTAAAGGACGACGGGAGATGGGCATGAAGACCGCAAAGCCAGCACAAAACGCTTTTATCTCGTTTACCGCGTCGATGATAATTGCCGCAGTCGCCCTCACTTCTTGCAATGAGACTGAAGGCGGACAGGGAATGCCCGATGAATCACCTTCCTCCATTCCTCCGGCAGCCGATCAGAGCAGCGAAGGAAGTACGACTCAAGCGGCGGACCTCCTCGCGCCCCCGGTCGAAGAACCCAAAGAAGTCGACAACGTCGACACCTGTACGCTCTTCACCACCGAGGACGCTTCCCGCCTGGGATATGATCCCGCCGGAATTCCCGAAGATGGCGCCGCTGGAACAGAATACGCTTCTTGCACATGGCGTCCATCGGGACAACGCGATGGCGGAGTGACAATCTGGGCCGATGTCGAACGGAACGGGATCAGCGAAATGTACCGACTTCCCCGAGAGACCTACCCCGATTTCCGAGAATTCGAGGTAGCGGGATACCCGTCCGTTCAAGCGTCACTTGGCGAATCAACCGATAGTTCATACTTTATCCACGTTGGAATTTACGACACTCAGTTCGTTTCCTTCGGTTCCAGTATAGGGATATGGCCAGGATGGCGATCCCTGCGTACAGGCAGAATCCTTCGCTGAAGCCCTCGTACCTAGTCTTCCAACGGCGTAAAAGGAGGTCGCATAAATGCCAGAACTCGTCCTGAGAACCACCAACGAGTCGTTCGACGGCAAGACCGCGCATCAGATCAAGGCTGAGGTCGATGCGGACGGGCATAATGGCAGTTTCAATACCGCCTACGCTGGCTGGTCTGACGTCAGCACGAAGTTCGCCGATATCGGGGACTACATCGACTCGGCATTGCGGAAGGCGGCGGGTGCGCACGCCGGTGCGGCGGCGGATGCGTCGCAGGGAGCAGTCGCTCCGCTTTCCGAGTACGCCCGGCAGGGACAGGCGCAAGCCGATGCCATCCGAGACGTGATCAGTGCGCAACAGCTGACTCATCTCACCGTCGAGAACGAGACCCCAGCAGGCCAGGCTGCGCCGCCGCAGAAGGAGGGATTCGAGCAGGTACTGCCGTCGCAGTGGACCGGGCATGGCGACCGGATGGATGCCTACGAGGCCGAGAATCAGGCGGCTCGCGATGCGATGTACGCCTATCAGAGCGAGACGAACGCGCGGCTCAGCGCAGTCCCACTCTTCGAGGAGCCGCCGCAGGTCGAGTACTCGGCGAAGGGGTCCACGCCGACCGACGTCAGTCCAGGTGGCGGCAATGTGATCACTACACCGCCGTCCGGTATCGGCGGGCCGGGGACCGGCGGCGGGGGCGGGTTCGGCGGGCTTCCCGGCGGGTCCGGGGGCGGCTGGGCCTCGCCGGGTGACGTGCCCGGCGGTGGCTCTGGCGGGACTCCTCCCGGCGGAGGCGTCAGCCCGCCTGCAGGTGGTGGGAACGGCGGGCCTCCTCCCGGTGGTCCTGCGCCCGGCATCAGCCCCGATCACCACATCTCCAACCCGACACCGGTCGCACCTGCCCCAGGGCCGAACGTGCCGCCCGGACACCTCGGCCCGACGCCGCCCGGGGGCGGCTACGGGCAGCCGGGGCCCGGTGGCTTCCTTCCCGGCGGGGGTGCAGGCGGGCCGGGCGGCCACGCAGGCGGTCCCGGCGGCGGACGCGGGCCCGGCGGTCTGGGCGGTCCTGGCGGCGGGCGGATGCCTGGCGGATTCGGCGGCGGTCCGGGCGGTACCGGTGGCGGCTTCGGCGGCGGTGGGCGAATGCCGGGCGGCTTCGGGCCGGGCGGCGCCGGTGGGTTCGGCCCCGGCGGCCCCGGTGCTGGTGGGCTCGGTGCGGGCGGGACGACGGGTGTCGGCGGTCCCGGTGGCCGGCTGCCGGGCGGATTCGGGCCTGCGGGCGGCGGCTTCGGGCCCGGTGGCGGTGGTGCTGCGGGCGGCGGCATGGCCGGTGGTGGCGCGGGCGGCCGGGGAGGACCCGGCGAGGAGGACAAGGAGCACAAGCGCGCCGACTACCTCTTGGAGACCGAGGACGTCTTCGGCGACGGAATCAAGGTCGCGCCGGCCGTGTTCGGCGAGAACCCGCCCGGATACGGTGGGTGACAGTGGACGTCAGGGGGCGCATCACTCTGTCCGCCCTAGAGGTGGACAGCATTCTCACCACACTCAAGACCGCACTGCCCACCGCGTTCCAGTTTCTCGGTTTCGGGGACACCGAGGACGAGCGCAGGCAGCTGCATCGACAGGCTTGGCAGGGCCTGGAGCGCAAGGGCCTGGTGGAACGCGGCGAACTCCACCCGTTCCTGGTCAACGCCTTCCGGGTACTCGCCCGTCCCACCCAGTCGATCTGGGCCTTCATCCAGCTGGGCGGTATGGAGGAGATCGACGCCGTGATCGCGGCAAGCGGGGAGTTCGCCGTGCTCGCCGCCCATCATGGGCACAAGGACCGCCACCCTCATGATCGTGACCTGAACCTGGACCCGGTACGCGGCTCCGGACTGCCGTGGGCGGCGGCCGGGCTGCTTCCCGAGCATCAGGCAGGCCCCGGTCGGTCGGTGAACTGCTCCTCGGCCGAGATCGAGGCAGCGGGAAAGCTGATCGGTCGCGATTCCGGTGCGGCACGCAACGCCTTCATCCAGTCGGGAATCCGACCAGCCGACGCGGACATGCTGGCCACGGTGCTCTCGGCAAGGCGAGTGCGATTCGGCGAGTTCAGTGCCCGCAGCTTCGACCAGCTCAGTGGGCGGACGCGGAAGTCGGAGTTCCGCGCCGACATCCTGGACACCGTGGCGGGGCGGTACCTCCTCCAGCACAAACCCGATCGAAGCGGCGGCCGCTGGTTCACCATGACGCCGACCGACCGCAGTCGCTTCGCCGGTCAGCTCGACGAGGTCCTGCAGTCCGTGGCGCCTCGGCGGCGCTGAGCCGCTGCTCCGGGTCCCGAGCACCGGGCTGCCCGCGTTCGACGCGGGCAGCCCACACCGGCCGTCGGTCGGCACAGGGCCGCAGTTCACCGGCCGGTCTCAGCCGTCGCGAACGACAGAGCCGAGCCGCTGAGCAGCACCGGGCCGACCGACCGTGGGGAGCGCGACGACATTGATCAGCAGTCGACGGCGATGAATCGACGGCTATCGGATCGCGAATCCACGGCGCTGAAGGTCGACGATGCCGAGCACAAGCACCAGAGCACGGAAGTTCGGGGCCCCGGACCGCGCCGTGGAAACGCGGACGGAGGCCGCCACGCTCCCGGCGGCCGCCATCGGCTTCGCCGCCTCTTGGCTCACCAGGATCGGCTCGGATCGCCGAAGGCCACGCCCGTCGAGTCAGAAGCGCGGGTGCTGACCGATCATCGTCACCCTCGGCGCGGCGGTGCCGTCGGTGTTCACCGCGACGTCGCCGGAGCGGGCGACCTCACCGAGCACCCAGGCGGGGACGTGGCGGGCGGTGAGCAGCGCCAGCGCGCGGTCGGTGTCCTCGGCGGCCACCACGGCGACCATGCCGACGCCCATGTTGAAGGTGCGCTCCATCTCCTCGCGGGCCACCCGGCCACGCTGGGCGATCAGCGAGAACACCGGCGAGGGCGTCCAGGTGCCCCGGTCGAGCACGGCGGTCAGGCCGTCGGGGATGACGCGCGTGAGGTTGCCTGCCAGGCCGCCGCCGGTGATGTGGGACAGCGTCCGCACATCGGTCTCGGCGATCAGCGCCAGGCAGTCCTTGGCGTAGATGCGGGTGGGCTCGAGCAGTTCGTCACCCAGGGAGCGGCCGAACTCCTCGACGTGCCCGGACAGCGGCATCCGCGCGATGTCCAGCAGCACGTGCCTGGCCAGCGAGTATCCGTTGGAGTGCAGGCCGGACGAGCCCAGTGCCAGGACCACGTCGCCGGGGCGGACCCGGTCCGGACCCAGCACGGAATCGGCTTCGACGACGCCGACGCCGGTGCCGGAGATGTCGTAGTCGCCCTGGACCATCAGCCCGGGGTGCTCGGCGGTCTCGCCGCCGAGCAGGGCGCAGCCCGCCTGCACACAGCCCTCGGAGATGCCCTTGACCAGCTCGGCGATGCGCTCCGGGATGACCTTGCCGACCGCGATGTAGTCCTGCATGAACAGCGGCTCGGCACCGCACACCACGAGGTCGTCCATCACCATCGCGACCAGGTCGATGCCCACCGTGTCGTGCCGGTCCAGTGCCTGGGCAATGGCGATCTTCGTGCCGACGCCATCGGTGGAGGATGCGATCACCGGCTCACGCCAGCGGTCCAGCTTCAGCTTGAAGAGCCCGGCGAAACCGCCGAGCCCGCCGAGCACCTCAGGACGAGTCGCCCTGGCCGCCCAGGGCTTGAGTCGCTCTACCGCCTCGTCACCAGCGGAGATGTCCACTCCGGCAGCGGCATAGGTGGCACCTGACATCTCGGTCTGGGCAGTCACAACAGGCTCCATGTCATCCGAAGACATATCTGAGGGGTCGAAGGGCCTCGTCAGGCCCGGCGCCGCCGGAAAGCGGGCCCTGCCAGCGTTCTCGACAACCACGCTACGCGCTGATCTAGATCCACAACGTAACGGTTGTCGCACCATCGCCGGACGGCGACCACCTCGACCAGGTGGTCGAGGTAGTCGCGTTGCGCTGCGTCAGGGGCGCTGCACGGCATCCTGTGCCCCGTACGAACTCGGCACCACCGGTTCGGCGGGCCCTGCCGTACCCGAGACGTCCGCGTCCCAGGCCTCCAGCAGGTTCTTGCCCAGCATCTCATCCGAGGGCAGGGCGATGGGGTACTCGCCGTCGAAGCACGCCGCGCACAAGCGGGTTCTCGGCTGTTCGGACGCCGCGACCAGGTTCTCCAGGGAGACGTAGCCCAATGTGTCCGCGCCCACTGATCGGCGGACGCCGTCGATGTCGACGCCGTTGGCGATCAACTCTGCCCTGGAGGCGAAGTCGATGCCGTAGAAGCACGGCCACCGCACGGGCGGCGAAGCGATCCGGACGTGAACCTCCAACGCCCCGGCCTCCCGCAACATGCGAACCAGGGCACGCTGCGTGTTGCCTCGCACGATCGAGTCGTCGACGACGACCAGGCGCTTTCCCCTGATCACCTCGCGCAACGGGTTGAGCTTCAGCCGGATGCCGAGCTGGCGGATGGTCTGCGAGGGCTGGATGAACGTCCGACCCACGTAGGAGTTCTTGACCAGACCCTGCCCGTACGGGATGCCGGAGGCCTGCGCGTAGCCGATCGCGGCGGGCGTCCCCGACTCGGGGACCGGGATCACCAGGTCGGCCTCGACCGGGTGTTCCGCCGCGAGTTTGCGCCCGATCTCGACGCGGGTGGCATGGACCGAACGACCGGAGATGGTGGTGTCGGGACGAGCCAGGTAGACGTACTCGAACAGGCAGCCCTTGGGGTCCGGGGATGCGAAGCGCGAGCTGCGCAGGCCGTCGGAGTCGATGGCCAGCAGCTCGCCCGGTTCGATCTCTCGAACGAAGGACGCGCCGACGATGTCCAGTGCCGCCGTCTCGCTGGCGATGACCCAGCCGCGTTCGAGCCTGCCGAGACACAGCGGTCGCACGCCCTGCGGATCGCGGGCGGCGTAGAGGGTGGACTCGTCGGAGAAGACGAGGGAGAAGCCGCCTCGGACGGTCGGCAGCAGGTCCAGCGCGGCCTGTTCGATCGTGAGATCCGCTGCGGCATGGGCCAGCAGGCCGCAGACGAGGTCGGAGTCGGTGGTGGCCGCCATGTCGGCGGCGCCGCCGGTGCCCACCGCGCCGAGTTCCACGGCGCGGCTCAGCAGCTCGGCGGTGTTCACCAGATTGCCGTTGTGGCCGAGCACGAGGCCGCTGCCCGCCGCCGTGGTGCGAAACGTCGGCTGGGCGTTCTCCCACTTCCCGGAGCCGGTGGTGGAGTATCTGGTGTGTCCGACGGCGACATGTCCTCGCAGCGAGGAGAGCACCTGCTCGTCGAACACCTGGCTGACCAGGCCGAGGTCCTTGTAGACCACGACCTTGCGGCCGTCGCCGACGGCGATGCCCGCCGCCTCCTGGCCGCGGTGCTGAAGTGCGTAGATCCCGTAGAAGGTGATCTTCGCGACCTCCTCGCCCGGGGCCCACACGCCGAACAGACCGCATTCCTCGCGAGGAACGTCCTTGTCGATGTCGGCCGGTGCGGAGCCGGGGGTTGCCGTGGGGCCGAGGGTTGCCTTCTCTGTGCCGTTGGCGCCTGCTGCCGCCGGTTGGTGGACGACCACCGAGATCTCCCTATGGATGGAAGGCGGGATACCGCCCGAGTGTAGTCCGAATGCCGGTGGCCCCGACGTGTCGCGCGACCCACCGGCCGGGGCGGGGCGTCGAGCGACGGGAGAGGCGCAAGAGGTCCTCGGGGCGCATGGGACGGCGTCCGAACGTCGGACGACGCAGTCAGGCAGGCCAGACGCGGGGCAGCGACGAGGTCGCCGAGGAGGCGTCCACGACGGGCGGATGCGCCTGGTTCGTGCGGTCGTGATCGCGGGCGGGCCGCCGGGCGGGTCGAGCGGTGCGCAGGACGTCAGAACAGCGGCAGCCAGTGCGAGACGTCGGCGCGCGAGCCGGAGGCGCTGACGCGGCCTTCGTCCAGCGCATCGGACCAGGTCAGCCTGCCGGTGGCGAGTTCAAGCCAGGTGCGCGGATCGGTCTCCACCACGTTCGGCGGTGTTCCCCTGGTGTGTCGCGGGCCCGCCACGCACTGCACCGCCGCGAAGGGCGGCACCCGCACCTCGACGGTGTGACCCGGCGCGATCTGCTCCAGGGTTCGGAGGCTGAGCCGGACCGCGGCGGCGAGCACCGTGCGCTCCGGCGGGGCGGCCGCCTCGTCGTCCAGCCAGCCTCGGACCGCCGTCACGGCGGCCCTGACCTCGTGCGGATCGAGCCGACGTCGCGCAGCCATGCCGTGCAGCCTAGCCGGCCGCCGGCAGGCAGCGGCGCGTCGATGGGCTTACCGTTCGATCCATGGGGCTGTCCGCAGAACCACACATCCCCTCGTCGGAGGTGCCGCCCGCGAGTGGCGCGGGCCTGCCCGGTCTCATTGAGGACTACGCGATGCTCTCCGATCTGCGTACCGCCGCCCTGGTGGGCAAGGACGGATCGATCGACTGGCTGTGCGTGCCCCGGTTCGACTCGTCGTCCTGCTTCTCCCGGCTCCTCGGCGACGACCGGGCAGGCCACTGGCGGATCACGCCGGTCGAGGAGGTCATCGAGGTGCGGCGTCGCTATCGCGACGACACGATGATCCTGGAGACCGACTTCCACACCGCGCACGGCGTCGTACGCCTGGTCGACGCGATGGAGCCGCATCCCGATCACGAAGACCTGCCGACCCGACTGATCCGCACCGTCTACGGGATCTCGGGCTCCGTGCAGATGCGACTCGACTGGGTGGTGCGCTTCGCGTATGCCGATTCGGTCCCGTGGGTCCGCCGGGTCCAGGAGGAGGAGTCGACGGAGTGCATCTTCGCCGTCGCGGGCCCCGACGCCGTGGTGCTTCGTGGGGAGCCGCTGCCCAAGCCGGTGCCCCATCAGCGCGCCCACGAGGCGATCTTCACGCTCGGTGCGGGCGAGAGCCGCGCCTGGGTGATGCAGTACTCGTGGACCGCGCAGACGCCCCCGGCCTGGGTGGACCCGGCCGAGTGCCTGCGGCGGACCGAGCGATTCTGGCGCGAGTGGGCGGGGAAGATCCAGTACACCGGTCCCTGTGAAGGGTCCGTCCGCCGGTCGTTGATCACCCTCAAGGGACTGATCTACGCCCCGAGCGGCGGCATCGTCGCGGCCCCGACCACGTCACTGCCGGAGGCGCTCGGCGGATCGCGCAACTGGGACTACCGATACTGCTGGCTGCGGGACGCCACGCTGACCCTGCTCGCGTTGGACTCGCTGGGCTGCGGGGCGGAGGCGGCGGCCTGGCGGGACTGGCTGCTGCGCGCGGTGGCGGGCGATCCGGCCGACCTGCAGATCATGTATGCCATCGACGGTCGCCGTCACCTGCTCGAATGGGAGGCGGACTGGCTGACCGGCTACCACGGTGCGGGGCCGGTGCGAGTCGGCAACAACGCGTTCCGGCAACGGCAGCTCGACGTCTACGGCGAGGTGATGGACGCCCTGCATCTGGCCAGGGAGCGCGGGCTCGCCGAGACCGCCGAGTCCTGGGCACTGCAGCGCGCCCTCCTGCATGACCTCGAGCGGATCTGGCGGCTGCCGGACCGAGGTCTCTGGGAGGTGCGCGGACCGGAACGACACTTCACCCATTCCAGGGTGATGGTCTGGGTGGCTTTCGATCGTGCGGTGCACGCCGTCGAGGAGTTCGGTCTGCCGGGGCCGGTGGAGCGCTGGCGCGATCTGCGAGACCGGGTGCATGCCGAGGTGCTCCGGGACGGTTGGAACGATCAGCTCGGCGCGTTCACGCAGTACTACGGCGGGACCGAGCTGGACGCCGCCACCCTGATGCTTCCCATGCTGGGCTTCCTGCCCGGCACCGATGATCGGATCCTGGGCACCATCGCGGCGATCGACCGGGATCTGCGACACGGCGACCTGGTGGACCGCTACTCCACGGACCCCGGGATCTCGCCGGTCGACGGGCTGAGCGGCCGGGAGGGCTCGTTCATCGCCTGTTCGTTCTGGTTCGTCAACGCGCTGGAGCTCTCCGGACGGTGTGACGAGGCGCTGGCGATGTTCCACCGGCTCGTGGCGCTGGCCAACGACGTGGGGCTGTACTCCGAGGAGTACGACTCCGACACCCGGCGGTTCACCGGCAACTTCCCGCAGGCATTCAGCCAGCTCGCCATGGTCGACTCGGCGGCGCTGCTGGCATTGAACACACCGCGCAGACATGAGCAGGACCGCAGGGACGGCCAGGTGTCTCGTCATCACCACGCCCGTCGACACGCCGACGACGGGCATCCGGGCTGCTCCTGAATCGGTCGGTTTCGCAAGACCTGCGGGCCGTCCAGTCGCCGGTCCCGGGCGTCGGATGCGCGCGGAGGCCACCACGGGGCATCCCCGCCCGGTCGCCCTTCGACGCTAGTGCCGCCGCTGGGCCGTCAGCAGGCGGTTGATCGCCGCAGGCGGCCCCGGCCGGGCGAAGTACCAGCCCTGACCTGCCTCACAGCCGATGTCCCGCAGTCGTTCCGCCTGCGCCGCCGTCTCGACGCCCTCTGCCGTGACGGTCAGGCCCAGGGCGTGCGCGAGTGTGACCAGTGCGCCGACGATCTGTTCGTCCACGGGGTCGGGCCTGCCCGCCACCCGCAGCCCCTCCACGAACGACCCCGCGATCTTGAGCTCGTGCACGGGAAGCCGTCGCAGGTAGGCGAGATTGGAGTAGCCGGTGCCGAAGTCGTCGATGGCGATGCGGACGCCCATGTCATAGAGCTTGCGCAACGCGCTGGTCTGATCCTCGGCCGTGCCCATCACGGCGCTCTCGGTGAGTTCGAGCTGGAGCTGGCCTGCCCGCAGTCCGGTCTCTCGCAGGATGGACTCGACGTCGCTGACCAGCGACGGGTCCCGCGACTGGCGGGCGGCGAGGTTGACGCTGACGAAGGGTGCGTCGTCGCCGAACTCGTCGCTCCACTGCCGCGCCTGTCGACAGGTGTGTTCGAGCACCCACCGGCCGAGTTGGACGATGAGTCCGGTCTCCTCGGCCAGCCCGATGAACCTGTCCGGAGCGAGCAGGCCGTGTTCGGGATGCTGCCAGCGGACGAGGGCCTCCACGGCGATGACCCGTCCGTCGGCCAAGGCCACCAGCGGCTGATAGTCGACGTAGAACTCCTCGCGTTCCAGCGCCGCAGGCATGGTGGCGGAGAGCCGGAACCTGGCGACCTCGCGGGCATTGCGCTCCGGGTCGAACAGCGCCCAGCGGCTCTTGCCCTCGGACTTCGCCCAGTACAGCGTCACGTCGGCGTCCCGGATCAGGTCGCCGGAGCCGCCCGCGACGACCGGGCGTTCGACGATGCCGATGCTGGCCGACACCGAGAGCTGGTGGCCGCCGATCCTGATCGGGTCGGCGAGCACGTCCAGCACCTGGTTGCCCAGTTCGATGAGCTGATCGGTTCCGGAGCTGCGTTCGGCCAGCAGCACGAACTCGTCGCCGCCGAGGCGGGCCACCAGACAGTCGTTCAGGGCGACGCTCGCCGCGAGCCGTTTCGCGACCGCGACCAGCAGCTCGTCGCCGACGTGATGGCCGAGGCTGTCATTGATGACCTTGAACCCGTCGAGGTCGATGAAGCACAGGCCTACTCGGCGATCGCGCTCCGGTCGGTTGAACACGCGTGCCAGCCGGTCTAGGAACAGCGCGCGGTTGGCCAGCCCGGTCAGCGGGTCGTGCAGCGCCTGATAGCGCAGCCGGTCCTGAAGCTGATGGCGGTCGGTGACGTCCTCCATCATCGCGAGCTGATACTGCGGCTCGCCGTCGGGACCACGGACCAGCGAGACGGTGAGGTTGGTCCACACGGAGTCGCCGTCGCTGCGGAAGAACTGCTTCTCCGCCCGGAAGTACTCGCGATCGCCTCTGGTCAGCTGCCGGTACGCCTCGTGAGTGGACTCCGGGTCGCCTGCATGCAGGAACTCCTGAAGAGAGAAGCCCCGGAACTCCTCCAGCGAGTAGCCGAGCATCTGCTGCAGGGCGAGGTTGGCGTCGAGCATCCGGCCGTCCACGTCGGCGAGCCCGATGCCGATGGCGGCCTCGGTGAATAGCGCGCGAAAGCGGGCCTCACTGGCGCGCAGCGCCGCCTCGGCCTGCTCGCGGGCGTCGAGCACCGCCTCGCGGATCGCCTCCTGCTCGTGGAGGGTGCGCTGCCGCAGCGCGTAGCCGTAACCGCCCGCGAGCGCGCCCTGCACCGCGGACACCCGCCCGGCGGCGAGGTCGGGCAGGGCCTGCGTGATCTCCTCACCCAGCAGAGTGATGCTGCGCTCCAACGTGGCGGAGCTGGTGAAGTGGCTGTCGACCAGGTCGACGCCGACCTCCCAGGCGGCGCGGGCGTTGAACGGCTCTGCGGCCAGCGCCGTGAGGATCCGAGTCGCCAACCCGACGAGGTACTCCACGACCTCGTCCTGGGACATCGACACATAGCTCGTGCCGTTGATCGCCGCAGCCCACCCCTGCGCGAGTCGTCGGGCCGCGATCGCGTGATCCGCGTCGTGGTCACCGGCCCCCGCAGGGTCGCCGGGTCGCTCCGTCATGCGCACAATGAGGCCTGCTCACCAGTCTCGAACCGCTGAGGCGACGACACGGGCCGCCGCGTCAGGTCGGCGGGCGGCGTCGCGACTTGCCGTGACGCGCCGGGGACCGTTCCGTGGCACCCGGCCGCAGCCGGATCGTCAACCACGAGTTCGAGGGTAACGCCCGACCGAATCCCTCGCCCCGCATGGCATCGTCCGCCTCGTCCGTTCGGCGGCGGCGGGTGATCCCGACAGCCGTGGCGACGGGCAGGAACTGTCACGACAGCCTCCCCCCATCACCCGTCTGGAGTATCACCAGTTGTCAGCAGCATACGACGCAAGGTGATTCGGCCGACGCGGGTCGGGGGTCACGCCTTCCGTCCAACGCCCACCGCTCCCGGGGCCCAGTCCGGGTCCGGGCCCGCATAGAGGTCGCCGCCGCTGAACAGTCCCGCGTTGACCACCCCAGGCGGGTCGATGATCGCGAAGTCACCGAACAGCTCCGCGATCTGCGCCTCGGTGCGCAGGGTCAGCGGAGTCGCGCTGCGGCTGTAGACCTTCTTGACGGTGGTGGCGCGTTCGTCCTCCTGCTCGCCCTCGTGCACCGGCTCGGCGAGCCCGTGCGAGACCACCAGGTGACTGCCTGCGGCGACGGCCTCGTAGTACTGCGCGAGGGTGGCCGCCGGGTCGTCCGCGTCCGGGATGAAGTGCAGCACGGCGACGGTGAGCAGACCGACCGGCTCGCTGAGGTCGAGCAGGTCGACCACGGTCGGGTCGGTCAGCACCGCGTCGACGTCACGGAGATCGGCGTTGACGACGGCGGCCTGCTTGTCGTGCGCCAGGATCGACCGGCTGTGCGCATAGGCGACCGGATCGTTGTCGACGTAGACCACCTTGGCGGTCGGATCGATGCGTTGCGCGGTCTCGTGGACGTTGCCGACGGTGGGGATGCCGGAACCGAGGTCGATGAACTGGCGGACCCCGGCGTCGAGCAGCAGACGCACCGACCAACGGAGGAACGAGCGGTTGAGCTGAGCGAACCGCCTGGTGCCGGGGAACGTCGCGATCACCTGGTCGGCCATCTGCCGATCGACGGCGAAGTTGTGGGCTCCGCCGAGGAAGTAGTCGTACATCCGAGCCGCGCTCGGTCGCTCCACGTCGACCTCGCTGGGCACCCAAGAAGGACGTTCTCCTGCCACGGAAGCACTCCTGTTCGCCAAGACCACTCGATCAGGCGATAAGCATAAGCGGTGTCGATCGCCCGCCGTCACCGCAGGACCGCGTTCCGTGTCCTTTTGTCCGGTCACTTGCGCCAGCGGGCGACACCCGGTCGACGCGGGGCCGACGACATCCCACCTCGGCGCCCCGGAGAGACGGCCACAGCTCGATCGAGAACGGAGGACCGACGGGGATCACGCTGGTCAACGGCGCGTCCCCGGCGAGCGCGCCCCGCGACGGCCCCCGACTCGGCGCCGGTCGGCTCGGGTCGAAGCGACCGGACTCGGTCCGTGTCGGTCCACTCTCGACGGTGGGAGTGGGCCGCGCCGGGACTTCGCAACCCGATCTCGAGACGGATTCACTCGGCTCGCCCGGTCGCGTGCGGTCTCCGGGCGGGACGGCGGTATCCGACTTACGGTGAGCGGGAAATCACGAGCCACTCTTCATGTTCCGTGGCTACTCACCCGACCCTCACTCTCAGTCGGATATTCCGACAGGAATTCACGTAGGGGTGCCAGTTGACCAAGACGAATCGCCTACGCGCCAGAGTCGGCATCATCGCCGCCACCACCACGCTGCTCCTTCTGGGTGCGGTCACTCCCGCCATCGCGGGCCGGACTGCCGTCGAGACCGAGCAGACCACCGAGGAGACACCACTTCCCGAGGGCTCCAACGAGCACTACGCGGGCTCTCAGATCGTGAAGCACGAAGGACGACACGGCAGTCCTGACATGACTACGAAGCAGGCCAGCCAGACCCATGGCATGGACGTCAGCGGTTGGCAGGGCAGCGTCAACTGGGACAACGCCTGGGCGAACGGGGCGAAGTTCGCCTATGTGAAGGCCACGGAGGGCACCGGGTTCAGGAACCCGGACTTCGCCCAGCAGTACAACGGCTCCTACAACGTGGGCATGATCCGCGGCGCCTACCACTTCGCCCTGCCCGATCGCTCGACAGGAGCGGCACAGGCCAAGTACTTCGTGGCCAACGGCGGCGGCTGGTCTAAGGACGGCCGGACGCTGCCTCCGACACTCGACATCGAGTACAACCCCTACGGCGCGACCTGCTACGGGCTGAGCCAGTCCCAGATGGTGGCCTGGATCAGGGACTTCAGCAATGAGGTCCACCGGCTGACCACTCGCTACCCGACGATCTACACCAGTACGAGCTGGTGGCAGACCTGCACGGGGAACAACGGCGGATTCGGTGCGACGAACCCGCTGTGGATCGCCCGATACGCGAGTTCGGTGGGCACCCTGCCGAACGGCTGGGGATTCCACACCATCTGGCAGTACGCGGACAGCGGGATCTTCCCCGGCGACCAGAACTGGTTCAACGGCGCCCACGACCGGCTCCAGGCGCTCGCGAACGGATGATTCCGACGACCACGATCATCCGGGGTGCGCACCTGTGGGCGGGTGCGCACCCCGATCCATGACGGTCGGCAGTGGGCGGACGAGTCCATCATGATCGGCAGGCGATGTCGCGCGCTGCGGGCCGCAGGATTCCGGCGGCCCCTCTGCGGCCCCGGCGGCCTCTGCGGCCCCGGCTGGCGATCAGGGCAGGTCGGGAACCGCACGGCTCGAGCCTGCCCGCGACGACCCGCCGCCGTCCGCCACCATCGCCGTCGACCGGTCTACGGCCGCATCAGCTGTTCCGGCGGCCGCCGGAACGACGCCGCCGAGGCCGTGACGCGGGCACTCCCCAGGCAGGGACCACCAAGCAGTCCGGGCCGCGGGCATCCGCATGGGACGCCGACGGCCCGGACCATCGATCAGTGTGTGCGACCTCAGCCGAACAGGGCAGGCAGCGTGCCCTCCCACGCCTCGCGCAGCCGGGCGAGCGGGAAGTCGCCGACGCCCTGGATCTCGACGGCGTCGGCCTCGGGGTCCACGACGCCGACCTTCGTCCACGGCAGTCCGCGCATGGTGCACATGTCGGTGAACCGCAGCTCCTCGGTGCGGGTGACCGACACCAGCGCCCGGCCCGCCGACTCCGAGAAGAGCCAGACGAACGGGTCGGCGTCCTCCGGGAGCACGATGCGGCAGCCGGTCTGCCCGGTGAGCGCCGCCTCGATCACGGCCTGAGCCAGGCCGCCCTCGGAGAGGTCGTGTGCGGCCGAGACCATGCCGTCGCGGGAGCCTGCGAAGAGGACCTCCGCGAGCAGTCGCTCGGCGGCGAGGTCCACCTTCGGCGGCCTGCCGCCCAGGTGACCGTGCACGACGCGGGCCCATTCCGAGCCGTCGAACTCGTCGGCGGTCGTGCCGAGCAGCAGCAACGACTCGCCCGCCTCGTTGCCGATCCCGCTGGGGATCCGCCGATGGACGTCGTCGATGACGCCGAGCACGCCGACCACCGGCGTCGGCAGGATCGCCGTGGCGCCGGTCTGGTTGTAGAAGCTGACGTTGCCGCCCGTCACGGGGATGCCCAGCTCACGGCAGCCGTCGGCCAGGCCGCGCACCGCCTGCTCGAACTGCCACATCACGCCAGGGTCCTCCGGCGAGCCGAAGTTCAGGCAGTTCGTCACCGCAGCGGGAACCGCACCGCTCACCGCGACGTTGCGATACGCCTCGGCCAGCGCGAGCTGCGCGCCCGTGTACGGGTCGAGCCTGCAGTAACGCCCGTTGCAGTCGGTGGCCACCGCCACGCCGAGACCGGTCGTCTCGTCGATGCGGATCATTCCCGCGTCGGCTGGCTGCGACAGCACCGTGTTGCCCTGCACGTACCGGTCGTACTGATCGGTCACCCAGGCCCGGCTGGCCAGGTTCGGCGAGGCGATCATCCGCAGCAGCGTGTCACTCAGCTCCTGGGGGCCGCTCGGCCGCGCGAGACCGGAGGTGTCGTTCGCGATGAGGTCGTCCTGATCGGCGGGCCGGGCCACCGGACGCCGATACACCGGGCCCTCGTGGGCCACGGTACGCGGCGGCACGTCGACGACGACCTCGCCGTTCCAGGTGATGATCAGCCTGCCGCCTCGGGCGGTCTCCTCCTCGGAGACCTCGGTGACCTCGCCGATCACCGTCGCGGTGACGTCCCACTTCTCGCACACGGCCAGGAAGGCGTCCACGTCCTCCGGTCGCACCACGGCGCACATGCGCTCCTGCGACTCGCTGGAGAGGACCTCCGCCGGGGTCATGCCCGCAGCCCGCAGCGGGACCCGGTCCAGCTCGACGCGCATTCCGCCGTCGCCCGCCGAGGCCAGCTCGGAGGTGGCGCAGGACAGCCCCGCGCCGCCCAGGTCCTGGATGCCCACGACCAGCCTGCTGCCGAACAGCTCGAGACAGCACTCGATCAGGACCTTCTCGGCGAAGGGGTCCCCGACCTGCACGGCGGGCAGCTTCTTGCGACCACCGCCCGCGTCGCCCCCGGCGAAGCTGTCGGAGGCCAGCACGGACACGCCGCCGATGCCGTCCAGACCCGTCCGAGCACCGAAGAGGATGATCTTGTTACCGACCCCGGACGCATGAGCCAGGTGGAGGTCCTCCACGCGCATCGAGCCGATGCAGAGCGCGTTGACCAGCGGGTTTCCCGCATAGCTCTCGTCGAAGACGACCTCGCCGCCGATGTTGGGCAGCCCGAGGCAGTTGCCGTAACCGCCGACGCCTGCCACCACACCGGGCAGCACCCGCTTCGTGTCGGGTGCGTCGGCCGGGCCGAAGCGCAGCGGGTCCGCGATCGCGACCGGCCGGGCACCCATCGCCATGATGTCCCGGACGATGCCGCCCACGCCGGTCGCCGCACCCTGGTAGGGCTCCACGTACGACGGGTGGTTGTGCGACTCGACCTTGAAGGTGACGGCCCAGCCGTCGCCGATGTCGATCACACCGGCGTTCTCGCCGATGCCCGCGAGCATCGTCGAGCGCATCTCCTCGGTGGTGGTCTCGCCGAAGTAGCCGAGGTGCACCTTGGAGGACTTGTAGGAGCAGTGCTCGCTCCACATCACCGAGTACATGGCCAGCTCGGCGTCCGTGGGCCGCCTGCCCAGGATCTCGCGAATGCGCTGGTACTCGTCGTCCTTCACGCCCAGTTCCCGATGCGGCTGCGCCGTGTCGGGGGTGGCCCGGGCGTGCTCCACCGTGTCGACGAAGCTCGTGGCTGCCGAGTTCGTGTCGGCGGAGTTCGTGTCTACGGACTGCTCGTTGCCGGTCACACGCTCACCATCGCGTCGAGGAGGGACAGGAACACGCCGAGCCCGTCGTCACTCGGGCCGGTCAGCGCGTCGACGGCATGCTCCGGATGCGGCATCATGCCGACGATCCGGCCGCTGGGATCGCTGATGCCCGCGATCTCGCGCAGCGCGCCGTTGGGCGGGTCGCCGAGGTACCGCAGGACGACCCGGCCCTCACCCTCCAGCGTGTCGAGGGTGGCCTCGTCCGCGACGTAGCGACCTTCCATGGACTTCAGCGGGACGATGATCTCCGCGCCTGCCTCGTAGCGGCCGGTCCAGGCCGTGTCGGTGCGCTCGACGCGCAGCCACTGGTCGCGGCAGACGAAGTGCAGTCCGGCGTTGCGCACCAGCGCGCCGGGCAGCAGCCCGGCCTCGCACAAGATCTGGAAGCCGTTGCAGATGCCGAGCACCGGCATTCCCCGGCCCGCAGCCGCGACGACCTCGGTCATCACCGGGGCGAAGCTGGCGATCGCGCCACAGCGCAGATAGTCGCCATAGGAGAACCCGCCGGGCACCACCACCGCGTCGACACCGCGCAGGTCGGCGTCCCGATGCCACAGCGAGACCGCCTCCGCGCCCGCGAGGCGGACGGCACGCGCCGCATCGACGTCGTCGAGGGTGCCGGGGAAGGTGATCACCCCGACCTTCATGACTGTTCCCTCCGGATCGCCCAGTCCTCGATGACCGGATTGGCGAGGAGCGTCTCGGCGATGCGTTCGAGCGTGGCGTCGTCGACGGAGTCGTCGACCTCCAGCTCGAAGTGCTTGCCTTGACGGATGCTCGTCACTCCCTGAAAGCCCAACCGGGGCAACGCGCCTGCCACCGCCTGGCCTTGGGGGTCGAGGATCTCCTGCTTGGGCATGACGTCGACGACGACTCGGGCCACTGCTGCTGCTCCAGCTGTTCAGGTCGGCGGAATGTGGCACCGAGGCTACCTGAGCAGTGCTTTCGACCGACGTCGCGGGCGGGGTGGGCGCAGGCACACCCCGGCTGAGACTCAACGCCTCGGCGAACGCGTCTTCCCCGCAGCGGGCGGGCGGCGGAGAGTCACCTCTCGTGCGTGTACTGGTGTCGGGCGGCGTGTTCCTCTCGAAGGCCGCGGCCGCCGAGGCGGTCCGCCGGGGGCATGAGGTGGTGTGCGCCAACCGAGGGGGTCAGCGGATCGCCGCTGCGGGGGCACGGTCGGTCGTGGTGGACCGAGACCGGCCGGACGCGCTCGCCGAGCTGGCGGGCGAGCGCTTCGATGCCGTGGTGGACGTCGCGACGTCCTCGCTGCCCCGGGTGGCCGAGGCACGCGCGGCGCTTGCCGCCGACGCCGGGCACTGGACCTTCGTCTCCAGCGTCAGCGTCTACTCCGACGCGGCGACTCGCGGCCAGACCACGGACGGGCCGTTGCTCGCACCGTTGACCGCGCCGGACCCGTACCGGACTCATGACGGGTCCGGCCGCCGGTCAGCGTTGGTCGAACAGCTCGTCGCCGAGGACGGCAGGCGCGGCGTGACCGGTGTCGCCCCACATCTCGTCGACCGGCTCCAGGTACTCCGGGGCATCGCGCTCCCGCTGGTGGGCGTGGCCGGAGCTCCTCGGCGCCGACCGGCTCGGCCCCGCATCCGGCCCCCAGGCGGGGCGGTCCAGCACCGATGGCTGGAACGGCGCCGCCGAACTCCCCGCGCTTCCCGAGCCCCCCGCCGAGTCGGCGATGTCGTACTGCCGGACGGCCTCGGGACCGAACTGCTGGGCGAGCGTGGGCTCCGCCGAGGGCTGGGTGGGCGGCGGGGCGGCCGGGGAACCGGGTGCCTGGGGCATGGGTGCCTGGAGCTCAGGCGGCTGGGCCGCAGGCGGCCGGGAGGCAGGCCCGGCGACGCTCGGACCTGGTGGGTGGAAGCCTGTTGGTGCGGGTGGATTGATCGACGTGGCCTGCGGTGTGCCGGGATGCGAGGCCGTCGCGGGTGGTGCGACCGCCCGATTCCGGGCGCCCGGAGCAGTGTGTGTCGAGCCGCCGGACCCCGCACGCGGCAGGCCCGGAACCGCCCCGCCGGGTGTCGGGCCCACGCCGGCCGACGGGGGTGCGGCCTGCGACGGGGCAGGTGTCGCCGGGCCGGAGTGGGTCCGAGCCTGCGGAGTCGCGCCGGGGGAACCTCGGCCGTGCCAGATCGCGGCCTGCGGAATCCGACCCTGCGGAGCCGGACCCGGTGGGATCGGACCCTGCGGCGGCTGGGCCTGCGGGGTCCGTGCAGCGGGGGGAGCCGGTGACGAGTGTCCGGGCACCGGCATCCCCGGCGGCGAATACGACGGGGATGGATGCGGCGCGGCCGGGTGCTGCGGTGCGGACTGGTACGGCGTTACGGTGCCCTGCGGCGTGTGCGGCGACCGGCCGGGCAGGCCCGGCCCGCTCGGTGGCCCGGCTCGACGGGCGGCCTCCCCGAGGCCGCTGATCGGCGCGGCGTGCGAGCCAGGTCGCGCGTCCGGCTGGCCCAGAGGTGCAGGCAGTCCCGCCGCCGGTGCGGGCGGGTGCGGAGCCGAGGCGCCGGGCGGCCGGTCGGTCCCGGCCGCGCCCGCAGGCAGGGCCGGGGCGAAGAGCGGCAGTTCGTCGATGGTCGTGCCCACGGTGCGTTCGTAGGCTCGCGCCAGGGCCCTGGCGCGTTCCTCGGCCTCGCGCGCCTGCCCTTCCACGGCCTCGCGGTCGGTCACCGTGCCGAGGAGCGCCGCCACCGGCTGGTCACGCCATGCCTCGTCGTCGGTCACGCGAATCGGCGCAGGCAGCTCCCGCGTGACGTGTTCGAAGGCCGCCACCCACTGATCGACGCCCGTGCCGATGCGCACCGAGGCGTCCTGCGCGTCGAGGGCGAACCGCGCCAGTGGCGACACGCCGTCGCGCATCGCCTCCGCCGCCGCCCCGTGCCAGACCGCACCGCCGTCCCGGAGGGCGCCGTCGACGAGTTCGGCGACGCGGCCGAGACTGCCGCCGACATGCTCCCGCCAGCGGACGGCCGAGGCGGTGGCCGAGTCGGTCGAGCCCGCCCGGAACCAGTCGACGAGCTGCTGGTGGGCGATGCCGTCCCAGTTGGTGGCGGTCATGTCGGCTGCCTCCCGAGCGAAGTCGGCGATAGCGGGTTCGTCAGCAGGTCGGCGAGTCCCGGCGGGCGATCGAAGGCTCGACGTGGACGGAATGCCGAACGGGTGCGGGTGGCGGCGATCACGGGGTCGGCCGCCCGGATGCGCTGGTCGCCGGCCTGGACTCGATCTGGCGGGCCGTCCGGGTGGCACCTCCGACGGTCGGTCACCTCGAGCCGACCTCGCTCGAGCCGACCGGACCCGAACCCGGGTCTCTTCGCCGAGTCCTGCTCGCCGCGCCGTCCGGGCATCCGGATCACGCCTCCTCGGTCCCGGCCTCGAGCAGTTCCCGGAGCATCTCGGCGAGCCGGGCGGAGTCCGCAGGCGCGACGGTGATCCAGTCGTCCCGATGGTGCACGGCGTATCGGCCCTGCACGGTGTCGTAGACGTCGATCACCCAGGGCGCCCGGTGAGGAACGCCCAGCCGATCCCGGCTCGTCACGCCGAGCTGGCCGCCCCGCAGCCGGGCGGTGCCAAGCATCCCGAGCACCTCCTTGGCCTCACCGGCCGGGATGCCGTGCTCCACCAAAGCGGTCTCGAACCGCGCGTCGGATGGGGGCCCGTCCGCCCCGGCGGCCTCGACGACCGGGGCGGGCAGGCGCACCATCTGGCCGGTGCCCGCCCGCATCTCGGCCAACACGGCGATCACCGAGGGGATCACGTCCGTCGGGTGGACATCGTCGACGAAGAGCCGCTCCTCGTCGAGCACGCCTCGGGCGCCGCGCCTGCCGTCTTCGGCCGCCATGGCTCGGATCTCCCGGCCGGGTTCCACCGTCCACCGCAGGTCGACGGCATGACGTGGCGCGGCGAGGCAGTGCAGCGCCGCCGCCAGCTCAGGGTGGACGGCCGGCCCGTCCAGCAGTCCGCGCTCGCGCAGGGTCGCGGCGCTGCGCCGATCGAACTCCGCAGCCTCCGCCAGGGTCACGCCGCACTCGCGAGTGGCCAGCGTCAGCGGTCTGGTGCCCAGCTCAAGGTGTCGCCACAGCAGATTCAGTTCGGATCGTTCCAAGACGATCGGCAACGCCGGGCCTCCCAGCTCGTACGACGGGCCGATCATCGCAGGGTCCCCGTGAGTCTCGGGTCAATAACGAATGAATCACTCCGAGTGGTGAGTCGAGGTGGTGCGGAGGTCGGATTGCCCCTCGTCCATCGCCTGGTGGCGGACTGCGGCCCGATCGAGCCGGGCGATCACGTCGTGCAACGCGGAGACGGCGGCGGCCACCGTCGTGGCCAGCGAACCCGCCGGATCGGTGGCCCGCCCGACGAACTCCGGCACCGCTGCGGTGCTGGCCGGATCGTCGCCCGGCGCGCTGAGATCGGTCAGCTCCTCGGCCGAACTGCCCGCCTCGCGCAGGTGCTCGATCGCGATGAGGAGCCGCTCACGCAAGGCGGGCACCGCCTCGATGTCGATCTGAAATCCCGCCGACGACACCTCGCCCGCGCCGGATGCGCTCGCAAGGGCGGCGGGCAGCGGGGCGGTGATGTTCACTTGACCGGCCATGGCCGCGACTCCCCTGCTCGATTCGCCGATTCGCCGACGGCCTCGGTGAGCACGGCGGCGACCTCCGGTGTTCACCCTGCACCCTGCCTGGGAAAACCCAGGTGAAGGGGTCGATGCCGTCCGGTGGACGTGCGCGGCGACGGGGTGTCGGAGCAGGTTGCCCGCCCTCGCCGTCACCGCCCGGCAGATCAGAAGCGACGCCCCGGGCGGGCTGCGCTCGGCTCAGAGGATCGCGCCCGGCGAGTAGGACGCGGCGCCGGGATGACGCTCGACGACCTCGCCGATCCGGGCGAGCACGGCCGAGGTCTGGCTGGTGGCCGCGCCGGTGAAGGAGAGCCGGTCGGCGAGCAGCTCCGCCAGCCTGCCGCGATCAAGCGGCAGGCGTTCGTCGGCGGCCAGCCGGTCGAGCAGGTCGTTCTGCTCGGCGCCCTGCTCCCGCATCGCGAGGGCGGCGGCCACGGCGTGCTCCTTGATGACCTCGTGCGCGGTCTCGCGGCCCACGCCGGCGCGCACGGCCGCGATGAGCACCTTGGTGGTGGCCAGGAACGGCAGGTAGCGGTTCAGTTCGCGGTCGACGACGGCCGGGAAGGCGCCGAACTCGTCCAGCACGGTGAGCATGGTCTCCACCAGGCCGTCGAAGGCGAAGAAGGCGTCCGGCAGGGCGACCCGCCGCACGACAGAACAGGAGACGTCGCCCTCGTTCCACTGGTCGCCCGCCAGCTCGCCCACCATCGACGAGTAGCCGCGCAGCACCACGGCGAGCCCGTTGACCCGCTCGCAGGACCGGGTGTTCATCTTGTGCGGCATCGCGCTGGAGCCGACCTGTCCCGGCTTGAAGCCCTCGGTGACCAGCTCGTGGCCCGCCATCAGCCGCACCGTCGTGGCCAGGCTCGACGGCGCCGCCGCCAGCTGCACCAGGCAGGTCAGGACGTCGAAGTCCAGCGAACGCGGATACACCTGGCCGACGCTGGTCAGCACCCGCTCGAAGCCGAGGTGGGTCGCGACGGTCTTCTCCAGCGTCGCCAGAGCGTCGGCGTCCCCGTCGAGCAGGTCGAGCATGTCCTGGGCGGTGCCCATCGGTCCCTTGATCCCGCGCAGCGGGTAGCGCCCGAGCAGGTCCTCCAGCCGGTCATAGGCACACAGCAGCTCGTCGGCGGCGCTGGCGAAGCGCTTGCCCAGCGTGGTGGCCTGCGCGGCGACGTTGTGCGAGCGGCCCGCCATCACCAGCTCGGAGTTCTGGGCGGCCAGGCTGCCCAGCCTGGCGAGCAGGGCGACGACGCGGTCGCGGACGTGCAGCAGGCTGAGCCGGATCTGCAACTGCTCGACGTTCTCGGTGAGGTCCCGAGAGGTCATCCCCTTGTGCACCTGCTCGTGGCCCGCCAGGGCGTTGAACTCCTCGATCCTGGCCTTCACGTCGTGCCTGCTGATCCGCTCCCGCTCGGCGATCGAGGCGAGGTCGACCTGCTCCAGCACCCGCTGGTAGTCGGCCAGGGCGGTCTCGGGAACGGCGACGCCCAACTCGGCCTGCGCACTCAGCACGGCGAGCCACAGCCTGCGCTCCAGCACGATCTTGTGCGAGGGCGACCACAGGGTGGCCAGGTCCGTCGAGGCGTAGCGGGCGGCCAGGACATTGGGGATGGGCGGCGTGGCGGTCACCCGAAGAGCCTAAGGCCTCGTCGGCTGCGGGTTCGACGGCGACGGGCTGGGCGGCTGTGGGGTTCGGCGGCAGCGGCGCCGACACGCTGCGGCCTCGGCGGTGCCACGCACAGCACCGGGGCACACCCGCGATCGGGTCTGCCCCTGGCTGGTTCACGGCTGCATCGCCATGACGTTCTAGAAGATGGTGATCGACTCGTCGGTGGCCAGCTCGATCAGCTGGTCCCAGTTCAGGCTGGGCCCGTCTCGCAGGTCCGGTACCTCGTCCCCGACGATCCGGCCGTGGTCATAGGCGCTGAACCGCACGACCTCGCCGTCCAGTCGCAGATGGTTGACGCTGGCGAACCCGGCCGTCATGGTCTGGCTCGCGTCATGCGCGTAGGCGACCAGCAACGAGCCGTCGTCGAGCAGCTGATAGCCGCAGGCGAACTGGCCGGGCTGACACAGGATGTCCCGCTCGGGCGGCCCGCCCGCCATCACCTGGACGAAGGCCATGCCGTCGCCGAGCGAATCCTCGAAATAGATCGGCGCGCCCACTGACCGCGCGTCCTCGTCGATGTCGCCGACGCCCTCCGTGCCGAAGGCCTCCGTGTAGTACGCCCCCGACGCCTCCGGCACCACCTGATCGATTCGCTCGTCCAGGTAGGGCCGCAGCGCCTGGCTCCGCTCGTACAGTTCTCCCCTCGAGTATTCGGGCGCCGACACGCCCTCAGGCGGCCAGACGAATTCCGGCTCCTCCAAGACGAACCCGTCCGGCAGGATCGCCAGCTTCTCCATGTCGGTCAGGTCGGGCAGCCGCTCGGCCGCTTCCGGGGGCGGCGGCGCCATCGAGGAGGAGATCGCCGCCGCCGACATCCCGTCCCCGCCGCCCTGCCCCGTCAGCGCCGGGGCGACCGCCACCGCGCCGAACACCGCGAGGGTGCCGACGGCCGCGCCGAACATGGACCGCCGTCGCCGGGTGTGGACCTCCGCCTTCGTCGCCATCCGATCCGGGTCCAGCCGCATCGGCGGCTCCCCGGCCACGGCGGCCCGTAGGCCTGCCCGCAGTTCGTCCTCGTTCACCACGCCATCCCTTCCACGGCCAGCCGAGGCAGGTCCTCGTCCTGGCGTTCCATCGCCGCCCGCAGGGCCGTCAGCCCTCGGGACGTCTGGCTCTTGACCGTTCCCTCTGAGCACCGCAGGATCGCGGCGGACTCGGCGACCGAGAGATCCTCGAAGTACCGCAGCACCAGGACCGCCCGCTGACGCGGTGGCACGCTGGCCAGCGCGCGATGCACGACGCCCTTGGCCCAGTCGCGCTGCCCGGCCGAGGCCGGGTCGACGGCCGGGTCCACGACCTCCGGGACGACGCCGTCGCGGTGCTCTCGACGCCGCCACGGGCGCCGGAACTCGTCGAGCCAGCAGCGCATCAACACGGTGTGGACGTACCGGTGCACGGTGTCCTTGCGCTGCACTCGCGACCATGCGCCGTGCAGCTTGATCAGCGTCGTCTGGACGAGATCCTCGGCGAGGTGCCAGTCACCGCACACCAGGTAGGCCATTCGACGTAACGACGCCGCCTTCTCTCTGGCGAAGACGCGGAACTGTTCCTCTTCCTCGGCTCGCATCGTTCTCCTCTCGCAGTACCGCCCTTTCTCACGAGCAGGCGCGCGAGATGGTTGCACGAGAGATCCCCCGACTCGGCCTGATCCGGGCCGAAGCGGTGCGCGGACCGGCCGCGTCCTGCGCTGGCAGACCGACGAGCGGAGCGGATCAGATGGTGTCGGGGTCCGCAGGCGCGGCGTCCAGGTCGGCGAAGACCCGTTGCAGGGAGCGGATGAGCCGGACGTGGGCGGGCGGCAACGAGCCAACGAAGTCTTCGAACAGGGTGGTGACCATCGCCTCGGAGAGCGAGGGGGCAGCCTGCCACTGGCTGTCTCCCCAGTGCCGCAGCAGCTCGGCATGCCGGTGCAGGAACGCGGTGGAGGCTTCGATGAGCGCGTCGACGCGGGGATGGTCCGCAGGCAGATCCCGGACGGCCTCCATCTCCGCATAGATCGCTCGACTCACCCGGCCGCCGTCCACGCCGATCAGCCGGGTGTAGACGTCGTCGAACAGGGCTTTCGCCATCGACGTCTCGGCGTCGTCGATCGGTCCGGACCGCGCGCCGGGCTCGGCCGATCCCGACCGATCGACCAGTGCGGGACGCAGCACCGCCGAGGCCAGGAGCACGATGTCTCGCTCCGCCTCGATGGCGGTGGGCGAGAGTCCCCAGGCAGCCAGCATCGTCTGGGCGTTCGCCACCGCATCCGGGAGTCGGGGGTCTCGGTCCAGCTCGCGGAAGCGCGCCAGGGCGGCCCGCCGCGTCGCCAGCCGTTCCTGCCTGCTCGCCAGCTCGGCGTCGAGTTCGTCCAGCGAGGCCCGCAGCGTCTCGGCGGGCGCGTCGAGCAGGTCGCCGATCTCGCGGAGGGCGAAGCCGATCTCGACCAGGCGCCGCACCCGCAGCACCATGATCAGCTCGGCGGAGCCGTAGCGTCGGTGTCCGTATTCGTCGCGGGCGGGCTCGGCCAGCAGGCCGATCTGGTGGTAGTGGCGGATGGTGCGGATCGAGACCCCGGCGATCTCGCTCAGCCGCCCGATGGTGAACATCATCGCCCGCCTCCCGTCGCGTCGTCGACGAGCCGGGGCTCGTCCTTGTCGTCGACGAGCCGGGGCTCGTCCTTCTGTCCGACGAGCATGCCTTCGCCCTCATCGCCGACGAGCACGGGCTCGTCCTTCACAGTGTCGAGGTCGCGCATGCCCCTGGCCAGGATGGCGTAGACCCCGACGAGCAGCCATGAACCCGCGATCACCGCCGTGGCGACCCGCAGGCTCGCCCCTTCGATCAGCAGCCCGGCGGCCATGACGCCCAGGGGCATGACGGCCAGCGTCGCCGCATTCTGCACGCCCATGACCCGGCCTCGCGAGGCCTCGGGCACCCGCTCGGCGAACAACACCGGCACGAGCGGACCCAGCAGTCCGGAGCCGATCCCGACGAGGAGCAGGCCGAGGGCCAACAGCAGGAAGGGCGGCAGGAACGCCACGATGGCGAGTCCGAACGAGCAGCAGGCGAGGGCGGTCAGGAAGACGGCGCGACGACTGATGCGCGCGGCCAGCACCGCATAGGCCACCGAGCCCCCGAGCATCCCGAGGGCCATCGCGCTCACCGTGTAACCCAGCAGGTCGGGGGCGCCTGCCTCGGCAAAGTAAACGGGCAGCACCAGGGCTTGCAGCGGACCCATGACCAGCACCGATCCGATGCTCAGGATGGTCAGGGCGGACAGCAGTGACGACCGGATGATGATGCGGAATCCGACGAGCAGGCCCCTCGTACCGCGCTCGGCGGGATCGGCGGCTCCGTTGGCCTCGTTCGCCGAGAGGCGGCGCACCCGACCGACCTCGGCGGGCAGCAGGCTGGTGAACAGGGCGGCCAGGGCGGGCATCACCGCCGCCGACCAGATCACCGCCTCGATCGGGAACAGGGTCAGCGCGAGCCCGGCCAGCGCCGGGCCTGCCAGGAACGACACCGCGAACAGGGACTCGCGGATGCCCGCCAGCCGATCGAGGTCGATCCGCCCGGCCGAGGCGATGTCCGGCAGCAGCGCGTCCCGCGCCGTCAGGCCGGGGACGTCGAACAGTGCCCCGAGGACGCCCAGCAGGATGAACAGGCCGAGGTCCAGGCCGAACACGGCGTCCACGGCCGGGAGGGCCGCGACGCTCAGCGCGCTGCCGAGGTCGGCGACGATGCTCATCCTCCTGCGCCCGAACTTGTCGATGAGCAGGCCGCCGAAGAACGCGGCGAGCAGGGCGGGGATCGCGGTGACGGCGGCGACCGTGCCCGTCGCGGCGGCATCGCCGGTCCGCTGGAAGACCAGCCAGGGCAGCGCGACGGCGATCACCGAGTTGCCGAGCAGGGAGGCGAAGTCCGCGCCGAGGAAGAACACGACGATGCGATTCATGCAGGCCAGCCTGCCGCCCTGACGTAGCGTCAGGGCAACTGCCGATCGGTGGCCGAGGCCGCACTGTGCCCGAGGCCGGGTGCTCCGGCGATCGACGACTCGGCGATCACGGCGGGACCCCGCTGACGTGGTGAAGCCGAGGTCGGGTCCCGCTGCGGCGCTGGGCGGGATCGGCTGCACGGTCGACGCAGCCAGTCGGGATCGTCGCCCGCCATGAGGTCCGGGGTCGAACGGCGATGCCCTGTTCGGCGGTGGCCGATCAGGAATCCGGGTAGAGCCGGACCAGCTCGGCTCGCAGCATCTCCCTGGCCGCCGACCGGGGATCCGGATCGCTGTCGATCAGTGCGTTGACCACGGCGCCGTCGACCAGCGCGATCAGTCGAGCCAGCCCGGCACGATCGACGGGCATCGCCGAGCGGGTGAAGGCCTCCGAGAGCACCTCGCTCAGGTCCTGACCGAGTTCCCTGATCAGCGGAGCGAGGGCGGGCCTGCGTCCGGTGGTGACCAGCCGCTCGTAGCGAACGAGGATCAACTCCGACTGGCTGCCGCGCGTGGCGGAGCCGAGCAGCAGGTCGAGCATCAGCTCCACCACCGTGTCCACACTGCGTCGGCGCTCGGCCAGCTCGCCGAGGCGGTCCCTGGCGCGGGTCAGCTCGACGTGTGCCGTGTGCTTGACGGCCTCGGCGAGCAGGTCATCCAGTGAGGAGAAGTAATAGGTGGTCGAGGCCAGGGGGACGCCCGCCCGCTCGGCCACCGCTCGATGCCGCACGACGTCGAAGCCGCCCTCCACCAGCAGGTCGGCCGCCGCCTGGACCAAGGCCTGCCTGCGTCGTTCCCCCTTGGGGGTGCTCGCGCTCGTCATCGGACCTCCGCCGCCGGAACACATGCGTCTCGAGAGGGCCATGCTGCCATGCGGGTGGCCGTCGCCGAACCGGCTGACCGCCGTCGGACCCGTTCTCGCTGGTCCGGGGCGGGTTCACCGATCAAAGCCGGGATCGACGGGCCAATCAGTGACCGCCGCCTGCAAGATTCAGCCCGATGATTCCCGCGACGATCAGCACCAGCGAGACGATCTTGAGGGTCGAGACAGAGTCCCCGAGCCAGATCATCCCGATGATCGCGGTGAGCGACGCACCGATGCCGGTCCAGACCGCGTAGGCGGGGCCGACCGGCAGTTCGCGCAGCGCCCAGGCCAGGCCGCTGAAACTGACGGCCGCCAGGACGGCGAAGCTCACCGTCGGCCACAGCCGGGAGAAGCCGTTCGACAGCTTCAACGAGATCGCCCAGCCCGCCTCGAACACCCCGGAGATGATCAACACCAGCCACGCCATCGTTACCCTCTCCAATTCCTGTACGGTCGTACCACTATTTCGCACCCGAGCGTATCCGACGACGACACGACGGGCTCGTCCCAGGGCGTTGGGCGGCGAGACGCTCGGAGAAAGAAGGAGAAGAGTGCAGCTGAAGGAGACCATGACTCGGCGATCTGAGCGATTCGCGGCGGCGTCAGCCGGAGCGCGACCTGCCACCTCAGGCGGCAGGCCCGCGCGGCGGCGGGAGACGTGGGACGACGGGTCGGGCGGCGCGAGACGGGCAAGGGCCGACCGGAGACGACGGCGACGGAGGACAAGGCGAGACGAGCCGACGGCGACGACCGCGAAACCGGGAAGCGCGCAGCGGCGAAGCCGAGCCGCCATGGACAGGCCGTGCGGCCGTCGGCGCGTCTCGGCACCCGCGCCGCCGTGGCCGGACCGCCGAGGCCGGCTCGCCCCGTCAGCGGCGAGCCGTCAGACCCGGATCGTCGCTACAACCGGTCCGCGAGGCGACTGAGGAGATCGCCGACCTCATCGGCATGGGGTGCGTCGCCCGAGCCCTGTCGCGGCTCCACCGTCACGGTCAGCAGCTCGCCGTTCGCCGTGGAGATGGAGGCGTTCACGCCCTCCTCGGGAAGCTCGGCGGCGGTCGGGCTGCCGGCGGGCTCCGGGGCCAGCACGACCGACAGCACCCCGATGCCCGAGTCGTCCTGGACCTCGACGCTCACCGCTCTGGCGCCGGGCAGGCAGTTGAGAGCGGCGGGCTGCGGCGTCTCGTCGGCGGTCTCGGGCAGTTCCTGGGCCAACAGATCGGCGAGCACCGGGTCCACCTCGCCGCAGCCGTCCTGGAATCCGGTCTCCGCGCTGCTCATCGGCGATCCCTCGCTCGCGGTCGGACCGGACTCCTGCGAGGACTCGGGGAGGGGTTGCACCATGACGCTGGGAGACCGCTGGTCCTCCGAGGGCGCCTCAGTCTGTGCCAGGTCGCCGCTCGGTCCTGGTCCGTCGAATCCCGGCAGCAGTCCACCCAAGACGAGACCGCCCGTCAACACGGCCACGCCGAGCACCGAACCGCCCGCCGCCGTCATCCGGCGCCGCACCGTCACCCGGTGCGACGTGCGCACGACGTCCTGCTCGTCGAACGAGGCGGGTGGCGCGTCGCCGACCGCATCGTGGAACAGCCCGGACAGCTTCTTCTCATCCATCCGAACCCACCTCCTCGCGGCACTGTGCGGCCATCCAGCTCATGATGCCGACCTCAGATCATCCAAAGCGTCGCCGAGAACACTCCGCAGCGACTCCAGACCTCGGGCGGTCTGACTCTTCACCGTGCCCTCCGTGCAGCCCAGCACCGCTGCCACGCCCGACACGTCCAGACCCTCCAGGAACCTCAGCACCAGCACGGCGCGCTGCCGGGGCGCGACCTGCTGAAGCCCGGCCAACAGGGTCTGCCTGGTGGCGACCCGGTCCGCCGTCCCCGGCGCGCTGTCCGGCTGGTCGGGCAGCTGGTCGACGAAGTGCTCTCGTCGCCACGGCCGCCGCGTCTCGTCGATCATCGCCCGGACCACGACCCGGCGGACATAGGCGTCCAACGCCTCACGGTCGCGGATCTTGTGCCACCGACGATGCAGCGTCACGAAGGCAGTCTGAGCGAGGTCGTCCGCACGATGCCAGTCGCCGCACAGCAGATATGCCATCCGACGCACCGCCTCCCGCCGAGCCGCGAAGTACGTCGCGAACTCCTGCTCCTCACGCTGGTCCACGCGGAACTCTCCGCTCCTGGTCTCTATGTCTTCAGACGGAACATCCCCGCCAGACGGTTGCATGTGCGCGTTCGGCCCGCCGAGCCGGCCTGGGCGAAGCAGGCGGACCAGCGGGCGTGGTCGAATCAGACGGTGCAGGACAAGTCAGACATGCCTTCAGGAGAATCCTCTCGATCAGGCGGCGAAGTCCCGACGAAACGCCGTCTTCGCACCGCCGTCTCGACTGTGGTGTGATCTGTTCGTGACCAAACTACCGCCTATCGATCTCCGATCCGACACCGTCACCCGCCCCGACAAGACCATGCGCAACGCCATGGCCGATGCCGAGGTCGGCGACGACGTCCTCGACGGCGACCCCACCATGCGCGCATTGGAGGAGCGCGTGGCAGGCCTGCTCGGCACGGCCGCCGCCCTCTGGGTCCCGACCGGATGCATGGGCAACGCCATCGCGCTGATGCTCCACCTCCGGCGGGGCGACGTCTTCCTCGCCGCCGAGCACGCGCACGTCCTGCACAACGAGCTGGGCACCGCCGCCTGGCTGGCGGGCGGGATGCCCCGCACCCTGCCGTGGACCGACGGAGCGGGTCGTCTCTCGCCGTCGGACGTGGCCGAGGCCGCCGCCGCCGAGGGGCCGTACTACTCGCTGCGCACCACGCTGCTGTGCCTGGAGAACACGCACAACGCCGCGGGCGGGGTCGTGACGCCGCCCGACGAGCACGCGCTGCTCGTGTCGGCCGCCTCGGCGGGCGGGCTGCGGGTACATCTGGACGGGGCTCGGCTGTGGCATGCCGCGATCGCGATGGAGGTGCCGCCTGCCGCCCTGACCGTCGGCGTCGACACCGTCCAGGTCTGCCTGAGCAAGGGGCTCGGGGCGCCCGTCGGATCGGTCATCGCCGGTTCCGTCGAGTTCATCGCCGAGGCCCGTCGCGTCCGCAAGATGCTGGGCGGCGGCGTCCGACAGGGCGGCGTCCTCGCAGCGGCGGGCCTGGTCGCCCTGGACCGGATCGACCAGCTCGGCAAGGACCACGCGAACGCGACCTTCCTGGCCAAGGGCCTGGTCGAACTGGGCTGGGAGGTCGATCTGCCGCAGACCAACATCGTGCTCGCCTCGGTAGCCGACGTCCGATCGACGCTGGAGCGGCTCGCGAGCCAGGGAGTCCTCGCAACGCCCATGGCCGGCCGGGTCCGCTTCGTCACTCACCGAGACGTCACCCGCAGCGACCTGCGAACAGTGCTGCGCCGAATCGCCCGCTGAAGCGACGTCTGCGACGACCGCCTGCCGACTCCGCCGCCGACCGCCGACTTCCGCAACGGACGCCCCTCGTCCGCGGATGACCGCCTCCGCAGCAGGCGGCAAGGATGGACGGCAGGCTCAACAAGATCGTGCCGAGACCCCTGGAGGACGCCATGCCGACGACCGAACCCGACATCCGCTGGGTGGTATTCGACTACGGAGAGGTGATCAGCCGCCGCACGGCTGCCCTGCCCGAGCTGGCCGCCACGCTCGGCGTCACCCCGCAGCGGTTCGAAGAGGCCTACTGGGCCGTCCGTGATCCGTACGACCGGGGTTGCGCGGACCTCGACTACTGGCGATCCGTGGGCGACCAGCTGGGGGTCGAGGTGGACGAGGACGTCTCCGCCACGCTGACCGGGATCGACGTCGCAGGCTGGCTGCACACGGATGCGGCGACCCTGGCGCTGCTCGCGGAACTGGACGAGAGCGGCGTGCCGTTAGCGCTGCTCTCCAACGCGCCGACGACCTTCGCGCGGACCGCCGAGCAGCAGCCGTGGACCCGGCACTTCCGCACCCTCGTGTTCTCGGGTGACCTCGGCATCGCCAAGCCCGACCCCGCGATCTGGCGCGGCCTCGTCGAGACGCTCGGCACCGAGCCCGGTCACTGCCTCTTCCTCGACGACCGTCAGACGAACGTGGTCGGCGCCAGGACGGCCG
This sequence comes from Actinoalloteichus fjordicus, assembly GCF_001941625.1. Taxonomy (NCBI): domain Bacteria; kingdom Bacillati; phylum Actinomycetota; class Actinomycetes; order Pseudonocardiales; family Pseudonocardiaceae; genus Actinoalloteichus; species Actinoalloteichus fjordicus. Next base: position 6,892,562 of record NZ_CP016076.1, read on the forward strand.
GTCTGTGGGCCGAGGCCTGGAACGACGCGGCGAGCATCCGCCGTCGGTTGACGGAGCTGGGCGTACTCGGCTGAGGCGATCGCCGAGCAGGGTCGCCCACCGACCCGCGCTCGGCGGAGCCGCCTCCCCCGCACAGCGTCCTTCCTCGCCCGTCCGCACCCGGTCGATCGCCCAGGCCGTCCTCGCCGAGCAGGCTCGCGCCGAAGGGAGGTGCGCCTGCCTCGGCGATCCGCCGAGCCGGACCCGGCTACGGAAGCTGCTTCTTGTTGCCGCTCTTGAGCGCACCAACGGCCGCCGTCACCACGAACAGCACGCCACCCACGATCGCCAGCCAGAACAGTCCCTTGACGACGGCGCCCAGGACAGAGAGTGCCAGCCAGACGACGAGCAGTACGCCGACGACCTTCCACACAGTCGACACGAAAGAGCCTCCATTCCACGGCGCGGGAGCACCGCTCCCCCAGCTTCGCATGAGCTGGTGCGGGGACAAGAAGTCGACACCAGACATCAGGGAAAGCTCAGGGCATCCCCGACCCGCCGCCGACGGGCGGGTGCGGGGCCACGGGTGCCAGGTCGCCAAGGGGACCCGAGTGGCGCGGCGCCGACGCGGAGCGGCACCCGGCGGGACCGGGCAGGCGGTGCCCGGGGCGGGGCTGCCGCCGGACGAGATCGAATCGCGTCACGATCAGGCCGGTCGATCTCGGGACTGCCCAGCCCGACTCGGCGACTTCGGGGGCGGCGACTTCGGGGGCGGCGACTTCGACCGGGCAGGGTCGAGGCGGCGGGGCGGGCAGGCCGAGGCGGGCGTCGCATACCGCGTCAGGAACGGAACCGCAGCCTCCCGACCGCCGCCGACCGGCGCGCATCGCCGGACCCCCTCCGCCGCAGGCGCCGACGACGCATCCCGCCCAACCCCGCCGCCGAACCTGCGGACCTAATCTGGCGTCATGCCAGCAGCACTCGATCCACTGCGCGTCGCGACCCGAGCGCAGGTTGCACCCTTCTACGTGATGAACGTCGTCTCGGCCGCCGCGAAGCGGGCCAGAGAGCACGGCGACGTGGTGTCACTCGTGGCGGGGCAGCCCTCCTCACCCGCCCCCACCGCCGTTCGCGCCGCCGCCGCCGAGGCGTTGAACACCACCACCCTCGGCTACACCGAGCAGCTGGGAACGCAGGAGCTGCGGGCCGCCGTCGCGGGCCATTACCGGACCCGTTACGACCTGGCCGTCGCCCCGCAGGACGTCGTCGTCACCTCGGGTGCCTCCGGCGCGTTCCTGCTCGCGTTCCTCGCCTGTTTCGAGGCGGGCGACCGAGTGGCACTGGCCCGACCCGGCTACCCGGCCTATCGCAACATCCTCCGCGCCCTGGGCTGCGAGGTCGTCGAGCTGCCCACCGGCCCCGAGACCCGGTTCCAGCCGACGGCGGCCATGCTGGCGGCACTGGACGAGCCGGTGCGCGGGCTGATCGTGGCGAGCCCGGCCAATCCGACCGGCAGCGTGGTGAGCCCCGCCGAACTGGGCGCGCTGTCCGACTGGTGCGGGGCCAACGGCGTCCGGCTGATCAGCGACGAGATCTATCACGGCATCTCCTACGGTGCCGAGACCGCGTCGGCCTGGCAGTTCAGCCGGGACGCCGTCGTCGTGCACTCCTTCTCGAAGTACTGGTCGATGACGGGCTGGCGGCTGGGCTGGGCACTGGTGCCCGAGGGCCTGCGGTCGGCCGTCTCGGCGTTGGCGGGCAACTTCACCGTCTGCCCGTCCTCGCTGGCCCAGCAGGCGGCGCTCGCCGCGTTCACCCCGGAGAGCTATGCCGAGGCCGATGCACAGGTCGTCCGCTATCGCACGAATCGAGACCTGCTGCTGCGCGGACTGAGCGAGCTGGGCATCACCCGAGTCGCCCCGGCCGACGGGGCGTTCTACGTCTACGCCGACGTCTCGCACCTCACCGAGGACAGCATGGGCTTCTGCGAGCACCTGCTGGCCGACACCGGGGTGGCCGTCGTACCGGGGATCGACTTCGACCCGATCGACGGCGGCCGCTTCGTGCGCATGTCGGTGGCCGGTTCGACGGAGGATGTCGCCGAGGCCCTGCGCAGGCTGGGCCCGTGGCTGGCCCGCCGCAGCTGACCACCCGGTCGGCGCGGCGCATCCCGCGTACCGGCGGATGCGTCGCGCCCGCTGGTCAGCGCACGATCCGGTGCAGGGCGTCCGTCAGCTCCTCGGCGCGCCGGGTGACGACGACATAGGTCGGGCCCGAGGTCGTCCGGATCTGGACGCGGGTCCCCGATCCCATGATCAGCACCCGTCCGTCCCTACTCCGGCGCCAGCCCACGCCGCCGTAGTACATGCCGGAGACCTGATCGAGCTGCTGCACGTCGCTGATGTCCTCGGCCGCGATGATCCGGCGGCTGAACGGACGCAGGCTGAGCATGAGCGAGTCGTCGGCGACCAGCACCGTGCCTGCCACCGGCAGGAGGACGACGATGATCGCCAGGCCGACGAGCCCGGCGACCAGTGCTTCTGCCAGGCTTTCCTCACCGTTCAGGTAGGTGACCACACCCGCCGTGATCGCGGCCAGTCCACCGAACACGACGACCAGCTGGCTCCACAGCGGTGAGTACCTCTTCTCATGGAACAAGGCCTCGGCTGGACGTGGTCGGCTGCCTGGTGTCATGAGTCCCTCGATGTCGTCCTGCTGAAGTCGGATTCACCTTAGGTGAACAACCGCAGCTCGAACGGCCGCTTTCGGCGATGCGGTCGTTCGATGCGGCGTCGAGGGGCAGGCAGGATCACTCCGCCACAGGGGCGGCCTGGGCCGTCTGCCGTCTTCGCCGGACGTCCCGCACGGGATTCCCGGGCGCTCAGGCGTGCGACTGCGCCGGGTCGACCACCTCGCCACGCACGGCTGCGGCGGCGATGTCCGCCCGATGGTGGGAGCCGGTGATGTGCACGCCCGCCACGCGCCGGTAGGCGTCGGCCCTGGCCTCGGCCAGATCGCCGCCGGTGCCGACGATCGAGAGCACGCGCCCGCCGGAGGAGACCACCGCGCCGTCCTCCCGACGTCGGGTGCCCGCGTGCAGCACGCCGTCCGACTCGCTGCCGCTGATGACGTCCCCGGTGCGCGGCCTGCCCGGATAACCCTCGGCGGCGATCACCACGGTCACGGCCGCACCGGGCGCCCAGTCCAGCGGCGCGAGGTCCGCGAGGGTGCCGCCCGCCACCGAGGCCAGCACGGTGCTCAACGGGGTGCGCAGCAGGGCCAGCACCGCCTGCGTCTCGGGGTCGCCGAAGCGGCAGTTGAACTCGATCACCTGCGGGCCTGCCTCGGTGAGGGCCAGCCCCGCGTACAACAGGCCGGAGAACGGCGTCCCGCGTCTGCTCAGCTCCTCGACGGTCGGGCGCACGACCTCGGCCACCACTCGGTCCACGAGGTGCTCGTCCGCCCACGGCAGCGGCGCGTAGGCGCCCATGCCGCCGGTGTTGGGCCCGGTGTCGCCGTCGCCGACGCGCTTGAAGTCCTGAGCAGGCAGCAGCGGCACCACCGTGGTCCCGTCGACCAGGCAGAACAGCGACGCCTCCGGCCCGTCGAGGAACTCTTCGAGCAGCACCGGGTGTCCGCCGTCCAACAGCGTCAACGCGTGCGCTCGGGCCTCGTCCACGTCACGGGTGACCACGACGCCCTTGCCCGCAGCGAGCCCGTCGTCCTTGACGACCCAGACCGGGCCGAACCGGCCCAGCGCCGAGTCCAGATGGGCGGGATTGTCGACCACCTCGCTGTGCGCGGTCGGGACCTTCGCCGCCGCCATGACGTCCTTGGCGAAGGCCTTGGAGCCCTCGATGGCCGCCGCGGCCTTCGTCGGGCCGAAACAGGCGATGCCTGCGGTGCGCAGCGCGTCGCCCAGCCCGGCCACCAGCGGCACCTCCGGGCCCACGACGACGAGGTCGGCCGCCCAGCTCGTCGCCGCCGACACCACGGCCGTCGGGTCGGTCGCATCGATCCCCAGCGTCTCGGCGAGCGCGGCGATACCCGCGTTGCCCGGTGAGACGGCCAGGGCCGTGACGGCAGGGTCCTGCGACAGCGCAAGCAGGATCGCGTGTTCGCGGGCACCGGCTCCGATTACCAGGATTCGCACGCCGAGCAGCGTAGTTCCGCCTCGGTCGGGGCGACCTGCGGCCCCCGGACCCACGCGTGTCGAGCCACCCGGCAGGGGCGTCCGTTCCCGTTTACGGTCGATCCGTCGCGGCGTCGAGAGGCGGGGAGCGCACGTGGGTCAGCTGCTCGTGGTGCTCTTCTGCGCCCTGCTGGTGACCGCCTTCGCGAAGAAGAACAACCTGATCGCACCGTTGCTGCTCGTCGCGGTCGGTCTGATCGTGTCCCTCATTCCGGGCCTGTCGGAGTTCGTGATCAACCCGGACCTACTGCTGACAGTCGTGCTCCCGCCCCTGCTGTACACGGCCGCGCTGGACTCCTCGCTGATCAGGCTCAGGGGCAGCGCCCGCCCGATCCTCCAGCTCGGGGTCGTGCTCGTGGTGGTCACGGCCGTCTCCCTCGGGCTCCTCGCGGACCTGTTCATCCAGGACCTGCCCTTGGCTGCGGCGCTCGTGCTCGGCGCGGTCCTGGCCCCACCCGACGCGGTGACCGCAGCCTCCGTCGGCCGCAGGATGCGGCTGCCCCGGCGGCTGATGACCGTGGTGACCGGGGAGAGCCTGATCAACGACGCCGTCGCGCTGACGATCTACCGGATCGCGCTCGCCGCAGCGCTGGGCGCCGCGACGTCGGTCTCCGGTGGATTCCTGATCTTCGCCCAGGCCGTGGTCATCGGGCTGCTCATCGGCATGGCGCTCGCCGTCGGCGTTCGACTGGCCTGGGAACGCATGTCCGGGAGCGACGTGGCGGGCCGGGTCGGCACGGCGATGAGCATCGTGCTGCCGTTCGGTGCCTACGGCCTGGCCGAGGAGTTCCACGGCTCCGGGGTGCTCGCCGTCATCGCCGCCGGGCTGCATATCGGCCACCACTCCCACAAGCTGAGCGCGCGGGAGCGGCTGGAAGTGCAGACGATCTGGCGAGCGGTGAACCTGCTGCTGGAGTGCGTGGTGTTCTCGTTGATCGGTCTGACGCTGCGGACCATCATCGCCTCGGTCCGCGACGAGGGCCGCGACCTGCTCCAACTGGTCGGCGCCTCGTTCCTCCTGCTGGTGGCCGCCATCCTCATCCGGGTGGTCTGGTTGTTCGGCACGACCTACATCCCCGTGATCTCGTCGCTGTTCGGGCCGACCAGCGGCCGACATCGACCACCGTGGCGCCAGGTGCTGGTGCTGTCCTGGACCGGCATGCGCGGCGTCGTCACTCTCGCCGCGGCGGGAGCCGTGCCGCTGACCACGCTGGACGGCAGCCCGTTCCCGGCCAGGGAATCGATCCAGTTCGCCGCCTTCGTGGTCACCGTGGGCACCCTGCTCGTGCATGGGCTCACCCTGCCGTGGCTGATCAGAAGGCTCGGGATGAGCGATCCACAGGAGGACGAACAGGACGCGGTGAGCGAGATCGAGGCACGACGCAGCGCCATGGAGGCCGCCCTGCGCAGACTCGACGTGCTGATCGCCAAGGAGGACTTCCCCAGTGAGGCGGAGGCCGAGAAGGTCGCCCGCAGGCTGCGCACCAGTGTGCGGCTGGCGGGCGACGAGGCCATCCGCCTGCTCGGGCAGAGCGAGTCGGAACGGCGGGAGAACACCCAGCGCCTGTTCACGCGACTTCGACGCGAGCTGATCGATGCACAGCGGGTCGAGTTGATCAACCAGCGGGATACCGGCCGGATCGACGAGGAGGTGCTGCGCCGGGTGCTGCGGGAACTGGATCTGGAGGAGGCGGCTCTCTCCAACTCGTGGCGCAACCGCTGAACCGACGACGCGCCGCCGGTCGAACTCGACGCGGCCCGCCCGGCGTCGTCGATGATCGCCGCCGAACCCCTGCCGCCCACCGCGCGGCGGGCGGGCGGCCGCCGGGGCACGAACCGGCGGGCGCCGGTCCGTGCCGTCGGGTCGTCGTCAGCCGCCGAGGAGCGAGTGCCGCTGGATGGTCTGCTCCCGGCCCGGTCCGACGCCGATGGCCGAGATCCGGGCGCCGGACAGCTCCTCCAGCCGCTCGACGTAGGCGCGGGCGGCGGCGGGCAACTCCTCGTACGTCCGGCACTGGGAGATGTCCTCCCACCAGCCGGGCAGCTCCTCGTACACCGGGACGGCGTGGTGGACGTCGGTCTGCGTCATCGGCATGTCGTCGACCCGCGTGCCGTCGACCTCGTAGCCGACGCACACCGGCACCTTCTCCAGCCCGGAGAGCACGTCGAGCTTGGTGAGGAAGAAGTCGGTGATGCCGTTGACCCGCTGCGCGTACCGGGCGATCACCGCGTCGAACCAGCCGGTCCGGCGGGCCCGGCCGGTGGTCACGCCCACCTCGCCGCCGGTCTTGCGGAGCCGCTCGCCCATCTCGTCGTTCAGCTCGGTCGGGAAGGGACCGGAGCCGACGCGCGTGGTGTAGGCCTTCACGATGCCGATCACCGTGCCGATCCGCGTCGGGCCGATGCCCGAGCCGACCGACGCCCCGCCCGAGGTGGGGCTGGAGGAGGTCACGAACGGATACGTGCCGTGATCGACGTCGAGCAGCGTGCCCTGCGAGCCCTCCAGCAGCACCGTCTCGCCGCGCTCCAACGCCTGGTTGAGCAGCAGCCGCGTGTCGGCGATCCGGCTCGCGAAGCGGGCGCCGTACTCCAGCGCGTCGGTCACGACCTCGTCGAGGTCCAGCGCGCGCCGGTTGTAGACCTTGACCAGCACCTGGTTCTTGAACTCCAGGGCCGCCTCCACCTTCTGCCGGAGGATCTTCTCGTCGAGAAGGTCCTGGACCCGGACGCCGACCCTGGCGACCTTGTCCTGGTAGGCGGGGCCGATGCCCCGGCCGGTGGTGCCGATCTTCGCCTTGCCGAGGTAACGCTCGGTCACCCGGTCGATGGCGACGTGATACGGCATGATCAGGTGCGCGTCGGCGGAGATGAGCAGCTTCGAGGTGTCCACTCCGCGACCTTCGAGTCCGGCCAGCTCCTCGAGCAGCACGGCGGGGTCGATGACCACGCCGTTGCCGATCACGTTCGTGATCTGCGGGGTGAGGATGCCGGACGGGATGAGGTGCAGGGCGAAGTCCTGACCATCGGGCAGGACCACGGTGTGCCCGGCGTTGTTACCGCCCTGGTACCGCACCACCCACTGCACACTCCCACCGAGCAAGTCGGTGGCCTTACCCTTGCCCTCGTCGCCCCATTGGGCGCCGATCAGCACGATCGCGGGCATATGGATTCTCCAACCAGCCTGAACGGGCAATGCCGGTGAACGAGGGTAAACCAGGAGCGAATGGTGGCTGTGGTCGCACTGGCCTGCGGAAACAACGAGTTCCCCGGCCTCACTCAGCGTAGCGATATCTCACTGCATCGAGTGAGCCCTGCGCCGGGGAAGACGGAGATCGATCCGCTGCTGACGGACCTTCCCGACGGCAGGCTGCTGGTCCACGGCACCGACGCCGACCTGTCCGCCGTGGTGCTCCGACTGCTGCGCCGTGAACTGCTCGACTCGGTCGCCGTCGGCTACGTGCCCGCCGAGGCGTCCTCGGTGGTGGCCGACCTGTGGGACCTGCCTGCCCGCGACCCCGGCCGCGCCCTGGACCTGGCCTTGGCGGGCGATCCGGACCGGGTCCCGTTGATCCGCGACGACGTCGGCGGCGTGCTGCTGGGCCGGGGCGTCCTCGGGCCGCTGCGCGGGGTCGCCTACTGCGACGACGAGTTGGTGCTGCGCGGCCAGGCGGGCAGGCTCGAGGTCACCCCGGACCCCGGCGCGGGCGAGGGCCTGGTCGTGCGGACCGTCCGCCGCAGCCTGTTCGGCGGCCGAGGCGCCTCGGCGGCAGGCCGCGCGGTGCAGATCGGCTGCCTGCCGACGCGCGTGGTCCGCGACGGCGTCACTCATCCCCGGCCGGTCAACAAGTGGATCTGGTACCGGCACACCGAGGACCTTCGGCTGGTCCGAGGACTGGTCTGAGCCGTCGTCGCAGCGAGACGGACTGCCGACCGGCCACAGCGCCCTCAGCCCCCGTCCAACGGACCCGACGGCACATCGGGGCTGCTCACGGCGTGGAACTCAGCGGCGTAGTCGGTTGAGGAGGGTGACGAGGACCGTTCGGTCTCGGGGTGACAGGGCGTTCGCGGGGAGGCTGTCCGCCGTCGCCGTCCGAAGGGTGTCGATGACCGCTTCGAGGAAGGCGATGCCGAGGTCGGTGAGTGCCAGTCGTTTCTCGTTGCCTCGGCCGGTGACGGTGAGGTAGCCGCGGTCGGCGAGGCGGGTGACGCTGTGGTCGAGGCTGCGGGGTGGGAGGTCGAGTGCGGTGTTGGTGATGGCCTTGCGCATGGGTCGGGGTGCGCGGGCGAGCAGGCGCAGGAGTCGGTAGTCGTAGACGGTGATGCCGTGGTTGTTGCGCAGGGCGTCGGCGGGTTGCACGGTCCAGCGTTGGACGGCGGCGATCAGCGTCTCCCACATCACCCAGGGCTCGGCCGCAACCGTGCGCGCCCCCACCGCGATGTCCAGTGCGACCGGTGGAGTGGGCGGGTCGGCGGCCGTCGGCCGACCGCCGACGAGGGGCGGCGAGGCCGTTCGCGCTGCCGGGGTCGCCGATCCCGTCGAGGACGAGCCGCCGACCCGCGAACCGGGCGAATTCGGGACAAGGCGGGCGGTGTCGGTCGGGCTGGTGTCGGACATTCGTCGTTCGCTCCTCTGGCCGGGTCGGGATGGTGTGTCGTGTCGTTCTCGGGTGCCTCGGCTAGGCAGGCACCCGACCTGCCGAGCAGGCTCGATGACGAGCGCAGCAGGCAGCGGGTGCACGGGACGCCGTCGCCGAACTCGACTCGGTCGACGGGGTCGCCGGGGTGGAACGTCACGCCGCATCGCGCGATGAGGACGGCGGGCAGCACCTCGGCGGCGGCGAGTTCGATGACGTGCACGAGGACGGTGCCGGTTCGGCGGAGGTAGGCCGGTGCCACGGGTTCGCCGTCCTCGACCAGCACCGACGGCGTGTCGACGTCATCGATGACGGCCTGGCAGTCCGCGCAGGCGGCGGTGTGGGTGGCGGGGATGCCCGGCAACACCTCAGCGGGTGGTGGCCCGATGACCACCGAGGTCCCGCACAACGCGGCGACCTGGTCGCCGTCGACCGGGATCGGCTCGCCCGCGAGCACCGGAAGCTGATGGACGTCCAGGAACAATCCCGCCGCCGGCAGCGCGGACTGCTCCAGCAGCAGCGACTCCTCGGCGATCCTCCGTCCGCCGGTCACTACCTACCCCCGGTGATCGCCAGGACATAGGGCCGGATTCGTGCCGCGCGTCGGGACGGCAACGGCCGGCTGAGGGTCAGCCCGCCTCGGCTGCGCGGTCGGCCTGCGGCGGTCATGGCGCTGCCACCGAGACGAGGGTGCGAATGCCGAGCAGGGCCAGGCAGCGCCGACATTCCTGATCGTCGTAATAGCACTGGAGAATCGGCTGCTGGTTGAGCGCCGAGAAGCTCTGTTCCCCGCAGGCGGGCCGGACCAGGGTCGAGCCTGCGCGATGCTCGGTTCGCCCGTGGTGGGTGTCGGCCTGGCGGACCGACCGGACGAACCACTCCACCGGCTCGGCGGTGCGGGCGGCGTCGTGGCCGGCCGGGCGGCCGGCCCGGCGGGGCCGCAGCCTCGTCACCGAGGCGATCCGGACGCCGGTCACGACGCCATCGCCTCGGCCAGCGCGGCCCGCATCGACTCGGCCAGCTCCGGCACCCGTGCCGAGTCCAGCAGCCACCGGCCGAGCAGATCCCGGAAGTCCATGATGGACAGCTCCACGACCTCGGCCGTGTGCAGCACCCGGACCCGCCGATCCTCGCCGTAGTGCATCGCCGCCAGCGAGATGTCCTGGCGGCCGTCCAACGCGGCGAGCAGAATCCGCGCGTCCGAGCGGGTGATCTCCGCCGCCACCTCGGGCCGATCGCCGCGATCACCGGCCACCAGCAGGCAACGCCCCGCCGGGGACACGGACACGAAGGCGGGCTGGCGGACACAGCGGACGATCCACTGCGCGGCCACCGACCGCGCCCCGCTCATCGCCGACCCGCCACAACCTGCATCCGCCACGCCGGGCGAAAACCCGCAGGCACCGACGCCGCCTCCGCCGCACACCGCGCCAGGATCGACACCGCCGACACGGTGCGGGACCGCGCTGGGCGCGGGGTCCGATACCCGCAGACCGTGAGCGGGATGCCTGCGGCGATGAGTGCCAGGGCGAGGGCAACGAGGCCAATCACAGGGCACCGCCCCATCGACGCAATGCTCCGGTGATCGCCACCGTGTCGGCGACGGCAACCGACGGCGAGGGCTGCGAGCGGCTCAAACTGCGGCACCCGTGCTCCGACGCATCCAGTGTCCAATCGCGCCTGCGGCCGGGATCAGGCCATATCGCCCAGAGCGCCGCCGACATGGCGACGACGCCAAGCAAGCCGATGATCAAGAATTGGTTACTCACCGCTAGCCTCCCGCGTGCTGAAAGTCACGGAGTCTGGATTACGTAATCAACAGTCGACTACGTAGTCACGGCATGGCAATCCCCTAATTGGGTGTATCCGTCGAGGCCGCCGCGATCTACGGTGTCGGCCATGACTGGACTCAACAAGTCACCGCGAGCGTTGGCGCTGGGGGCCGCGCTAGCCGATGCGCGCAATGCGTCTGGGCTGACGCAGCGGGGTGCCGCCGAAAAGTTCGGCGTCTCCCAAGCGGTGATTGGGCGCATCGAGGCAGCAGGGAGGACGGTCACCGTCGATGAGACAGCCGTCCTGCTCGGGATCTATGCGACACCAGCCGACGAGCGCGAGCACGTGATCGCACTCGCCCGCGACGTGGGCCGCGAGACGTGGTCGGCAACCGGCGCGAAGTCCCTGCCCCGGAGTCTGGCCGCGCTGGTGAAGTATGAGCAGGACGCTGCGAGCATCACGGAGATAAACCCGCTGGTCATCCCAGGTCTCTTGCAGACGTACGACTATGCCCACGCCATCATGGCCAGTGGGAGGCTGCCAGCCCAGGAGATTCAGACTCGTGTGGCTAACAGGATGGCCAGACAGGAAGTCCTGAGATCACGTCGCCCGCCGAACTACACCGCGATCATCGATGAGTTCGTCCTCATGCGTCCTGCTGGTGCACCAGAAGTAATGCAGCACCAGGCGCTCCGCCTGATCGAGTGGTCGCACCGACCGCATGTGGACATCAGGATCATTCCGAAGACCGTGGGCCTGTATCCATCCCTGGCCGGAGGCTATGTGATCTTCGAGTTCGACAATGGACCACCCGTCGTGCATCTTGAGCACAGAGGGCTAGGGACGTGGCTGCACCAGCAGCGGGACACCGCACCTCAGATCGAGTCACGCTCAGCCCTGCTGGACATCACGCTCGGGCCGGACGAGTCCCGAGCGACGATCCAGGCATACACATGATGGGAGCAGGACAGGATGAACCATCACCTCCGCCACTGGCGGACGTCGACCTACACCGAGACATCCTCGACCTGCGTCGAGATCGGTGAAGCTCCCGGTCTGGTCGGCATCCGAGACACCAAGAACCGGGACGGCGGCACCCTCATCGTCGACCGCCGAGTGTTCGCCGCGTTCGTGGCGTCCGTGAAGGATGCCCACCGCTGAGCGCATACCCACAACCAACACGAGACCACCAGGCCCGGCGGGCAGTGGCCTGACGACAACGTCCCCGCCACCAGCGCACCGGCGGCGGGGACTCTTCATGCCCCGTCAACCTGTCAGCCCCAGACAAAGGGATCGGTTCGGCACACGGTGCCCGGCTGATCGATCACGTCGCAGCAGAGATGGTGGATCAGTGAACACGAGCGTGCCCGTCATCACCGCCTGGCGAGTGTCAACCCATAGTGGAGGCGAGGGGAACTGCGTCGAGATCGGCCAGACTCCCGGCCTGGTGGGCATCCGCGACACGAAGAATCGTGACGGCGGCACCCTCCTCGTCGACCGGGCGGCGTTCATCGCCTTCCTTACGTCGATAACCCGGTGACATCAGGCCACCAGCATGGCGGCGCTCACCCATCGCCCGCCAGCCGTGACGGCACTCGATCCGACGGAGTCCCGATGCCCTCGGAAGTCCTCTTTCCGCAGTTCAGAATACGCATTCCCCCCGCTCCATCGACCCGTTCGCCTGATAGTGCACGGTGATGTCCATGGGCGATTCCCGCTTGATCCGAGCAGCCAGCTCCCGCCCCCGCTCCACCCAAGCACGTTCGATTTCGACGGAGGGGAACCCGGAATCCTGCGGGACGTCGGGATTGTAGTATGACTGGTATTCATCGTCCCAGTCGGTGAGGTCTTTCGTCAGACCATCACTCAATCCGAGGAATTCTTGAGCGCTATCGATGAAATGATTCGTTCCCCGATGCTTCCCCGTCACATAGAAGAATGGGCCTTCTACGAAACCGGCGTGCAAGGACACGTTGAGCACGTCACTCATCTCCTACTAGTCCCCGATCGGGCTCCGCGCTGCTCGCCGACCGGATACACTGTCGTCGTTCAGGCCGCCGGTCCCAACCACGTCAAATATCGCGCCCATCACTCGGCCAATAGAATCTTGCCGTGCTCGGAAGTCATCCTTCCGCAGCTCAGAAAACACAGTCCCCCCGCTCAATGGACCCGTTCGCCTGGTAGTGAACCGTGATGTCCTTGGACGATTCCTGCTTGATTCGCGGGGCCAGCTTCCGACCCCGTTCCACCCAAGCGCGCTTGACCTCGACAGACGGGAATCCGGAATCTTGCGGCACGTCGGGATTGTAGTACGACTGGTATTCGTCATCCCACTCCGTGAGGTCCTTCACAAGATCATCACTCAACCCGAGAAATTCTTGGGCTTCATCAATGAAGTGATTGGTTCCCTCATGCCGTCCTGTCACGTAGAAGAACGGCCCCTCTTCATAACCGGCGTGCAATGACACATCTAGCATGGCGATCACGTCACTTTCTGCGGTGCGGTCGAATTTTGCGCCCTAGTTTTATCGGGTATGCCGTGACGATGTACCCGTTACTTCCGATGACAACCAGCAATCGTCCTTGACAACCATCTATCTCTACGTCGTACACTTCGCCGCTGCGGCCGAGGTATCCAACAGGCTTTCTGGTCTCAACCAACTCAAATATCGTGTCTACCACTCGTTCCGGCGGAATCCCGATGTCATCGAAGTTGCCCTTCCGTTCCGGTCGCATGATATGCGCACGGCCAGATTCATCAATGTCGCCGGTTTCCAGCCACACCAAGTGCCCCTCGAAGTGCCGCCCCATACGTACTACCCGTTCGGGACTGATCTTAGTGCCGGAACGGAGAAGCTCGGCGATCCACTCGCCGTAGCGGCGCTCGACGCTCTCGGGCGGCGTTTCGGCGACCGGTGCCCCGATGGTCGGGACGGTCGCGGTCGGCGTGCTGGACGCGGCGTCGATCCCGTGTCCGGCGATGGTCCAGCAGTAGCCGTCGATGAGGTCCTGGGCTTGGACGAAGAGCGCCCGTGCCGCGCGCACGTCGTCACCGGACGCGGCGGCACAGTGCGCGATCCACTCGACCTCGGGCTGAGTCGATCCGATGGTGGCGGCGGCGAACAGGGCGGCACCCTCGTCGATCGCCGTCTCGGCGTCGGTCGTGGCGCGGTAGGCCTCGGCGAGGAGGGCGTGAGCGCGTCGGAGGGCCGTCACGACGGCAGTAACAGACAAAGGCGACCTTCCGTGACGTGATGTCCGATGGACATCAACGTACCGCGCACAGATCGGCACCGTCAGTGACATTCGAGCTTCTTCGCGGCAACACCGCGCACAGATGACGACGAACCCGAGGAGCAGACGTGTCGGTCACCGCCTACGTGGCGGGCGCACCGTCCGGATGGAGCGCGGCAACGGCGACTCCGGGCTCGGCCACATGCTTCGCCGAGGGGCCTGGCGAGTTCGAGGCTTTGGGTACACGATGAGACCTGATCACCGAGCTGATCTTCGCTGCGTCCGTTCGCGCGCTGCCCTTGTCGTTGCGACAGAAGTCAGAGCTCGGTCGCCGTCGCCTGCAATTACCGTGTCGGCTCATCCACAGTGGACTGAACCGCTGCGGTGGCGTTCACCGGTCCAGGAGCGCCAAGGCCATGGTCTTGGCCTGCCGGGCGGCTCGATCGGATCGTTCATAGAGTTCGGTGACCGCGGCGCCGTCCATCAGGAGCAGGAGCTGCCGGGCCAGGTCCGTGTCGTCGGGGTATCCGGCCTCGGCCAGCAGCAGGCGCAGGTAGTCGGCGACGGCCTCCTTGTGCTGATTGGCCATGGCACGGATCTGGCTGTCCGGTTCGGCGACCTCGGCGATGGCATTGATGAAGGCACAGCCACGGAAGCCAGACGTCTTGGCATGTTCGATCAGCGCGTCGAAGGCCGCGATCGGGGTGCCGCCGAGGGCCGTGGTTCGTTCGGTCAGCCACGTTCGGTAGGCCTGGTCGTAGTTGCTCAGCATGGTCACGACCAGGTCGTCCTTACTGGCGAAGTGACGGTAGAACGAGGCGCGCCCGACTCCGGAGTCGGCGAGCAGCCGCTCCAGGCCAACGGCCTGGATTCCTTCGGCATAGAAGAGCTTCTCCGCAGCGTCCAACAGTCGCTGACGAGCGTTGGTGGCCATCGTTCGACTCCTTCAGGATGCATCCTTGACACAGACGGTACCGATCAGTACCGTCCAAAAACGGCACCGATCGGTACCATTTTAGCAGTGCGGATGGTCGTGTCGACCCACTCCGCGCAGGGAAGGACGCAGCGCATGACGCACCCTCCGCAGGCTCTGAGCGAGCAGACCTCTTCCGGAGGAATGGGACGGGTGGCGGTCCTGGCCCTGGGTGTGTTCGCGGTCGGCACCGGCGAGTTCGTGTTGGCCGGGCTGCTGCCGATGCTGGTCGAGGCATTTGAGATCTCCGTGGCAGGCGCGGGGCAGATCGTGACGGTGTTCGCGCTGACGTGCGCGGTGAGCGCGCCGGTGCTGACCGCGCTGACGGCGGCGTGGCGGCGTCGCACCGTCTTAGTGACGGCGACGGTCATCTATCTACTCGGAGCGGTCGGCACGGCGTTGGCCGGTTCCTACGGTCAGATCCTCGCCGCCCAGATCGTGGCCGCAGCCGGGGTGGGGTTGTTCATCCCGAACGCCTCGGTGACCGCCGCGACCTTGGTCGCGCCGCGCTTGCAGGGCCGGGCGATTGCGCTGGTGGTGACCGGCTTCACCGCCGCGGTGGCTTTCGGTGCTCCGATCGGCACCGCTTTGGGCGGGCTGCTGGACTGGCGGGCGACCATGTGGTTCACCGCCGCCCTGGCGGTCACCGGTCTGGTCGGCGTCTGGGTGCTCGTGCCCAAGCACCTGCACGTTCCCTCGGCCGGTGGGCTTCGTGCGCAACTCCGCCCGCTGGGAGACCGTCGCGTCTTGTTGCTGCTGGTGACGACATTGGTGGCTTTCACAGCAGTATTCGTCCCCTACACCTACATCGGCGTCATCTACGCTCCGGCAACCGGCGGCAGCGGCGTGGCACTGGCGGTGCTGATGCTCACCGGCGGCATCGCCGGTGCGGTCGGCAATCTCGCCGCCGGATTCCTGACCGATCGTCTCGGCGGCGCTCGTGTGGTCGCTGTCGCGCTCAGCTGGTTGACGGCGGGGCTGCTCGTAGTGCCCTTGGCGGTCGGGCATTTCGGCGCCGCGCTCGCGGTCGTCGGGTTCTACGTGGTGGGCGCCTTCGCGATCACCACCCCCCAGCAGCATCGGCTGATCGGCCTACGGCCCGATGCCACCCCGATCGTGATCTCGTTGAACCAGAGCGTGCTGTACCTGGCAATCGCGATGTCCGGGCTCGTCGGAGGCGCCGGAATCGAACTCCTCGGCAGCCGGTATGTCAGCCTCTTGGCCGCCGCTCTCGCGCTGCTCGCATTGGGAGCGTCCCTCTGCGCGCAGCGCCTGATCCGACCGACGAGCGGGCGGGGCGCCGGAGTGTGAACGAACAATCCGCCACCGGCCGTTCTCATCGGAGCCCGACCGCGCCGAGGCATTCGGCCGATCGCCAGGTGTTCGGGTAGTCGTTTCAAGCCGGGTTCGCGCGGTGGTTCCCTTGCCCGATGATCCGATCCCTGAGCACCAGGCACTCCAGCAGGGAATGGACAGCCAACTACAAACTAACTTTAGTTTTGCGCTACCCGACACCCGGAAACTATCAAAAAACTTGCCTTGGGCGGCTACCTGAGGCGTACTCCACGGCTCGGGACCGATCTTCGTGCCGGTGCGGAGCGGTTCGGTGATCGACGCGCAGTAGCGGCGCTCGGCGCCCCCGAGCCCCGCGTCGGCACCCGAGCAGCCCCACCGGAGCCGGGCGGCGAGGTTCCCAGGGTCCTCGACGGTGCGCTCGACATCGACGCTGCCCGGCAGGCGACCGCCGCGAGATCCGGCGCGTCGGCTGCCTGCCACCCCGGCACGACTCTTCCGCGCGCGGTGATCCGTTGTTCATTCACGGGTCTTGCCAGATCAATGTGGACAGGTAACGGTGGACGGGTCTTCCCACGACGGGGATAGGAGCGCCCGATGACGTCTCGCCGTTCGACCCGGTTACGCAGGCTGAGCCTGCTCGCCCTACTGACCTCTCTGCTGTCGCTTGCCCTACAGGGGCCCGCCTCCGCCGCACCGCCGGGAATCCCGAGCGAGGCGACCGCCCGCAGTCAGCTCGCCTCGCTGACCGTGGCCCCGGAAGGCTCGATGGACGGTTACTCCCGCGATCTGTTCCCCCACTGGAATGCCGTGGAGGGCAACTGCAACACCCGCGAGATGGTGCTGCGGCGCGACGGTGACAACGTGCAGGTGGGCAACGACTGCTACCCGACCTCCGGCAGCTGGTACAGCGAGTTCGACGGCCAGACGCGGACCGTGCCCTCGGAGATCAGCATCGATCACGTCGTGCCGCTGGCCGCCGCGTGGCGGTCCGGGGCGTCCTCCTGGAGCGCCTCCCGCCGGACCGCCTTCGCCAACGACCTCACCAACCCGCAGCTGATCGCCGTCACCGGCAGCGTGAACAGCTCGAAGGGCGACCAGACGCCCGACGAGTGGGTCCCGCCGCGCACCGCCTATCACTGCACCTACGCCCGGATCTGGATCGGCAGCAAGCACGCCTGGGATCTGACGGTGACCTCCAGCGAGCGCTCCGCACTCACCGGTCTGCTCGACACCTGCTGAGTTCGACCTGCTGAGCACGTTGGGGCCGGGCCACGCGATGCCGTCGCGGGCCCGGCCCACCTCCTCGGACAGGTCGGGATCAGCATCGGCAGGGGTCCCGGCACGAAGTCGCCCGACCTCGCGGGAGACGTCCGGAGGGCACCGCAGTCGTCGGCACCCCGGCACCACGCTCCCGTCGGCTTCGCCCGCGAGGCCGGGCGCATCGGCGGAATCGGCCGGATCAGCCCTCGGGCCGATTCAACACGCCGACGAGGGACTGATGCAGGGCCTGGTGATCGCGGGCATCGTGCAGCGTGCAGCCGGCCGCCGAGAGGGCGTACAACTCGTCGGCGCCCAGGTAGCGCACGGAGACCCGTACCTGACCGTTCTCGTCACACGAGGTGCAGAGTTCCAGCTCGCCGGTGATCACGCCGACCTCGTCGGTCATCACGCCGCCCCGAGCCACCGTGATCTTCGTGCACAGTTCCGCCATGGGAGTCTCCTCCGCTGCCCGACGTCTCGTCCGTCTCGCACGGCCGCGCGGGACGTCGAACGCCACGGTAGCCGTCCGAGGCGGCTCATGAGCCCATCGCTCGCAGCCGTGCCCTGGCGTGTCGTCGGCGGGCGTGCACCGAGGACTACGGCCGCGGAACGTCGTCGCCCCGCTGCGTGGCCCGGTCGGAAAGGGGCAGGCGGCCGGAGACGGGCGCGACGACGCTCCTGGGCATCAGCCCGAGATCCGGCGTCCTCATCGGCCCGGCGTCCTGCTCAGGCCCGACGGCGGCCGGTCGCGAACGCCGGATCGCCGCTCTCAGTCATCGCGGTCCGAAAGCCCGCTCCGGCGCCGAGCCTGCACCGGCGACAGGCCCACTGCCGCCGCAGGCCCGCACCGCTGCTGCTCCGAACCCGCCCGCAAGGTCACTCGTCAGTGCGGCCACTGCGCAGCGGCGGCAGCACCGCCACCGCCTCGTCGCGGCTGAGACCCCCTGCCTGCAACAGGTCCACCGAGATCGACCGCAACTGGGCGATGACGACCCGCATGGAGAAGCCGCTCGCGCCGATGAGATCGGCCGCCGACAGCCGGGCGACCGCCCGAGTGGCGGCCCTGGCCTGGACGGGGTCCCGGCCCGCCGACAACTCGTCTCGGAGCAGGACGACGGCGCCCGCGAGCTGTTCGAGGAGGATGGGCAGCCGTTCCGGCACCCGTTCGCCGTCGCGCAGCGCGGCCTGAGCGCGCCGCGCCAGCACCCTGGTGTTGCGCAGCGCGTGATCCAGCCGCACTGCGGCCTTCTGGTACCGATCGAGGTCCGCGCGACGTCGCCAGCGCAGCGGCGAGATCTTCGCGATCTCGGTACCCGCCGCGAGCGCGGTGGTGAACTCCTCGACGGTGTCCTGGGCGTCCCGCGCGCTGGACAGCACGGCGCCCGCCCGTGCCGGATCGCCGATGGACACCGCCACCGCCGTGGCGCGCAGCGCGTCGGCGAGCACGCCGAGGACCACCCGGCCCTTCTGGTGGACGACGGCCAGCGGATTGGCGGGGAGCAGCGCCGCGACCGCCAGGCCCACCAGCCCGCCCACCAGCGCGTCGATGAAGCGGTCGAAGCCGCCGACGGCGCCGGGGGGCAGCAGAGTGGCGATCAGCACGGCGGAGGAGCCCGCCTGCATGGCGATGACCGTCCCACTGTCGAGCAGCACGGCCACCGACATCGCCAGCGCGACGACCAACGCGATCTGCCAGGTTCCGGAACCGATCACCGAGATCAGCAGGTCGCCGACGAGGATGCCGACGCTGACCCCGACGACCAGTTCGGCCGACCGGCGCAGCCGCTCGCCCAGCGACACGCCCAGGCTGATCACCGCCGCGATGGGGGCGAAGAACGGCCGTTCGTGTCCGATGACGTGGAAGGCGATGAACCAGGCGATCCCCGCCGCGATGGAGCACTGCAACACGGGGATCAGGTTGCGCAGCAGTCTGCGCAACCGCCGTGTCGCCTCCACACTCACCCGGTCCACGGGTCGATTGTCCGCCCCCTGGCAAGATCCGCAGGACGACTAGCCGCCGGAACGCGGGTGACGCGCGCTGCGTCGGGCCCCCGCTCGTCTGACGAGGACGGCCGCGCAGGCCGTCAGTGCAACCGCTCCCCCTGCGGCGATCAGCACCGACGAGGTCGGAGTCGGGGGGCGGGGCGGCGGAACGGCGTCCCCGGCCCGGCGCCGGAGTTCGAGCACCAGGCTCTCCTCGCCCATCCGCATCGCCCAGTCGTGGTTGGCCTCGAAGACCGGCTTCAGCCAGCTCGGGCTGCTCCGTAACAGGGGCTTGTCCGCACGGATCTTCCAGGTGAAGTCCACCTGGGTCTTCTCGTCGCCGAGCTCGACCAGCCGCCACACGCCTCGGCCGACGAAGTCGCCGGTGGCGGTGAAGGAGCAGCCGTGCTCGGCGACCGACTCGACGTGGAGCTGCCACCGCAGGGTGTAGGGCAGCCTGCCGGTGGTGAACAGCTCATAGGACGAGCCGACCCCGCCGTCCTCGGCGCGCCGCAGCGTCTGGACGTCCAGATAGACCGACGGCCACCATCGAGACAGGTCGGCCGGGTCGAAGAGGGTGTCCGCCACCTCCCCGACCGGCGCCGGGATCAGCCAGCGGGTGTGGAAGTCATAGGAGCTGTCCGCCATCGACTCAGGCCAGTCCGACGGCGGCGGGCGCCTTCGGGTCGGAGTCCGCGAGGAACGTCAGGCAGCGCTGGTGCTCGTCGTCCTCGCCGATCGCGCCCGCGGCCCTGGCCAGTGCGGCGAGGCACCGGAGGAAGCCCTGATTGGGTCGGTGCTCCCACGGCACCGGTCCGTGTCCCTTCCAGCCTGCTCGGCGCAGCGCGTCGAGGCCCCGGTGGTAGCCGGTGCGCGCGTATGCGTAAGCGGCCACCGACTCGTCGGCGGCCAGTGCCGCCTCGGCCAGCGCGGCCCAGGCCTCGCTGAAGGTCGGGTGCTGCGCGGCCACCGTCGCGGGGTCGGTGCCTGCGTCCAACTCCTGCTGCGGCCCCGGCAGGTCGGGCAGCAGGGTGGGCTCCGGGCCGAGCAGGTTCGCGTGGGTCATGACCTCATTCTGCCAACGGTCGCCTCGGCGTCCCTCGGTCGCCTCCGTCACCGGCTCGACGCCGGGCGGACGCCGCACAACGTCCCGCTCGACACCACCGAGGATCAGCGGCGTTCCCGCCTCGGTCGGCAGGTCCCCGACCGAACACGCGAGCGGGGGCGCCTCGGCCTGTTTCGCCGAGACGCCCCCGTCAAAAGCCTTGCGTCGATGCGGTGCGGGTCAGCCCGCGAGCATGCGGCCTGCGGACCGCAGGTTCTCGCACGCGTGCGCCACCCGAGCCGCCATGCCCTGCTCGGCGGCCTTGAGGTAGCTGCGCGGGTCGTAGACCTTCTTGTTCCCGACCTCGCCGTCGATCTTCAGCACGCCGTCGTAGTTGGCGAACATGTGGCTGACGATCGGACGGGTGAAGGCGTACTGCGTGTCGGTGTCGATGTTCATCTTCACCACGCCGTAGCTCAGCGACTCGTGGATCTCCGAGAGCAGCGAGCCGGAGCCGCCGTGGAAGACCAGGTCGAACGGCTTCGAGCCCGCGGGCAGGCCGAGCTTCTCGGAGACGACGTCCTGGCCCTGCTTGAGGATCTCCGGACGCAGCTTCACGTTGCCCGGCTTGTAGACGCCGTGCACGTTGCCGAAGGTCGCCGCGAGCAGGTAGCGGCCTCGGTCGCCGCTGCCCAGTGCGTCGAGCGTCTTGAGGTAGTCCTCCGGCGAGGTGTACAGCTTGTCGTTGATCTCGTTGTCGACGCCGTCCTCTTCGCCGCCGACGACGCCGACCTCGATCTCCAGGACGATCTTGGCCTTCGCCGAGAGGGCGAGCAGGTCGGCGGCGATCTCCAGGTTCTCGTCGACCGGCACCGCGGAGCCGTCCCACATGTGCGACTGGAACAGCGGGTTCTCGCCCCGGTCGACGCGCTCCTGGCTGATCGCCAGCAGCGGCCGGACGAAGCCGTCCAGCTTGTCCTTGGGGCAGTGGTCGGTGTGCAACGCGATGTTCACCGGATACTTCGCGGCGACGACGTGAGCGAACTCGGCCAGGGCCGTGGCACCGGTGACCATGTCCTTGACCTTGGTGCCGGAGGCGAACTCCGCGCCGCCGGTCGACACCTGGATGATGCCGTCGCTCTCGGCTTCCGCGAGTCCGCGCAATGCCGCGTTGAGGGTCTCGGACGAGGTGACGTTGATGGCCGGGTAGGCGAACTCGTTCGCCTTGGCCCGGTCAAGCATCTCCGCGTAGACCTCGGGGGTTGCGATGGGCATCGGTCTTCCTCCTGTGGTGCCCGGCGCAGCGTGTCCGCGCTGATGGCTGTCGTTCGGCTACCCGGTGAGCATCCTACGATCAGACCCGCTCGCGGTCTCCTGCCGGCTGAGGATCATCCGCCCCCGTCGCGACCAGCAACTCCTCCCGAGTGGATCGATCCAGCGCGATCCGCTCGATCTCCTGGCCCTCCGCAGCAGGCACGCCCGACCCCGCTCCGGCCGCCGCACCTGCGGTGACGGCGCCGACGAGGCTCGGCTCGGGCTTCACCGCGTCGGACGCGGCGAGGAACTCGGGACCCGGCTCCGGCGCCCGCGCGGCCGTCACGAAGGCGGCGGGCACCCGACGCGCCTGGGTCAGGTAGATCAGCCTGCCGATCCAGAGCACCAGCATCGCGACCTGGGTACCGAGCATGGTGCGCTCGACGAAGCCTCGGACGAGGAAGTCGGCGAAGAGCTGTGCGCCCCACAGCCGGGGCGTGACGATCGGCATCGAGGCGAGCAGGAAGACGATGAACTGGACGAAGGTCAGACCCCCGAGCACTCGGGTCCAGCCCGCGACCGGCCGCCAGATCGCATGGTCGCGGAAGCGCTCCGACATGATCAGCCCGGCGACGGCCAGGCTCAGGAACGCGATGCAGGCGGAGAGCCGATGCGTCCAGCCGGAGAAGGTGAGTGCCGCGTCGGGCAGGTCGGCCGGGAAGAACGCGCAGAGGACGAGGCCGACGCCCCAGAGGCCGACCAGCACCGGCAGCAGCCTGCCGTCGAGCGCGCCGCTGCCGCGCAGCAGCGGCAGCAGCACGAGCGAGCCGAGGCCCAGCGTGACCATGCTGATCGGGATCAGCGACGCGCCGCCCTCGACGTAGACGAGTTCGCTGAGCGTCTGACTGACGGCGTCGAAACCGTCGCCGAAGCCGACGTGCATCGCGGTGAAGGCGATGGCGGAGAGCAGGATTCCCAGTAAGGAGAGCCCGGCCACCGCTCGCACGGCAGGAGCCGGCCAATGATCAGTGTCGGCCACAGTCGCGTCACGCATGCCGACGATTGTTGACGCTGTGACCATCGGTCGGCTCAGGGATTGTCCTGATTCGAGCCCTGACTCGCCGCTCCCTCGGCGCGTCGACAACGACACGCCGTCAGGTAGCCGTTAACCACGCCCCGATCAGCGGGGTCCACTCCCTGATGATCACCTCGGCGACCACTTCGGCGGGCCAGTAGGGGTCCTCGTGCAGCAGTCGCTGCAGCTCGTTCTCGTCTGCCACGTCGTACACGAGCAGCGCGCCGGTGTCGTCCGCCCAGGGGCCCGCTACGAGCAGCGAACCCTTCTCCGCGAGCGTGGTGAGGTAGTCCCGATGCGCCGGGCGGACGCCGAGCCGCCGCTCGGTGTCCGAGGTGAAGACGAGCTGGACTGCGAATCTGGCCATGCCGTTGTCTCTCCCGCGATGTCGACAGCGTGTCCTGACGGGAGTCGACGCTACCGCCGCTCGGCAGGCCCGCCGTCGCTGCGTCGGCGGTGCGAGGCCGCGCGGGCAGGCCGGAACCGAGGGCCTCCGCAGCCGACGCAGACCGAGGATCTCGGGGCGTGCCGAGCCTGCCGCCGGAAACGGTCCGAGAATGGCGAGCCGCCAGAGACGACGGCACCCGGCGGGGCAGCCTGACGCGGGTGCGCGACCAGCGGAGAAAATGTCGATCAATCGCTGCCGGAGACCCGACGGCAGCCGAGAAGCAGTAATTCGATCAACCGGATCGAGCCGCCGGAGACCACTTGGAACGCGGCAGTCGATTCGGCATCGAATTGATCAGAAGAAAATGATCAGAAGGCCGACCTGCCGGCATAAAAAAATGATCTCGATGAACCGAGGAGCTGATTCATCGAGATCATTTTCAGCGCGCCATGAGATCGATCAGAAGTCGATCGAGGCGAACGCGAAGTCGCCACCCTCGAACTCGAAGCCGGTCTTGAAGTCGACCTTGACCTCGAGGTCGCTGTAGACCTTGTAGGTGTTCCACTCGCCGACGTCGAGGCGGAACTCCTGTCCCTTGCCCTTGTCGTCGTGGCCCTTGTCGTACTCGCCCGCCATGGCGGGGGTCGCGGCAAGAACGGGGGCCACCACGATGGCGCCTGCAATGAGCGTCTTGGCGAGCATCTTACGAATCTGCACGGTCTGACCTCCGTATTGATTTTCTCCGACCGGCT
Organism: Actinoalloteichus fjordicus; assembly: GCF_001941625.1. Classification (NCBI taxonomy): domain Bacteria; kingdom Bacillati; phylum Actinomycetota; class Actinomycetes; order Pseudonocardiales; family Pseudonocardiaceae; genus Actinoalloteichus; species Actinoalloteichus fjordicus. Next base: position 6,916,400 of record NZ_CP016076.1, read on the forward strand.
GGTCCCGAATCCCAACCGAGCACAATGTTGACCCCGCGCCGGTACCGCCGCCACACCACCCATGCCAGTTAGCTCCACGAGGTGAATCTGACTCGGAGTTGCGCGAATTCACCGAAATGGCAGGATGAGCCGACTCGAATAAATGATCTCGACCGCCGATCGGCAAACTCCAGGTCATCAGCGGCCAGACTCCGTCGCGGCAGCCGCCTGCGACGCGACGGCCGGGACCTCGACGCGGTGCTACCGCGCAGTAGTGACCCGAAAGAGACCCTTTCGGCGTGCCGAACCCGCCGTCGTGCGGCCCCGAAAGGGCCGAGATCCTGTTGACAGCATCCACACCATGTGTCCATTCGGTCACGGGGAGCTGACGAAGGTGTGACGAAGTCCGGCAGTCCTGGGCACGAGCTCGCACTGCCTACGACGGGGAGCGGCCTCCTGGGTACCTTGCTCGAGTGGCGGCGGACAGATTCCACCCAGGCGTCGGCGATGGCAGGAACAACCCGGTCGAACGGACGTTCGGCCATCTCAGAACGCTCGACTCGCCCTTGCCACGCTCCGGGGAACAGCAGCCGCTGACGCTCGAAGATCTCTACCGACAGCACCGGATGCGCATGGTGCGCCTGGCGATCCTGCTGGTCGACGACATCTCCACTGCGGAGGACGTGGTCCAGGAGGCCTTCACCGGCCTGCATCGCAACTGGTCCGGGCTGCGAGACGCCACCGCGGCAGTGGGCTACCTGCGCACCGCCGTGGTCAACGGCAGCCGCTCGGTGCTGCGCAGGCGTAAGACCGCCCGGGAGTACACACCGCCCCACAACCCGAACGCCCGCTCCGCCGAGTCGCTGGCCATGCTGACCGCCGAACATCAGACCGTGGTGCGCGCACTCGCCCAGCTTCCGCCGAGACAGCGCGAGGTACTGGTGCTGCGCTACTACGGAGACCTCTCCGAGGCCGAGATCGCCGAGGCGACCGGCATCTCCCGAGGCACCGTGAAGTCCACCGCGTCCCGCGCGCTGGACGCCCTCCAGGCGATCATCCGTTCCGGGCGCTGAGCCCGGCGGCACGGGGTCCCCATCGGTCGGGGCCCGGCCGTCGACCTGAGCAGACCTCGTCGGCGGCCGAGCGGGGCGATCCGGACATCGCGCCTGCTCACAGGGCAGATCACCCGGTCCGCCGACGGCGGGGAATCGTGAGGACGGCGCGCGGACACCGGGTCTGATCCGGCTCACCCGCCGTTCCCTGCGGTGTGCTCGACCGCCGAATCCGACGGGAGGCGACATCCTGCCGATTCGGTGACGAACCCAGATCTTTCGTGGGTTGTATAGACCAATGTGGGGTACGTGCCGCAGGATCCTCCTCGTGGGCATCACCCGTGAGGACACCCGTCAGGTGGTCGCCGTCGACGTCGGCGGCACCGACATCAAGGCCGCGCTCGTCTCCGTCGGCCCCGAGAGCGCCGTCGCGCTCCTCCGTCGACGACGACGCACGCCACGCGCCGCGATCGACGAGAACGCCCCGGACGACGCCAGGGCCGCCGCCGGGGCTCGGACGGCCGAACTCGTCATCGAGGCGGTGAGCGAGCTGATCGACGAGCTGCGTGCCGAGGCCGACGGCCCGGTCCACGCGGCGGGCGTCGCGGTGCCCGGCATCGTCGACGAGGATCGCGGCGTCGCGGTCTACTCGGCGAATCTCGGCTGGCAAGACGCGCCGCTGCGCGAGCTGCTGCGGGCCAGGACCGATCTCCCGGTCGCCTTCGGTCACGACATTCGCGCGAGCGGCCTGGCCGAGGTCCGGCTCGGCGCGGCCCGAGGCTGTCGCGACGCGGTGGTCCTGCCGATCGGCACCGGCATCGCGGCGGCGCTGCTCGTCGACGGCAGGATGCTGCGCGGCGGCGGCTTCGCCGGGGAGATCGGCCACGTCGACATCGGCCACCACGAACGCTGCACCTGCGGAGCCGTCGGCTGCGTCGAAGCGGTGGCGTCCTCCGCCGCCCTGACCCGCCGCTACGCCGAGCGGGTCGGACGGCCGGTGTCCGGCGCCGCCGAGGTGGCCGTCCAGGTCGAGGCGGGCGATCCCGCGGCCGTCGAAGTGTGGAACGACGCGCTGGACGGGCTGGCCAGGGGGATTCTGCTGCTCGTCACGCTGCTCGCCCCGGAGGTGATCGTGCTGGGCGGCGGCCTCGCGTTGTCGGGCGACCTGCTCGTCGCCCCGCTGCGCGAGAGACTCACCGCGTTGATCTCGTTCCAGCGCGTCCCCGTGCTTCGCACCGCCGAGCTCGGGGACGAGGCGGGATGCCTCGGCGCGGCACTGTTGGCAGCAGGCATTCAGGAGGACCGATGACTCAGGCTCACACCACCGCCCCCCGCACCGAGGTCGACCTGGTGCTGTCCGGCGGTCGCGTCGTCACCGCCGAGGGAGTGCTCGACGACGGCTGGGTGGCCATCGCGGCCGGGCGACTGGTCGAGGTCGGGCAGGGTGTCGCGCCCTCGGCGGCGCGCACCGAGGCCGTGGACGGCGCCTGGGTGGTGCCGGGTTTCGTCGACATCCACTGCCACGGCGGCGGAGGCGAGTCCTTCAGCGGCGGCTCTGCGGAGCGGGTCGAGACGGCGATCCGCACGCACCGCGCCAGGGGCACCACCACGATGCTCGGCAGCCTCGTCTCGGCCTCGGTGCCCGAGCTGGCCCGACAGGTCGGCAGTCTCGCCGAGCTGGTCGAGGACGACCTGCTCGCGGGCATCCATCTGGAAGGCCCCTTCCTGTCCGCCGCCCGCTGCGGAGCGCACGCGCCGGAGCTGCTGCTGCCGCCCGACCGCGACGCGGTGGCCCGGCTGCTGACGGCCGGGCGTGGGTCGGTGCGCATGGTGACGCTGGCGCCCGAACTGGACGGCGCCGTCCGAGCGGTCGGCCAGCTCGTCGACGGCGGTGCGATCGCGGCGCTCGGACACACCGATGCGGTCGAGGAGCAGGTGCTGCCCGCCGTCGCCGCAGGCGCCACCGTCGCCACTCACCTGTTCAACGCGATGCGCCCGCTGCACCATCGCGAGCCGGGGCCGATCGGAGCGCTGCTCGACGACGAGCGGGTCACCGTGGAGCTGATCTGCGATCTGGTGCACCTGCATCCCACCACCGTGCGGCTGGCCGCCCGGCACGCAGGGCCTGCACGGACGGTGCTGGTCACCGATGCGATCTCCGCCACGGGAATGGGCGACGGCCAGTACGAGCTGGGCGGCCTGCGAGTGACCGTCACCGACGGGGTGCCGCTGCTGGACGGCGGCACGCTGGCGGGGAGCAGCCTCACCATGGACGTCGCGTTTCGCAACCTGGTGGAGGTCTGCGGCCTGACCGTCGAGGAGGCGGTCGCCGCGGCCTCGGCGCGGCCCGCCGCCGTGCTCGGCATGGACAAGGAGATCGGGCAGATCGCCCCCGGTCACCGGGCGGACCTGGTGGTCCTTGACGAGCAGCTGCACGTTCGGAACGTGCTGCGTCGCGGTGAGGTGGTCGAACGCTGAGTCGCGTCGGCGTCCGGCACCGGTCGGGCGCCGGCCCGGGTCGAGACACCGCCGGATCGCCGGACGGCGAGCGTCGGCCGGCGGTCCCGGCCGTCGTCGGGGTCGGTTACGGTGCCATGGTGAGCACCGCCCGCGATCCGGAACAGCTGCTGTCCCAGGCGCTGCGTGCGCAGGCGGTCAGCGGCGGTTCCGGCACGCATCCGGCCGAGGCCGCCCCGCCGCGCCGACGCAGGCACGAGCCGAGGCCGCTCCGGTGGACCGGCTGGCTGCTGATCCTGCTGGTGGGGCTGCTGGCAGGCACGTTGGCGGGACTGGTGTCGCTGCTCTAGCGACTGCGCGACCTCAAGGACACTGTGCCGCACCGGACTCCGGGTGCGCTGGAACTCCGGTGCGCAGGCGTCACCCGATCGCCGCCGATCAGTCCATCGAGAACATCGAGCCAGGGTTGAAGAGGTTCTCCGGATCGAGGGCCCGCTTCACCGCGCGATGGGCACGGAGGCCGACGGGGCCGATCTCCGTCGCCAGCCAGTCCTGCTTGATCTTGCCGACGCCGTGCTCGCCGGTGATCGTGCCGCCGAGTGACAGGCCCAGCGCCAGGATCTCGTCGAACGCCTGACGGGCCGCCGCCTCCTGGGCCGCCGAGTCGGGGTCGTAGACGATCGTGGGATGCATGTTGCCGTCGCCCGCATGGCCGACCACGGCGATCGTCAGCCCGATCCGATCGGCGATGGCCGCGCAGCCGCTGATCAGCTCGCCGATCCGGGTGCGCGGGACGCAGACGTCGTCGGTCAGGCCTCGGCCGAGCAGCTCCAGCGCGGGCAGCACCGCTCGGCGGGCCGCCAGCAGCAGGCGTCCCTCGGCCAGGTCGGCGGTGCTGTAGGTGAACTCGGCTCCGCTGTCAGTGCAGACCCGTTCGAGCGCCTCGATCTCGGCGCGTCCGGCGTCGCCGCCGACATCCGACTGGGCCAGCAGGAGTGCGGCGCTGCCGGCTCCCGCGCCGAGTTCGGTGTTCAAGTGCCGTTCCACCGCGTCGATCGACACGGCGTCCATGATCTCCAACAACGAGGGCACCATGCCCTCCCGGACGATGCGGCTGACCGCCGAGGCGGCCGTCTCGGTGGCGGCGAAGGTCGCGACCAGCGTCGCGGGTGCCTGGGGCAGCGGACGCAGCGCGAGGGTGGCCTTGGTGATCACGCCGAGCGTGCCCTCGCTGCCGACGAACAGCTTGGTGAGGTCGTAGCCCGCGACGCCCTTCATGGTGCGTCGGCCGGTGCGCAGCAGCTCGCCGTCGGCGAGCACCACCTCCAGGCCCAGCACGGAGTCGGTGGTGACGCCGTACTTGACGCAGCACAGCCCGCCCGCGTTGGTGGCCAGGTTGCCGCCGATGGTGCACCAGTCGTAGCTGGAGGGGTCGGGAGGATAGAAGAGTCCGTGCTTCTCGACGGCACCGCGCAGTTGGAGATTGATCACGCCCGGTTCCACCACCGCCACGCGATTGTCCGCGTCGATCTCCACGATCGACCGCATCCGTGCGGTGGACAGCACGAGACAGCCGTCGATCGCGTTGGCGGCGCCCGACAGCCCGCTGCCCGCGCCACGCGGCACGATGGACACCCCGGCGGCGGCAGCGGCTCGCACGATGCGCTGCACGTCGGAGGTGGTGGCGGGCAGCACCACGGCCAACGGGTGCCCGGCCGAGGCGAGCGGCATCATGTCCCGTCGATAACCCTCGACGACGTCGGGATCGGTCAGGACGGCGTCGCGCCCGAGCACGGCACGCAACTCCGCCAGTAACGCCGCGTGTCCGGTGACCTTCACGCCTGTCACGGTAGACCTCCCTGCGGTCTCCGTGCGAGATCTGATCGTGGCGACAAGCCCGCCGTCACCCGCGTCGTGTGTCCAGAGCCGACACGACGCGGGTTCCTCCCCAGACGCGAGTCCGACGACTCGCGGAGTTTCGATGTTCTTCGCCGATCCGCAGCAGGCGGGTGCCGCCGTCGGACCGGCGGGCGACCGGGCCTATAGGCCGCGACGACCTAGAGCGCGGGCCGCCCGGGGGTTCAGTAGGTCGCCGAACCGCGCCAGCCGCCCGGGTCGACGTCACCGGGGATCGGGGCCGTCGGGTCGTAGGGCGTCCTGGCGAAGATGAACGTGTTCAGGTCCAGGTGGCTCACCGTGCCGTCGGATCGACGGACCACCCGCAGGTGTTCGCCCGCGTAGTAGCCGTCCAGGCCGATCCAGCCGTCGTCGACGGCCCGGAACCGCGAGGTGCGTCCCCGGCCGCCCATCGGGGTCAGGTTCAGCATTCCGTCGGGGAGCAGCCGGAGCACGTACGCCGCAGTGCCCCAGTACCACTCGCCGGTCAGTGCCAGCAGTTCCGGATCGGGCTGCGTCGCCTGCGGCCGCCATTCGGCAGGCACCCTCGGCTCCTGCTCGACGAGGATGTCGAGCAGGCCGATCGCCAGGGCGCCGCCGATGCCGGAGGTGGCGTTGGCCAGGAACACGACGCCGCTCTTCTCGGTGCGATCCGCCCACACCGTGGACAGGAAGCCTGGCATCGATCCGCCGTGTCCGACGAGCCGCCTGCCCTGGTGCCGCAGCAGTTGGAGTCCGAGTCCCTGGCCGGAGCGCCAGCCGTCCCCGTCCTCGACCACCACGGGGTCGGACATCTCGGCGAGGGTGTCCGGGTGCAGGACCTCGGCCGTGTCGCCGCCGAGGAACGTCGACCAGCGGAGCATGTCCGTCACCGTCGACCAGAGCTGGCCCGCCGGTCCCATCGCGCCGCCGTCGTGCGCGGGCTCCGGCAGCAGCACGTCCGCCCACGGGTGCACGGCCCAGCCCTGTGCATGGGGGGCGACGGGCATCGCCGTGGTGCGGGTCAGCTCCAACGGCACGAGGATCTCGCGGTCCAGTGCGGCGAGCCAGTCCTCGCCCCGGATACGCGCCACGATCTCGCCCAGCGCCGCGAAGCCGAGATTCGAGTAGTGGTGCCTGCGGCCTGCTCGATGCGGGGTGGTCTCGGCGCTGAATCGGTCGGCGAGCTCCGACCAGGAGGTGCCCTGGGTCCGCTCCCACCACGGGCCGGGCGGCTCGGCGGTCAGACCGCCCGCGTGCGCCAGCAGGGCCGCGACGGTGCGATCGCCGAACGTGGTGCCGGGCAGGTGCTTCTCGACCGGGTCCGACAGTTGCAGAAGGCCCTCGTCACGCAGTCGCAGCACCAGCACGGCGATGAAGGTCTTGGTGATCGAGCCGATCCGGTACTGGGTGTGCGGCGTGGGCGTCGCGTCGTTCACGCGTCCCCGCGAGCCGGTCCAGACGGTCGTCTCGTCCCGGACGAGACCGGCCACCACCGAGGGCACCCGGCCGTCCCGCTGTTCGGTGGCCAGCCGACGGGTCAACGCCCGTATGGTCGCCGCCGAGGGCACCTGCTCGTGATCCGGACTGTTCACAGGATCGATCATGTTCGGCGCTCACTCTCAGTGTCAAGCCACCAACCAGGATGGCGGTGGCCGAAGTGGCAGGCCGCCGCAGACGACGGGTCGTCAGTCGGTCGGTGGTCGAGGGGACTCCCCATTCCTGGTCATCGCTCACGCCAGAACGATCGCTACCGGACGACGGCTGCGGGCTCTATGAACAGTGATTTCGTCGGCGATGACCGAGACCGCAGCGAAGTGGAAGATCAACGGACTGCGGCGAAAGACCGGTCAGGAGGGCACCGTCGAGGTCGAGTTCGCTCGGCCGGATCACGACGTCCGTCGGCGGCGCAGACGACGGTCCGCCGGAGGATTTCGCTAGCGCTCGGTGAGCATCGGCAGGCCGGGGACCGACCGTCGATGACGAAGCGGCGCAGTTGCGTCGGCAGGCAACGCCGCAGCAGGCACCGCATCACGATCGGTCGAGAACCCCCTCCGGGCCGCGCAGGCGACCCGGAGTCCGCCGATCCCCTCGACCAGCGCGGTCAGTCGTCCGCCATCATCCCGGAGCGCCAGGCCCAGGCGGCGATCTCCACCCGGTTACGGGCGCCGAGCTTCTGCTGGACGGCCGCCAGATGGGTCTTCACCGTGGACAACGACATGAACAGCTCGCCGCCGATCTCGGTGTTCGTACAGCCCCGTGCCACCTCGCGCACCACGTCGATCTCGCGTTCCGTCAGCGCGTCGACGGGCTGACGGACGGTCGACTTGGCCGGGGCGCTGAAATGCTTCAGCAGCCGCACGGTGATCTGCGGAGACACCAGCGCGTCGCCACGCACCGCAGCCTTGATCGCCTCCACCAGCAGCGCGGGGCCCGCGTCCTTCAACAGGAAGCCGCTCGCCCCGCCCGCCAGCGCCGCCGCGACATACTCGTCGAGGTCGAAGGTCGTCACGATCACGACCTTGAGCGGATCGGCGACGTCGGGACCGGCCAGTCTGCGCGCCACCTCGAGGCCGTCCAGCTCCGGCATCCTGATGTCCAGCAGACAGACGTCGGGCCGCAACTCCTGGGCACGACGCAGTGCCTCGACGCCGTTGGGAACGTCCGCGACCACCTCGATGTCGGGCTGGGCCTCGAGGATCATCCGGAACCCGGCGCGGACCATCTCCTGGTCGTCGGCGATCAGCACTCTGATCGTCATGTTCTACTCCGCTTCAACATCCTGCATGGGCAGCAGGACCTCCACCCGCCATCCGTGGTGTGGTCCCGGCCCCGCGCTGAACTCGCCGCCGAGCAGATCGACCCGCTCGCGCATCCCGATGAGACCGTAGCCACCCGAGCCGCCGACCGGCTCCTGCACCCCGCCGTCGCCGTCGTCGGTCACCAGGATCCGCAGACCCGACTCGGTGCGATACACCGCGACCAGCGCCAGGGTGATGTTCCTGGCGTGCTTGCCGGAGTTGGTCAACGCCTCCTGCACCAGCCTCAGCACCGAGCGGCCCACCTCGGGCGGCACGTCACCGCCGGGCACGGCGTCCAGCCGGGCGGGAATGCCGCTGCGCCCGGCGCGATCGACGAGCGCCCGCAGGTCGGAGTCGAGGTCCATCGTCGCCTGCGTGGCGGCGGAGTCGCCGGGTGCGGTGCCCTCCCGCATCGTCCCCACCAGCCTGCGCATGGCCGTCAGCGCCTCGGTTCCGCTGTGCTCGATCAGCTCCAGCGCCTTGGCGACCGCCTCCGGATTGTTCGCCGCCACGATCCTGGCGGCCTGCGACTGCACCACGATGCCGGTCACGTGATGCGCGACCACGTCGTGCAATTCCCTGGCCAACGCCATCCGCTCCGCCTGCTGAGCGGCGAGGACCTTCCGCCCGGTGCGCTGATCACGCTCCCGGTCGGCACCTCGGAAGTACAGGCCCGTGATCAGGGACGGCACCACCATCAGACCGGCGAAGAGTTGCAGGGCCAGGAATCCCCGCACCAGGTCTCCGAGATCGGACGCATGCCTGACCAGCTCCGGCGCCATGCTCATCTCGAGGGAGACGATCAGCGTCACGACGCTCAGCCGGGCCTGCGCCTTCTCCAGGTAGCGCACCGAGTACGCCAGGACCGCCATCGCGCCGCAGAGCCCCGCGAGGCTGTACTGCAGGGTCGAGTGGCCGCCGACCGCCGTCATGAGGACCGCGAAGCCCACCAGCAGCAGCGAGGTGACCATCGCCGCCCGGAAGGGCCGCAACGGCGCCACCACGGCCGTGACCACGAGCACCGCCGAGAGACCCACTCCCATCTGCGCCGACGGCCCGAAGCCGAGCGCGCCCAGCTGGAGCAGCAGGAACAGTCCCAGCGCCAAGGCCAGCGGCCACTGTTGCCGGGCCAGTGCCCGGTATCGCGACGGCATGCCCTCTATCCACCCTGCCAACAGCCCCCGTTTCATGCCGGTGACCGTACGTCCTGGCCGTCGATGTCGACCTCGGCCGTTCGGCCTGCGCTCGCCGACCGAACGGCTGAGGCGCGGCAGAGATCGCCGGCCGTTGGACCGAAGCGTCCCGCAGGTGCGCCCGGGCACTGTGATGTCCGGTCCCGCACCACGGCGATGCGCGCTCGCCGCGTCGATCAGGCGCCGGGACCTCCGTCCGACGCGAACCCGAGGTGAACCGACCGTGCCACCGATGACCACCGCACCTGAGGCCGCAGATCACGGGACCTCCACGCCAGGAGGCCGCGAGGCGACGCTGCTCGTCGGGAACGGCCTGACGAAGCGCTACGGCGAGCAGCATGCCCTGGCGGGCGTCGACCTGACCGTGAACCGGGGCGAGGTCGTCGCGATCGTCGGGCCGTCCGGGTCCGGCAAGACCACCCTCCTCCACGTCCTGGCAGGCATCCTGCCGCCGGACGGGGGCGAGGTGCTCCTGGCTGATCAGCGGATCGACAAGCTGCCAGAACGCAAGCGCAGCGAACTCCGGCGCAGCGCCTTCGGGTTCGTGTTCCAGGCCGGGATGCTGGTCCCGGAGCTGACCTGTCTGGAGAACGTGGCGCTGCCGCTGCTGCTGGGCGGCACGAACCGGTCCGCCGCGCTGACGACGGCCCGGACCTGGCTGCATCGGCTCGGGCTCGCCGCGCTGGAGCAGCGCAGGCCCGGCGAGGCATCCGGCGGCCAGGCTCAACGGGTCGCCATCGCCAGGGCGCTCGCGCATGAGCCAAAGGTGATCTTCGCCGATGAGCCGACCGGCGCGTTGGACACGCACACCGGGCAGGAGACGATCACCGCCCTGCTCGACGCCGCGAGCACGACCGGGGCGGCCGTCGTCATCGTCACCCATGACCCCGCCGTGGCGGATCGGACCGGGCGTCGGGTGGAGATCCGCGACGGCCTCGTCGCCGGACGGCCCTCGGCATGAACCCCGTCGGGCTCGCCCTGCGCATCCTTCGCTTCGACCGGCGGAGTCGGATCTCCGCCGCCCTGACCTCGGCAGGCGTCGCGGTCGGCACCGCACTCGTCGTCCTGCTGCTGACCCTGCCCGACGCGTCGGCGGCACGCGGCGAGCGCTTTGCCTGGCAGTACGTCGGTTCGCACGGCACCCCGACCTCGACGGCCGCGCTGGTCGATCAGAGTTCCGACGTCGTCGGAACGCAGCCGATCACCCGGCTCGACGTGGCGGTGCAGGACGACGCGGCGCCGGACACCGTCCCGGTCACGGCGGGGATCCCCGGTTTCCCCGCTCCCGGCGAGGTGCTGCTCTCTCCCGCCCTCGCCGATCTGGCGGCACAGCTGCCGCCCGAGGAACTCGCCGACCGGTTCCCCGGGGTCGTGGTCGGGAAACTCGGTCAGGAGGCCCTCGCCTTTCCGGAACAGCTGGTGGCCGTGGTCGGACACCACGAGGCTGATCTCAGTGCGGACGCCGATGCGATCTCGGGACTGATCAGCGACCGAGGCGGCCCGGACATCTTCCTGCTCACCCTCGCGATGATCGGCCTGGCCGTCCTGGCGGTACCGAGCCTGGTGCTGGTCGCCTCGACCGCCCGGCTGACCGCCGCCCGCCGGGAACGCAGGCTCGCCTCGATGCGGCTGGCGGGTGCCGCCCCGGGGCAGGTGCTGTTCCTGACCGCCGTCGAGTCCGGGATCGCCGCCGTCGCGGGCACCGCACTCGGGCTGTTGCTCGGCATCCCGGTGCCGGGCCTGGTCGCACGGGTCTCCTGGCAGGGCGGGACCTGGCTGCCCGGCGACTTCACGCCCGCCGCCTCGACGCTGCTGCTCGTCGGACTCGGCATCCCGCTGCTCGTGGTCCTCGCCGCCGTTCTCGGCCTCCGTCGGGTGGTGGCGAACCCGCTCGGTGCGGTGGCCGCACGACGCCGCCGAGCACCGAGCACGTGGCGACTGGTGGTCCTGGTCATGGTGGGGGCCTTGTTCGCCGCAGGCCTGCTCGTCGCCCAGAACGGCGGCGGCCCCGGTCTGCTGATCCTCTCGATGGCCGCGATCGTCCTGTCCGCCTCGACGGTGGGCCCGTGGCTGACCTCGATGATCGGCCTGCTCTTCACCACGCTGTGGCGCCGACCGTCGACGCTGCTCGCGGGGCGACGGCTGCGAGACGACCCGCAGGCGGCCTATCGGTCGTCCTCGGGTGTGGTGTTGGCCGTGTTCGTCGGGGCGCTGGCGTTGACCGTGCTGCCCAGCCTGGCGAACAGCAGTCCGGTCGGACGTTCGTTCCAGTCCGACGTCCTGTACGCCGACGTGCCCACCGCCGACGCCAAGGAGATCGCCGAGCGGCTCCGCATCGGCCTCGCCGAGCACGAGGTGCCCGGCGAGGTGGTCACCGCAGGCCGGGCGCGGCTCCGCACCGGCGACGGCAACCACGAGTACCCCGCGCTGGTACTGGCGTGCGCGCCTGCGGCGGAACTGACTCGGCTGCCGATCGGCCGCTGTGCCGAGGAGCCGGGGGTCTGGGTGGGCAGCGAACTGTTCCTGCCCGATACCGGCCTGCGACTCCAGAACGTTCGGACCGCCCGAGAACCGGAGCAGGCCGGGCCCGCAACCGAAGACGGGGCCGGGACGAGTCCCGACGACGCAGCGCAGGACGAGTCGGTGCCGGGGGTGCCGCTGGCCGACGGGGAGCCGGTCACCGTGCATGCCATGGCGGGATCGACTGCGGAGCTGGCCGGGTCGGTGCTGGTCGATCCCGCTCTCGTCCAGGACTCCGCCGCGATCGCCGAGACCTCCGTGCTGGTCAGTGCGCCCGCCGACCGGACCGAGGTGGTCCGCACCGCGTTCGGCCGGGCTGCGCCCGGAGTCGAGGTGGACAGCGTCGCCATGACCGAGGTCCAGAGCCGCATCCTGCTCGACGATCTACGCCGGGTGACGATCATCGGTCTGAGTATCGCGGCCCTGCTCGCCTGCGCGAGCACCGTCGTCACCTCGGCGGGCTCGGTGTTGGACCGCCGCCGGACTCTGGGCGCGCTGACCGCCACCGGGGCCTCGGTGCAGGTCCTGGCCCGGGCCTTGCGGACCGAGGCCGCGCTGCCTGCATTGGTGGCGTCCCTCGGCGCGGCTCTCGCGGGTTTCGGCGTGGGCGCGGGCTTCGTGCGGCTGTTCGGCCTGGAACTCGTGATCCATCCCTCGCTGGCGGTTCCGGTGGCGCTCGGTGTCGCCGTCGCCGTGTCGGCCGCCTGGGCGGCGGGCCGGGTGCTGCGCAATGTGAGTGACGAGCCCTTCGCCGAGGAGTGACCGCCGTCCTGGCGGCAGGCGGCCGGTGCTGATCGTTCGACACGACGGCGGGTGTCACCGGCCGCCAGGACAGGCGACCGCACGATCGGTCGTCCCGTGGGCAGCGTCTCGGCACGATCGCGGATAGCAGGGCGCGAGAGTCGCCTGCGTCGTGGAGCGCACGGTGCGCCCGCTTCGCAGGCGCGGCCTGCGAGTCGGACGTCGGCTTCGCCCTACGGCTCGTGCGGAAGCGGGCGACTCCTGATCGCCGGGGAGAGCGCCGAGCCCGTCGTCTCGTCCCGCGTACTCGCGAGGACGACCGCCCGATCCGCCTGGTCGACGACCATGCCGCAGCCGGATCGCGGCGCGTCTTCTAGAGCCTGTCTTTGATCCCCCTGGAGTCGTGAGCGGAGATCAGCGTGGACGAGCCGCCAGGCGGAGGAAAGAGGCATAACGGAGTCATGTCCACTGACGACAACGCCACAGATCGCCGCCGCCTGCCCCGCGCAACAGGGAAGTGGGGATTGAAGACAGGCTTTGCGAACGGCACGGTCGCAGGCCGCCGCCGTCCGCTGCGGTGCCCGCGCGCCGAACGGCGGGGGTCGCCGCCGCTGCGCTTCGTCGTCCACAGTGCACGACCGTGCCGCGCCGCCGGACGCTGCCTGCCGAGGCCCAGCCGAGGCCCCGCCGGACAGGTCGTCGCTCGGCCCCGGCCGATCGGTCGGGTGCAGACCAGCCGATCGGCCCGTCGATCTCGGCCGTCCGACCGATCCGGACCGGCCCCCTCGAGAGCGAGACTCGTAGCACGACGATGACCCAACGAACTCGGGAGCCGAAGATGATGAACATCGTGTTGACCTGGACCGCAGGCGTGCTGGCACTGACCATGCTGCTGCTGATGGCGCTGAGCACCCTGCTGCCCGACCTCACGGAGCGGCGAGCCGAGGGTCCGCGCGTCGCAGCCAGGAAGGCGGCGGCCGAGGGAGTCACCGCGCAGGGCACTTCGCAGCGGACCGCCCGCCGCTCGAGCCTGTTCGAGCCCCGCCTCGCCGCCGCCGTCCGTCATCAGTGAGGCCCGGCGGTGGCACGAGACGCGGCGACGGAGCCACGGAGCCGCCGGCGCGACCGGGCCAGGCAGGCGGCCGACCGTAGCGGCAGAGCCTGGCCCGACCCGCCCGGCCCCGCCGCCACGGCAGCGCCGTCGACGCAGCCTCGGACGGCCTGCGTCACCCCGGTCGGCGGTGTCACCGGCCACGACCGCCCCGGCGCCGCTGCCACCATCGGCGCCAACCGCCGACTGCACGAGAAGGCCCTCAACCGCCTCGGACGTAGCAGGCATGACGTCCACCCGGCCGATGCCAGGCCCGCAGCCAGGCCATCCGCTGCGCGGCCTCGGCATCCTGATCGAAGAGCGGGATGCCTGCGGCGCCGAAGGAGTGCAGCACGGCGCGATCCAGCTCGGCACAGGCCCGCTCGTACCAGCCGGTGTGCTCGCTCGTGGTGTCCAGCCCCATTCGGCGGGCCACCGGCAACGCCATGGCGTAGGCCTGTTCGGCACCGAGGTCACGGCTGCCGACCGTTCCGCCGATGAACCAGGTGTTGAACGGCGCGGCCGGATAGTCGATGCCTCCGACGCACAATCGCATGTCGCTGATCACCGGGACCGCGTACCAGCGAAGCCCGAACTCCACGAACCAGGGCAGTTCCGGGTGCTCCAACGGAATCTCCGCCACGACGTCCCGAGGCAGCGGAAACAGCCGGGGTCCCTCCTGCTCGGTCGCCACGACCAGGGGCAGCTGGTCGAACCTCGTCCGTCCGACCGGCGGCTGCCAGCCGAGTCCTCGAACCGCCTCGGTGAACTCGGCCTGCCGGGGATCACCGAGCACCCTGCCGTCGCCGTCGACGTGTCCGGCGTAGCCGACGAGCTGTTGATTCCAGATCCTCGGGCCGTAGCCCATCGGCGTGTCCGGGGCGAAGATCGTGACCATCGGTGTGACGCCGGTCTGGTTGACGACGAGTCGCAGATGCTCGAAGCACTGCATCGCCACCGCTGAGGCGGTGTGCACGGCGCGAAGGTCACGAACCTGGGTGGCCCACCATGGCACGCCGCTGCCGCACCAGCCGCTGTCCCGCAGCGCGATCCTGGCCCCGTAGGCCAGTTCGGCGGGGAGATGTCGGTAGGTCCCGGTCGCATCGATCTCGGCGTGCACGCTCGCCAGCCGTTCCGCCATCGAGCCCGCCCTCGGATGCGCCTCGTGAAAGGCGCGGACGAACTCCTCGGCAGCGGCGTGATCGGTCGTCCGCGCCGTGCTGCCCTGCTTCTGCTCGATCGAGATGGGATCACCCCGCTGTCCACGGTCGTCAAGGATCGGAAGTCGTCCAAGCGGGCTTCCTACGTTCTGCGCCCATCGACCGGCGACCGCTCGCTGCGGTCGAGGACGAGTGGGGTGGATGCTCCGATAGTCGGGCCCGGCCGGGTCCTCGCTCGGTGTCGTGCGATCGGGTGCCTGCCTGCGGACCGCGATCGAGCATCCCGCCCGGACAACCTACTGCCCGCCGGCGAGTATTCAGTCCCGGCGTTCGAAGATCAGGTCGCGCGAGATCCGTCCCTCGGCTCTCGCGCGCTGCTCGAACTTCGTCACCGGTCGCCAGTCCGGCCTCGGTGCCCAGCCGCCCGGCTCGGCGGCGTACCGATTCCGCAGGGTCGGCTCCGCCGAGCAGACCTCCGCCATCTGATCGGCGTAGTCGGCCCAGTCCGTGGCCAGGTGCAGGGTCGCCCCCGGCGCCAGCCGGGTGGCGAGCAGCGCAACGAAGGCGGGCTGGATCAGCCGCCGCTTGTGGTGGCGTGTCTTGGGCCAGGGATCGGGAAAGAAGATTCGTGCCCCGGCCAGCGACGCTGGCGGCAGGTGCGCGTTGAGCAGGTCGACGGCGTCGCCTCGCAGCGCACGCAGGTTGGTCGCGCCGAGTTCCACGCTGCGCATCAGCAACTGCGCCAGGCCCGGCTTGTAGACCTCGATCGCCAGGTAGTTCACCGCAGGCTCCGCCGCAGCGAGCTGTGCGGTGGTCTCGCCCATCCCGGAGCCGATCTCCAGCGTCAGCGGCGCCTGCCTGCCGAACCAGTCCTCGACCGGCAGCTCGCCTGCGTCCAGCGTCGCGAGATCGCGCCCCAGGGTGCCCCAGTGCTGTCGCCAGGCACGCTCCTGGCCTGCGGTCAGCCGCTCGCCTCGACGCACATAGCTGACCACCGTGCGGTGGTGCGCCTGCTGATCAGTGGGTGACATGACTGGTCACGCTCCTCTCCCGAGGAAGAGACTGTGCCATCCGACCGCTCCACGCTGTGCACCCGCCCGGACTGCGGAGCGTGTCCGCGCCGCATCGCGGACCGGTGCGGCGAACGAGGCGGCTCGGCGCCCGTCAGCTCCCGGGCCGGATCGTGGACTCCCAGAAGGCCACGACCTCGTCCGCCGTGCGCGGGTCGTCCTCGGCGTTGGTGGCGTCTCCGCAGATCGTGCCGCCGTCGTCCGGCCGGTAGAGCAGGTGCTCGGTGCCGTCCGTCGGCATCAGCTGCTGTACCCAGTCGCCGGTCATCCCCGCGCCGGACCACTCACCGGTCTCGCCGGAGCCCATGATGGGGCTGAAGATGAGATCGCAGGCCGAGCCGTCGTAGAAGTACGCCTCGAAGTCGCCATCGGCCGTCGCGTAGTCGCAGCGCACGGCCGCGTCGACCAGGTAGGAGTACGTCTCGTCGTCGCTGACGTCGGTGCAGGAGTCCGCCCGCTCGACCGCGACCCCCGCGAACTCCCGCAGTTCCTCGGCGTCACCGAACGCGTCGGACCCGTCCGCGGGATCTTCGCCGCCGGAGGACGTCGAATCCGGGTCCGGGTCGGGCGGGCGGGGATCTCCGGTCGTCGGGTCGTCCGCTCCGGATCCCGTCGTCAGCCCGTCGCCGCCCGCCATCGGGTCCTCCCGGTTGCTCAGCGACCACACGGCCACGCCCGCCACGGCGAGAGCGGCGACGGCGACGACCGCAGTCAGAACGATCCACAGCGCGCCGGGCGAGCGTCGAGGCCGTTTCGGCGCGTTCATCACGTGAGTGGGCCCCTCGGGGACCTGCGAACCCACCGGCTCGTCGGGCCCCGAGGACCCGGTGGACTGGTCGGAGGCGATCGGCTGCCACCTCGTCGCCTGCCACCCGGCTGGCGATTGCACCGGGACCGGCTCGGACGACGGCGGTCGGGACCGCCCCTGCCCTGCGAGGTTCGGCGGCCCGGCGGGGTGCGAACCGACGGCAGGCCCGGCAGTGCCCGACGCCGGGGAGACCGGCCTGGTGAGGCCAGGCCTAACTTGCCCTGGCACGCCGCCGAGCGGACTCGCGCCCGCGGGAGTCCGCTCCCTGGGATCGGTGAAGTCGCGAGCGGGCGGCGCGGACAAGGCCCCGAGCACCACACTGTTCTCCGGCGACTCCACCGCCACCGGAATCAGCCCGAGGCGCTCGGAGATCGACTGCGCGACGGCGGGCATCCTGGACGCACCGCCGACCAGATAGACGCCCGCGAGCTGACCGGAAGCCAGGCCTGCGCTGTTGATCGTGCTGGACAGCATCGCCACGGCCCGTTCCAGCTGCGGTCGGACCAGCGCCTCCAGCTCCTCGCGGGTCACATGCGCGTCCGGGAGCGGGGCGGGCAGCGGGATGTCGGTCTGCGCGTAGCGGGACAGCGCCTCCTTGCCCTCTCGCACGTCGTCGATCATCGCGCGCGCCGATCGGCGGCTCGCGGCCGTCGTCGGGCGCAGCAGCTCCGGCCACTCCGGTCTGCCCTCGCCCACCGCCCGACGCACGTGTTCGAGGAGCGCCTGGTCGATGTCGGTGCCGCCGACATCGGACAGGCCCGCCTCCGCGAGGACCTGCCAGTCATCGCCTCCGGTGCGCAGCACGAGCGCGGCGTCCGTGGTGCCGCCGCCCATGTCGAAGACGGCCAGCGCATGTCCGGGCGCAAGCCTGCGCTGTTGATCCTCGAGACCGGCGAAGTGTGCAGCCGCTGCGGCAGGCTCGGCGAGCAGCCGCACCGAATCGGCCCAGCCCGCCGCCCGAGCGGCGGAGCGCAGGGTGTTGCACCGGATGCGATGCCAGTCGGCCGGATGGGTCAGCAGGACGAGGTCCGGGTTCGCGCCGAGCTGGCGGCGAGCCTCCTCCGCCACCCGACGCAGCACGGCCGCGATCAGGTCGACCACCGGAACGACCGTGTCGCCGAGCAGGACCTCGACGTCGTCGATCCGTCGCTTCGGGTTCGGCTCATACCTGCTGGGGTCGAGCCGTGCCTGCCGCTCGGCATCGCGCCCGACGACCAGGGTCCCGTCGGGGGACAGCCAGACAGCGGAGGGCAGTACCGGCCTGCCGTCGATGCCCAACAGCCGGGCCGGGGCTTCTGGGCCGGTACGGACGGCCGCGACGGTGTTCGAGGTGCCGAAGTCCACGGCGAGCTCTCGCACCCGATCTGCCTCCCTGGACTCCGGCCTGGACCACTTCGCCAGGCTCGTCCGGTGAGACGCGGCAGATCGTCGTTCGGCTCCGCCACCTGGCGCGGTGTCCGAGACTGCCCCAGGCCCCGAGGATCAGTCCAGTCGGGACGGTCGTTCGGCCGACGACCTCAGAGTCCGTCTGTGATCCCGCTGGAGTCGTGAACGGGGATCGGCGTGGCTGAGCTGCCAGGCGACAGGAGGGAGCCAGGACGGAGTCATGGGGACCGACGACAACGCCGCGGATCGCCGTGCCTGCCCCGCGCAACTCCGACAGCAGGGATCACAGACAGGCTCTCAGCCGGAACGCGGTCGATGCTCCGGCGGGCGACGACCTTGTCGAGCCGGGACCCGTGCGGCAAGATCAAGACGAGGAGGGGCGAATGCGCTCGCCCCCCGACGCGTTCGCGCCTCCGCCTCGGCAGGCGGGCGCGGCAGGGACCTGCCCACCGCGCCCGCCTGCCGAGACCATCGTCTTCTGCGATCCGGCCATGGCTCAGGCCACCCGCCAGCTTCCGATCTCGGTGAGCCGGTCACGCAGTTCGTCCACGCCCGCCAACCGGACCGGCGGGACCGGGGTGCTGCTCTGTGCGGGGAGCACGAGCACCAGACCAGGGTGATTCTCACTCAGGATGATCGTGGTCGGGTGCAGGGCGCGACCGTCGTCTGACGGCGTGTACTCCCAGTAGCAGCTGCGACCGTTGCCCGCCCAGGGCACGAAGACCCAGCCGGGACGCTCGACGAGGACGGCGTGCAGAGCGTCCTCGACCGCATAGCCTGCCGCGCGAGACGCCAGGACACCGTGGTGCACGGCGCGCAGCCACCATGGCGCGGCCGGGTCGGCGCCTGCGACGAGCGCCTGCCGGTAGAGGTCAAGGACGTCTTGTTCGGCGCCGAAGTGCACCCACGAGCTGCGGGCGTCCGACGGCGAGTCGGCGACGCTGGGTCCGCTGCCCTCCAGCGCCAGGGACCATTCGAGCTCGGGGAGGGGCTGCAACCAGGACAAGGAGTCTCCGGTGGATCTGGCCTGAGTGAGAGTCAGACGAGTTGACCCGTCGGCGGAGGGAAGTGGGATTCGGTCGGCCAGCCCGGTACCGGACAAGGTGCCTGCGGCCGTGGCGCGTTCAGCGGGGTTGAGGTCCGGCCGTTCGGATTCGCTCGGCTCGGGCCTGCTGCGGAGTGCTGGCATCCATGCCTCCTAGGGGTAGGTAGGACTATCAGCATCACCAACGTTAACGTCCGAGCCGGGACCCCTCTTTCCAATTAACAGTATTATTATGTAGTTGTGTTGGAGATCACGAGATTGGTTACGAACAGTGACCGATCCACCCGCACGTGGAGTGAAAAAGGTCCGGGCAGGCTCGCACCGAGCCTGCCCGGACCTCTCCCCCGACCCGATCGGACATGTCCCCGAAACATCTGCCGATCGGTCGTCATCTGGTGGTTCGCGGAATCCGCCTTTGCTCCCTCTGGAGTCGTGAGCGGGGATCGGCGTGGCTGAGCTGCCGCAGATCGCCTCGCCTGCCCCGCGCAACAGGAAGACCGGGATCGAAGACAGGCCCCTCAGGCGTCGCGCCGCTTCGTCACGATCACCGCCAGCACCAGCAGCACGGCCGAGATCGCCGCGAACCAGCCGAGGCCGCCCCACGGCCCGAAAGGCATGTCAGACCTGGTCAGCACCCCGGCCGCGTTCATGCTCACCGCCAAGTCATCCTGTCCGCCGAAGAGGAAGTGGTTGGCCGCGTAGAAGGGGAGCCACGGCTCCACGGCCGGCCCGACCCTCGGGATCAACGGGACCAGGGCCTCCACCGCGAGCGGCCACATGATCACGGCGGTGGTGGCTGCGGCGGGCTGCCGGACCAGCGTGGCGACGGCGAGGGCGAAGACGCCCGCGATCGCGTAGACCAGTCCCGTGCCCGCGACCGTGCGCCACTGCCCGGCCGTGGTGATGGCGAGCTGGGCCTCCGGGGAGAGCAGCACCGCGAGGCCCCACGAGCCGAAGGCTGTGACGAGGCCGGTGATTCCGGCCAGGAAGGCGATCACGACGCCCTTGGCCAACAGGACCGAGCCCCGGTCTGGCACGGCCTGAAAGGTCGCCCGGATCGTACCGAAGCGGTACTCGGTGGTGATGCTGAGGGCGGCCATCGCCATGACGAGGATCAAACCGAACTGGTTCGTCGTCTGAGTGAGCCCGATCGACAGCATCTCGGGGTCGGAGAAGCCCGCGATGAGACCCGCGAGTGCGACCGACACCAGGACACCGGCCGCGATGCACCACCAGGGTGATCGGATGGAGAGCAGCTTGATGCGCTCGACGGCGATCAGGGTCATCGGTTCTCCTCCTGTCGTGCGGCGGAGGCGGTGCCCACGCCGACGAGTTCGCCCTTGCGTTCGCTACGGGCCTGGTATTCGAGCGACTCGTTGGTGAGCGCGAGGAACGCCTCCTCCAGCGAGGCTCGTTGAGCCGTCAGCTCGTGGAGCACCACGCCCGCAGCCGCGGCGAGTTCGCCGATCTGCTCGCTGGTGCTGCCGCTGATGATCAGCTCGTTCGCGTCGGTGCTCGACACGGCCGCCGTGATCCCTTCGCCGCGTAGCGCGGACCGCAGCCGATCGCGTTGCGGACTGCGCACTCGGACCGTCGTGTCGCTGGCCTGATCGACGAACTCGGCGGTGCTGCACTGGGCGATCAGCCTGCCTCGGCCGATCACCACCAGCTCCTGTGCGGTGAGCGCCATCTCGGAGAGCAGGTGGCTGGAGACCAGGATCGTGCGTCCCTCGGCGGCCAGCCGCTGCATGAGCTGCCTGATCCAGAGGATGCCCTCGGGGTCGAGCCCGTTGACCGGCTCGTCGAAGAGCAGGATCTCCGGGTCGCCCAGCAGTGCGGCCGCGATGCCGAGCCGCTGGGCCATCCCGAGTGAGAAGCCGCCCGCCCGCCGCCGCGCGACGGCACTGAGTCCGACGATCTCCAGCACCTCGTCCGCTCGCCTCGCCGGGAGGCGGTTGGACTTGGCGAGCCAGCTCAGGTGGGCTCGCGCCGAACGGTTCGGGTGGGTCCACTTCGCATCGAGCATGGCCCCCACCTTGCTCAGGGGCTGCGCCAGGTCGCGGTAGTGCTTGCCGTCGATGCGGACGTCGCCCTCGGTCGGCCGGTCCAGCCCCAGGATCATCCGCATCGTCGTGGACTTGCCGGAGCCGTTGGGCCCGAGGAAGCCGGTGACCTTGCCGGGACGAATGCTGAAGCTGAGGTCGTCCACAGCAAGGGTCTTGTCGTATCGCTTGGTCAGGCCACTCGCTTCGATCATCGTCCCCTCCAGTTGTCTCGTACATCAGAAGACTAGCAAAGTGATATCAGTTATTCCTAGCGCGAGTCTCTGACGTGCGTTTTTCAGCCGAGAGGTGCGGCGTGGGCGTCGAAATTGCCCGACGAGCCGACGTCGTCCGGGGTGACTGCGATCGATGTCCTGCGGGCCGGGCGGCCGGGCGGCCGGGCCTCGGCAGTCGGGCGGTCGGATGCGGGCGGTCCGGCGAGCGGAACCCGATCGGGGTCGCCCGCCCGGCGAGCACGAGATAGGCGCTGAAGCTCGGGGGGTGCTCGGTCCACCACTGCTCGATGCCGGTCTCGACCTCGCGCCGCAGTTGCTCGACGAGGTCTCTCGCCGTCCCTCGAACGAGGTGGTCGATCAGGAAGAGCGCGGAGGACCGCTGCGAGCCGCTGAGACTCGGTCCGCCTGCCGCGCCTCAGCCACGCCCGCCGTCGGCGCGACGGTGCAGAACCGCGGCGTCTCCCGCGACGACCGCCGCCGGGTGCAGGTCGCTTCGGTGCAGCGCCCGGTCGGCGATCAGCGCGAAGGCCTGGTCCACCGAGGTGCGGTGGATCGACAACTCGTGCACCACGACGGCGAGTGCGGCCGCCAGCTCGCCGATCTCCTGGCTCGTCGAGCCGGTGATCAGCAGCGCCGCGTGTTCGCCGTCGAGATCCTCGTGGACGGTGATCCCCCGACGCCGCAGCTCGGCGGCGAACACCGCGCACTGTGGACTCCGCACCCGGATGGTCGCCTCGCCCGCGGTGTCGAGGAACTCCTCCGCGGGACACTGCGTGATCAGCTCGCCGCGACCGATGACCACCAGGTCGTCGGCGACGTCGGCCGTGGTGGACAGTCGATGTCCCGAGATCAGCACGGTGCGCCCCTCGGCCGCCAGTCGTCGTAACAGCGTGCGCAGCCAGCCGACGCAGTCGGAATCGAGGCCGACGGTCGGTTCGTCGAGCACGAGGATCTCCGGATCGCCGAGCAGTGCGCCTGCGAGCCCGAGCCTGCGGGTGTCGCGCGGCGACAACTGCCCGGCGCCGTGCGCCCGCATCTCGGCGAGTCCGACGAGGTCGAGCACCTCGTCGATCCGGCGGGCAGGCAGTCCGTTCCGGCTGGCCAGCCTGCCGAGCCGCGCTCGTGCGGATCGTCGGGATCGAATCCGACTCGTGTCGAGCAGGCCGCCGATCTTGCGCAACGGCCGGTCGAGCTCGCGGTAGGGCCTGCCGTCGACGAGCGCCCGGCCCGCCGTCGGTCGTTCCTTGCCGAGGATCATCCGCATGATCGTCGACTTGCCCGCACCACGCGGGCCGAGCAGACCGGTGACGCGTCCGGATCGGACGGTGAAGGAGAGGTCGTTCACCGCTAGGACGCGGCCGTAGCGCCGGGTGAGGCCGACGGACTCGATCATCGTCGTTCCTCGGTCGGCGCCGACACGAAGCGGGCTGCATCACGGTTGGCCTGGGGCGTACCAGATCGGCTCACCCCGACACGGTCCCGCACCAGCAGGCCCCGCTGATCCGTGATCGCCCTGAACCCGTCCCCGAGACGACCCTCGCGTTCCGGTGCCCCGCCTACGGGTCATCCCCGGACCGGATCGACACCGCGGTCGCGTGGCACAGGTGAGCGCAGCCGCGTGACGGTGTGGTCGGGCGCGCCATCCGGTGCGAGCTGCGGAGTCGGTGGTACGGCTCGCCGGCGGACCGCGACGGCCGCCGGACCAGGCGGCCGTCGCGGACGCAGGGTCAGTCGAGGGTGAAGGGGTCGTAGCGGATGCGTTCCAGCGGCGTGCCCGCCACCAGCATCCGCGAGACGGTCGCGCGGATCATCGAGGGCGAGCCGCAGACGAGGACCTCGCGCTCGGTCCAGGCTCCGTACCGGGTGACCACATCGGCCAGGGTGCCCTGCTCCATACCGGATCGGAGCGGCCCCGACTCCACCACCGGGACCACGGTCAACCACGGGTTGGTGATGCTCAGCCGATGCAGGTTGTCCAGGTCGTAAAGGTCGTCCAGGGTGCGACCGCCGACGAACAGGTGCACCCTCGGGTTCTCCCCGTACCTGGCCAGCTCGTCGAGGACGGCGCGCATCGGCGCGAGACCGGTCCCGCCCGCCACCATCAGGACGTCCCGGCCCTGCTCGCGATCCACCGACATCCGGCCCATGGGCGGGCCGATGCGCCAGTGGTCGCCGTACTGGGTGTGGCCGACGATCGAGCGGCTGACCCAGCCGCCGTCGACCGCCCGGACGTGGAACTCGATGGAACCGTCCGGACCGGGCGAGTTCGCGGGGGTCAGGTAGCGCCACAGCCGGGGGCGCTGCGGCACCTCGACGCTGACGTACTGCCCGGCGCGGTAGGGCACCGGATGCTGCGGCTGCACTCGCACCAGGGCGAGATCCCAGCTCAGCCGCTGGTGATCGATGACCTGGGCGTTCCACCAGGCGGGGTTCTCGTCGGCGTCGGCCGCCTGCTGCATGGTCGTGGCCATGATCGTGTAGGCCTCGGCCCAGGCCAGCTCGATCTTGGGGTTCCAGGCGTCACCGGCGAACTTCTTGATCGCGGAGAGCAGTGCGGTGCCGACGGCCTCGTAGTGCGAGACCACCACGCCGAACTTGCGGTGGTCGCGGCCGAGTTGTCGGAGGAAGGGCAGCAGGTCGTCGGGTCTGTCGACCATCTGGACGAAGTGCACCAGCGCACGGAGCAGCCTGCTTCGCTGCACCTCCATGTTGACCGGGAACAGTTCCCTGGTCTGAGGAGCGAGGCTGAAGAGCATCCCGTAGAAGAATCTGGCGACCTCGTCGGCGTGCGGCTCGATGAGCGCGTAGCTGTCTCGGATCAGGCGCACGGTGGCACTGATCCCCGGCGACGGCGCGCGTCGTGAGGGAGGCTCAGGGCTAAGCACGGCGTTGGCTGTCATGGTCCGGGTGCAGTCTTCTCCAAATAGTTCGCCGCGCCCGGTCAGACGCGCCGTTCCTGTTCACAGTCCCTGCCGAGAGGGACACTAACTCCTCATTGGACAGAATGGTTCCTTGATGCCACCTTTGGGCGTAGGCCAGTGACTCACCGTTGATGATGCCTGTGGCAGAAGGATGAAGGTAGAGGGACAGGCGTGGAACTTCGACGTGGGGCATGACACGGTGGGGCACGTGATCCACCAGACACTGGTACCGAGCGGCACTGCGGCAGCCGAGCTCCTCGAACTCGAACTCGCCGAACCGATCTCCAGTCCGGGCCCTCGCCGTGTCGAGCCCCTCGGACCGCCGCCTACCGGGTTCCGGCCGGCCCCTGCTCCCGCACCTGGCAGGCCGCCCACGCCGCCGCAGACCGCCCCAGGGCAGGTCCCTCCCGTCGCGCCGAATCCGCACGCGGCTCCCGGTTCGGCGGGCGAGCACCGGTTGCAGGCCGCCTTCGGCAGCGAGCAGCGTGCCCAGCGCTTCTATCGCGATCAGGTGCTGGACCGGCTCAACGACATGATGATCGAGTTCATCGGACGGATGGACATGGCGTTCGTCGCCTCGGCCGACTCCGGCGGCGAGTGCGACGCGTCGCTGCGCGCCGGGCCCGCAGGCTTCATCCGGGTGCTCGACCCGTACACGCTGGCCTACCCCGAGTACCGAGGCAACGGGGTGATGGCCAGTCTCGGCAACATCAGCGAGAACCCTCACGTCGGCATCCTCATGGTCGATTTCGTACAGGACCTCATCGGGCTGCACGTCAACGGTAAGGCCAAGGTCGTCCAGGATGCCGATCTGCGCGCCGAGCACGCGGGTCTGCCGACCGACTTCGATCGAGGCCGGACCCCGGAACGCTGGGTCGTGGTCTCCGTCGAGGAGGCCTACATCCACTGCCGCAAGCACATCCCTCGGTTGATGCCGATCGCCAGGGACCGACCTTGGGGCACGGACGACACCCGACGCAAGGGCGGGGACTACTTCGCCGCCAAGGGCATGCCTCGGCCGTGGAGCCCGCCGCAGAGCCCGCCCGCGCTCTCCGGCGGCCTGCCGATGCCGGGCAACGACAGCCGGCCCGTGCCGGGCAGCGACATGCCGTCGGACGGGAGTCGGTGACCGACGCCGAGAGTGCGACACTGGACTCCGGAGACCGTTATGAGAGTTTCGGGTAGGAGCTTCGGTGGGAGCGGAGTCGGGCGATGACTCGATCGCGGTGATCGACGCCTCGGACGGCGAGGAGCACCCTCGGCGGCGGGTGGCCGCCGAGGCGGTGGAACGCGAGCTCTCGATGCTGTTCCGGCGTGCCAGGCGGATCTCGCTGAGCCTGGCCGCCCAGATCGACCCTGCGCTGGAGCCCGCCGCCTACGGGACCCTCGCGCTGATCGCCGACGCCGGGCCGCTGCGCGGCACCGAACTGGTGGAGATGCTCGGCCTGGACAAGTCCACGATCAGCAGGCAGATCGCCCAGCTCGTCGAACTGGACCTCGTGGCGCGGGTCGCCGACCCCACCGACGGACGAGCCCGACTCGTACGGATCACCGAGGTTGGCGACCGCAGGCTGCGCGGACTGCGGGAGCGCCGACGACAACGGCTGCACGAGCACTTCAGCACCTGGTCGACGGACGACCTCGACGAACTGGCGCGGCTGCTGCCGCTGCTCAACGAGATGCTCTGATCCCCTCGGCGCGTCGGCGCGGGCCGGCAGCCCTGCGTTCGCCGATTCGTCTCGGCCGGGCCGGACCCGGTCGGGCCCGGCTGGGCGGCGGGAGGTTCGGCGGCGGCAGGCTCGGCACGGCCCCGCTCGGCATCGCTCGAGCAGGCAGGGCCGGAACTGGCGGGGCCCGCCCCGGGAGCCCGGCTGCGCCCGCCTGAGTCGCGTCCGACCGACCAGGGCTGACCACGACCGGACACGTTCGCGCTCGACCCGTGCAGGCCGGGCGTTCCGGCCGACGCCGACCCCGCGCAGGCCGGGCTCCCCGGCTCCCCGCAATTCGCCCTGCCGCCCCGGCGCGCGCGTCGGTACGCGGCCCACAGCGGCAGCGCGACCAGGGCGAGATCGCCGTCTCGGCGCGCAGGAAGTGTCTGTCCCGCCCGGCCCGATGCCGTCGCGCTCGGCTCAGGAGCCGATGGCCTGCTCCCCGCGAGATCCGCCCTCGGCCGGGCTCGGCAGACGACACGAACGGCCCGACGGCCGGGCGTCGCATCGCCCGGTGTGAGGGATGCCTCCCTGATTCCCGTGACGGGCGCCGCCCTGCGCCAGTAAAGTTGTGTTCGGCAACTAAATAACCAGGCCGGAGGAGTGATGTGATGCGGTCGCGGTCCGCGCTGCGCGACAGGACGGGTTCAACACCCGTTTCGACACCCGTCGGGCGGCATTCGACTTCCGGGGCGCCCGCTCCGTCGACCAAGGCCCCGCCACCGCCGCCCGCTTCGCCCGTGCCGCCCGTTCCGGTCGCCGATGACCAGATGACCCACCGACAGATCCTGGAGGCACTCTCGGGGCTGCTGCTGGCCCTGTTGGTCGCGATCCTCAGTTCGACCATCGTCACCAACGCGCTGCCGACCATCCTGGCCGAGCTGAACGGCACCCAGTCGCAGTACACCTGGGTGGTCACCGCGACCCTGCTGTCCGCCACCGCGACCACCCCGGTCTGGGGCAAGCTCGCCGACCTGTTCAGCAAGAAGGTGCTGATGCAGGCCTCGATCAGCCTCTTCGCCCTCGGCTCGATCCTGTGCGGGCTCGCCACGTCCGTCCCGATGCTGATCGGCTTCCGTGCCGTTCAGGGCCTCGGCCTCGGCGGGGTGCAGGCCCTGGCCGCCGTGATCATCGCCGCGATGGTCAGCCCGAGGGAACGCGGCCGGTACAGCGGCTACCTCGGCGCGGTCTTCGCGGTGGGGACCGTGAGCGGTCCGCTGGTCGGCGGGCTGATCGTCGACACCTCGTGGCTCGGCTGGCGGTGGTGCTTCTTCGTCGTCGTCCCGGTGGCGATCGCGGCCTTCATCGTCCTGGGCCGGACTTTGCGGCTGCCGCTGATCAAGCGGAAGGTCAGCATCGACTGGCTGGGCGCCACGCTGATCGTCGGCGGCGTCTGCCTGCTGCTGGTCTGGGTGTCGTTCGCGGGCAATGCCTTCGCTTGGACCTCGACGACCAGTCTGGTCCTGCTGGGCGCCGCGCTGCTCTGCCTCGCGGGGGCCGTTCTGGTGGAACGGCGGGTGTCGGAGCCGGTCGTGCCGTTGCGGCTGTTCCGCGACCGCACGTTCACCCTGGCCACCGTCGCGGGGATCGGGCTGGGCATCGCGATGTTCGGCGGCTCACTGTTCATCGGACAGTACTTCCAGCTCGGCAGGGGGCACTCCCCGACGGCGGCGGGCCTGCTGACCCTCCCGCTCGTGCTCTCGCTGTTCGTCACCTCGACCGCGTCCGGCTGGCTGATCTCGCGCTGGGGCCGTTGGAAGGGCTTCCTGACGGCAGGCAGCATCAGTCTGTTGCTCGGCCTCTGCCTGCTGGCGACGATCGACCACGACACCCAGCTGTGGCTGGTCGGCTGCTACCTCGCCCTGCTGGGCTCGGGAGTGGGCCTGAGCATGCAGAACCTCGTGCTGGCCGTGCAGAACAACACGCACGCCCGCGATCTGGGGGCCGCGACCGCGACCGTCACCTTCTTCCGCTCCCTCGGTGGCGCCACCGGGGTCTCGGTGCTGGGCGCGGTGCTCTCCGGGCAGGTGGCCGCTCGGGTCGCGGCGGCGACGGGCGGTGCGGCGGGCGAGGCGGGCGCCTCGCTGGACATCGCGACGCTGCCCAAGCCGCTGCAAGACGTGGTACACGCGGCCTACGGCGACGCGACCGGCCTGGTCTTCGGCATCTCCGCAGTCGCAGCAGTCGTCACACTGGTGGCGGTGCTGTTCATTCGAGAGGTGCCGCTGCGCACCACCGTGTGAACAACGTCTGACCGAATATGAGCCGAGCTCTAGAGCTCAGCTGGACGGTCCGGACGGGCAGGCGGTCCACACAGAGATCAACTAGACGGTCCACAGCCTGTGGATAACTTGAGCCCAGAACAAGGGCATCCCCGAGTTATCCACAGGCTGTGTGGACAACTCGGGGAGCAGGTGGGGATAACCGGTGGACTAGTTGCTCCGACCTCGGGACAGCTTGACCAGCACTGTGGACAGGACGGGGTGCCTGCCTACTCGGCGGTCCGCTGCCACTCGGTCTGCCCAGTGGCTCAGTCGTTCACCTTCGTCGGCTCCACCTCACCGGAGCCGGACCCGCCCGCACCGGTGTCACCGCCCTTACCGGTGATGCGCACGATCTCGCCCGAGCGCAGCCTGGCCAGGTAGTCCTTGACCTCGCGCTTCACGATCGGCGCCAGGAAGTACAGGCCGGCGATGTTGAAGAGGGCCGCGACGAAGAGTGTCGCGTCGGCGAAGTTCAGCACCGGTCCAAGGGTGAGCACGGTGCCGACGACGATGAAGAAGCAGTACACGGCCTTGTAGGCGATCTCGCTGCCCCGGCTCTTGCCGAACAGGAACGTCCAGGCCTTCTGACCGTAGTAGGCCCAGGTGATCATCGTGGAGACGGCGAACAGGATCACCGCAATCGTCAGCACGTAGGGGAACCACGGCAGCACCGTCTCGAAGGAGGACGAGGTCACCGTGACGCCGTCCGGGGCATCGCCGCCCGCCATCACGGCGGCCTGACCGTCCCGCCAGAACTGGGTGTTGGCGATGATGATGGTCAGCGCGGTCATGGTGCAGACGATCACCGTGTCGACGAAGGGCTCCAGCAGCGCGACGAAGCCCTCGGTGACCGGGTGCTTCGTCTTGACGGCGGCGTGTGCGATGGGAGAGGAGCCCACGCCCGCCTCGTTGGAGAACGCGGCACGCTGGAAGCCGACGATCAGGACGCCGACGACGCCGCCTGCGACGCCCTGCGGATTGAAGGCACCGGAGATGATGGCGTTCACCGCCCCTGGCACCTGATCGATGTTGACCAGGATGACGGTCAGACAGGCCAGCACGTACACGATCCCCATCGCGGGCACCAGCTTCTCGGTGACGCGGCCGATCGACTTGATGCCGCCGATGATCACCATCGCCACCACGCCCGCCAGCACCAGGCCGAAGATCAGCGCAGCACCGTCGCCGCCGAAGAGGCCCTCGTCACCGCCGGTAACCGACTGGACCTGCGCGAAGGTCTGGTTGGCCTGGAACATGTTGCCGCCCGCGAGGGCGAAGAACAGCAGGAAGACCGAGGCGCCCACCGCCATGACCTTGCCCGCCGCACGTCCGAAGCCGTTCGGGAACCGTTCCGCCATGCCCTTGCGCAGGTAGTACATCGGGCCGCCGGAGACGGTGCCGTCCGCATGGATCTCGCGGTACTTCACCCCGAGCGTGCACTCGACGAACTTCGTGCACATGCCGAGGATGCCCGCGATGATCATCCAGAAGGTCGCGCCTGCACCACCGATGACCATCGCGACGCCCACGCCCGCGATGTTGCCGAGACCCACTGTCCCGGACAGAGCCGAGGACAGCGCCTGGAAGTGGGTGATCTCACCGGGCTCGTCGTCCCGGGTGTACTGACCTCGCGCGATACGGATGGCGAGCCGGAACTTCCCGAACTGGATGAGGCCGAAGTACACGGTGAAGATCGCGGCGGCGATGACCAGCCAGCCGACGATCCAGGGGAAGGCGATGCCGAAGATGGTGATCTCGCCGAAGATCAGTCGGTCGGCGAACTCCTCCACGGGAGCGAAGCCGCTGTTGATGCCCTCCTCAATGCCGGAGAGCCCTCCCCCTTCCGCGGCGATCGGCGTTGACTGAGTGAAGCCGGCTGCCCACGGCACGTGATCCGGCGGCGCAAGTGTGTCCCAAGACATGACCCCGTAGTGGACGTGGTTCGCGCCGCTGAGACAAGGGCTGGCGCAAGGAAATGACCTGCCGTAGCCGAAAAGACATCTTTCACCACGCGATGAGGCAAGTTCGTGACAAGGCAACGACCCGTAGCCTGCCCGACAAGATCAAGAAAAACTTTCGTAGTAAGACGCGTCACCGATGAGATAGCTTCTGCTCCCCAGGGCCTGTCGACGTCGCCGATGCCCATCGGATGACCTCGGCGTTGGCACGGCCGGTGGCGTCCAGGGAGGGAAGCGGTGACTCAAGCCGACGAACAGCCGACGAACGGTGGCAAGGTGAGTTCGAACGATCAGCAGGCGTCCGCTGCCGGGGCGAAGGCAACGCCCTCCGGCGGATCACGTCGGTGGATCGGTCTGGTCGTCGGCCCGGTCGTCTTCCTCGCCGCGTTGTTCCTGCTCCCGGACTCCCTGCCCGTGGAGGGCAGGGCCACGGCGGCGATCGCACTGCTGATGGCGATCTGGTGGATGACCGAGGCCATCCCGATCCCGGCGACGGCGCTGCTGCCCCTGGTGCTGTTTCCGATCTTGAACGTCGCCCCGCTGGCCGACGTCGCACCGCCCTACGCCAACGACATCATCTTCCTGTTCATGGGCGGGTTCATGCTGGCCCTGGCCATGCAGCGGTGGAACCTGCATAAGCGCATCGCGCTGCGAACGGTCCTCGTCGTCGGGACCAGCCCGAAGATGCTGATCGCGGGCTTCATGATCGCCACCGGCTTCGTCAGCATGTGGGTGAGCAACACCGCGACGGCCGTCATGATGCTGCCCATCGGCCTCTCGGTGCTCGTCCTCACCAAGCAGCTCGGCGACGGCAAGGGTGATCCGAACTTCGGCACGGCGCTGATGCTGGGCATCGCTTACGCCGCGTCCATCGGCTCGCTCGGCACCATCATCGGCACCCCGCCGAACACCCTGCTGGTCGGCTACCTCGCGGACAACCACGACATCTCCATCGGCTTCGGTCAGTGGATGCTCTTCGGCGTCCCGATCGCGGTGGTGTTCCTCTTCCTGGCCTGGCTCGTCCTGACCCGCTTCATCTACCCGCCGAAGCTGCGCGAGCTGCCCGGCGGACGCGAGCTGATCCAGCAGCAGCTCGACGAGCTGGGCCCGTTGAGTCGGGGCGAGAAGTTGACGCTCGGGGTCTTCGTCTTCGCGGCGCTCTCCTGGATCGGCGTTCCGCTGCTGGCCGATGTGGAGTCGGTGGCCGCCACCCTGCCCTGGCTGGCCAACATCAGCGACGGGGTGATCGCGATGGTCGTCGCGATCCTGCTCTTCCTGCTGCCGGTCGAGCCGCGCACCGGGACGAACGTGCTCGACTGGGAGACTGCCAAGGAACTGCCCTGGGGCATCCTGCTGCTGTTCGGCGGCGGGCTGAGCCTGTCGGGCCAGTTCACCGCCACCGGCCTGAGCACCTGGATCGGCGAGCGGGTGACCGCGCTGGGCGTGCTCCCGCTGATCCTGCTGATCGCGCTGGTCGCGGTGCTGGTCCTGTTCCTGACCGAGTTGACGAGCAACACCGCGACCGCCGCTACCTTCCTGCCCATCCTCGGCGGGGTCGCGATCGGCCTCGGACTCGATCCGATGGTGCTCGCCATCCCCGTGGCCTTGGCAGCGACCTGTGCCTTCATGCTGCCGGTGGCCACGCCGCCGAACGCCATCGCCTACGGCTCCGGTTACGTCGCCATCGGGCAGATGGTGCGGGCGGGCATCTGGCTGAACATCATCGCGGTGGTCCTCATCACCGCAGCGATGTACGGCCTCGGTGGACTGGTCTTCAGCCTGACGCTGTGACCGATCGACGGTGCTGCCCGGCCTCGGCCGTGCAGCCCGTCCCGCGCCTTGCGAACCGGCGCGGGGCGGGCTTCGGCACGTAAGGCCCCGCCTGACTGTTCGATCTCGCTCGGCTGACCTGCGGTCGCCCCGCTCCCGTGCGTTCGGCAGGCAGGCGGGAGAACCGAGGATGAACGACTCTCGGCCGGTCCCGGCCCGACTGCTCGCTGGTTCCACCCGGGGCCGGAAGCGCTGTCTTCGAGTCGGTTCCGGTCTCGGAGCGCCCGGCAGCTGAGGTTCCTACTCGGACCTGCTTCCTCTCGCGGTCGACCAGGCGCCGAACGCCGACTGTTTTCGCGGTCGGCCGTCCCCCGGCACGAAGACTGCGCGCGCCGACGCCCCTGAGCCCCGGCTGCCCCACGCCGAGCAGACCGTCGCCCGCGCACACCTGCATCGGCCGGTGCGTGAGCCCGCCGCCGACAGGCTCCGAGCGATCCGGCACTGTCGTGCCAGGTCTGCGATCGGCGGTGACCCGCGCTCACCCTCCGCCCCGCAGGCAGCCTGCGCAGCCGGCGGCCGACCGGGCCGCACGAAAGAACCGTCGACGAGAGTGGGCGCCCCCGAGGACGGCCCGGTTCGCCCAGGTGGCCCGCCTGTCGAGGCTTCTCGCCCTCCCCTGCGGCGTCATTCGATCGGTGATACGGGTAACTTGAGTGGAACTGACTCAACTTTCCTGACGTTGTCTCCGAGAGGCGCAGGCCTCCGATGCGCGCCGAGCGCGCCTGCGGAAGTCTGCGGAAGTCTGCGGAAGTCTGCGGAAGAGACGCCGGGACTCCCGATGCCGGGAACGACTGTGCGACGACTGCGATGAGGTGAGGGATGGACGCTTTCAACCCGACCACGAAGGTGCAACAGGCGATCTCGTCGGCGGCGCAGGCCGCCACCGTGGCGGGCAACCCGAACGTGGCCCCGGCCCACCTGCTCGGCGCCCTGCTGTCGCAGAGCGACGGGGTGGCCGTCCCGCTGCTGTCCGCCGTCGGCGCCGACTCGACCGCGCTGCGGACCGGACTCGACAAGCTGAGCGCCGTCCTGCCCTCTGCGGTGGGCGCCACGGTCAACGCCCCGCAGTTCGACGCCGAGGCCCTCAAGACCATGACGCACGCCCAGCGGCTGGCCACCGAGATGGGCGACGAGTACGTCTCCACCGAGCACCTGCTGGTGGGGCTGGCCGCCGAGGGCGGCCGGGTGGCCGATCTGCTGCGCGAGCAGGGCGCCACGCCCGAGACGCTCCGGGAGGCCTTCGCCCAGGTGCGCGGCTCGGCGCGGATCACCAGTCCCGATCCGGAGGGCAGCTTCAAGGCCCTGGAGAAGTACGGCGTCGACCTCACCGACCGAGCCCGGCGCGGCGAACTCGACCCGGTCATCGGCCGCGACGCCGAGATCCGCCGGGTCGTGCAGGTGCTGTCCCGGCGGACCAAGAACAACCCGGTCCTCATCGGCGAGCCGGGAGTCGGCAAGACCGCCATCGTCGAGGGCCTCGCGCAACGGATCGTCGCGGGCGACGTGCCGGAATCACTGCGCGGCAAGCGCGTCGTCGGTCTCGACCTCGGCTCGATGGTCGCTGGCGCCAAGTACCGAGGCGAGTTCGAGGAGCGGCTCAAGGCGGTGCTGAAGGAGATCACCGACTCGGCTGGCCAGGTCGTCACCTTCATCGACGAGCTGCACACCATCGTCGGGGCGGGCGCCACCGGCGAGGGCGCGATGGACGCGGGCAACATGATCAAGCCGATGCTCGCCAGGGGCGAACTGCGGATGGTCGGCGCGACCACGCTCGACGAGTACCGCAGTCACATCGAGTCCGATGCCGCCCTGGAACGGCGCTTCCAGCAGGTCCTGGTCGGCGAGCCGACCGAGGAGGACACCATCGCGATCCTCCGGGGCCTCAAGGAGCGCTACGAGGTCCATCACGGCGTGCGGATCACCGACGGCGCGCTGGTCGCCGCGGCGACGCTGTCCAGCCGGTACATCACCGCTCGCTTCCTGCCGGACAAGGCCATCGACCTGGTCGACGAGGCGGCGTCCCGGCTGCGGATGGAGATTGACTCGCGGCCGGTGGAGGTCGACGAGGTGGAGCGCGCGGTGCGTCGCCTGGAGATCGAGGAGATGGCGCTGGCCAAGGAGGAGGACGCCGCCTCGCTGGAGCGGCTGGCCGCCCTGCGCGCCGAACTCGCCGAACGGCGGGAACTGCTCGCCGGGCTCACCGCCCGCTGGCAGAACGAGAAGGGCTCCATCGACCGCACCCGCGAACTCAAGGAACAGCTCGAACAGCTTCGGGGCGAATCGGAGCGGGCGGAGCGGGACGGCGACCTCGGCCGGGCCGCCGAACTGCGCTACGGCCGGATACCCGCGTTGGAGAAGGAGCTGGCGGCGGCGGCCGAGGCGGGCGCGCAGTCACAGGTGATGCTCAAGGAGGAGGTCACTCCCGACGACGTCGCCGACGTGGTCGGCGCCTGGACGGGCATCCCGGCTGGCAGGCTGCTGGAGGGCGAGACGGCGAAGCTGCTGCGCATGGAGGAGATGCTGAGCAGTCGGGTCGTCGGGCAGCCCGAGGCCGTCCGGGCGGTGTCCGACGCCGTGCGCCGGGCCAGGGCGGGCGTCGCCGACCCGGACCGCCCCACCGGCTCCTTCCTGTTCCTCGGTCCCACCGGCGTCGGCAAGACCGAACTGGCCAAGGCGCTGGCCGAGTTCCTCTTCGACGACGAGCGGGCGATGATCCGCATCGACATGAGCGAGTACGGCGAGAAGCACTCGGTGGCGCGGCTCGTCGGTGCGCCGCCCGGATACGTCGGCTACGACCAGGGCGGTCAGCTCACCGAGTCGGTGCGCAGGCGTCCGTACTCGGTGGTGCTGCTCGACGAGGTGGAGAAGGCGCATCCCGACGTCTTCGACGTGCTGCTCCAGGTGCTCGACGACGGCAGGCTCACCGACGGCCAGGGGCGCACGGTCGACTTCCGCAATGCGATCCTCGTGCTGACCTCGAACCTCGGCTCGCAGGCCATCGCCGACCTCAACCTGAGCGAACGCGACCGGCGGGACGCGGTGCTCACGGAGGTGCGCAGGCGGTTCAAGCCGGAGTTCGTGAACCGACTCGACGACCTGGTGGTCTTCCACTCGCTGGCCACCGAGGAACTGACCGGGATCGTCGACATCCAGGTGGCCCGGCTGGCCCGCAGGCTGGCGCAGCGCAGGCTCGAACTGGAGATCAGCGAGGCCGCCAAGGAATGGCTGGCGATCAACGGCTTCGACCCGGTCTACGGCGCCCGGCCGCTGCGCAGGCTCATCCAGTCCGCGATCGGCGACCAGCTGGCCCGGCAGCTGCTCGCTGGCGAGATCCGCGACGGCGACCGAGCGGTCGTCGAACTGGCCGAGGACGCCGAGGGACTCCAGGTGCTGCGAGGTGAGCCCGTGAACGGCTGAGGCCCCGCCGCGCAGGCGGTCGCCGAGGGCAGGCGGCGCTCGGCGACCGCGCGCAGCGGTCGGCGGGCATCGGGCGGCGCGCGGCACCGGACAGCGCGCCGGTCCGAGACGCCGAAGGCGACACCGGCCGGGGGATCATCGATCGCATCCGTGCACCGACGCGAGACGGTCTCCGGTGGTCCCCGGCCGGCCTCGTCGCGTGGTCAGGCCGTGCGAGCCGGGACGCGGCCTGCGCAGGCGGGACGTCCGGTCTGCCGGCGGCTCGACGCCGGTCCGGCCCTGCCTCGCCCGAGCGCGGCCGGTTCGACGACCGCTGACAGCCCGACGAGTGATCACCGAACGTGATCGAATTTCGCGAACATCCCGCGTGACCACCGGACTCTAGGCCGAGCGGCGTCACTTTGCGTCAGATCTGGCTTTATCGGTACCGCGATCTTCGCCAATCGCCGATCACGTCGCTACCCTTCGCACTGTGAACGTGCCGACTTGGGTCTGGTTCACGGTGGCCGTGCTCTTCGCCGTGGGTGGTTTCGTCCTGTTGGCTGCCGATCGTGCCCAGCGCACGGCGCGCAACCGGGAGCGTCGCCGGTGGGCGGCACTGCGTGGTTGGCAGTTCGCCGAGGTCGATCAGGTTCTGCCGACCAGGTGGGAACACGGCGCGCTCGCTCCGCACGGCAGCGGGCTCGCCAAGGACGTGGTCGCCGGTTCCACCTTCACCGCCGACGGCAGGCGTCAGGTCTACGTCTTCGACCACGAGACCGGCGGCCGGATCAGCTCGGTGCTGATCGCCGTCCGCTGCCGCCGCAAGCATGACGTCGTGGTCGAGCTGTGGCTCCCCAGCGTCCCGGTTCCGCAGGAGTCGGGCCTCGACCTGCTCGGCCCCGTCGGCTCCCGCTACGCCTTCGTCACCAACCTGAACGCCGCCCGCGCCCTGATGACCCCGGACCTCGTCGAGGCCGCCGAGGAGATCGGCGATGACGTCGTCGTGGTGTGGCTGGAGAACGAGTGGGTGGTGGCCGCCGCGCCGCCGAGCGCCACGCCCGCCCGGCTGGAGCAGCTGCTGCGCGACGTCGGCGAGATCGCCGACCTGGTGGACCCCTTCGATCCCGACGCCGAGGACGTCGTCGAGGACGAGATCCCGGCGTTGGAGGCCGCGCCCTCCGCAGACAAGCGCGAACAGGACGAGGTCTACCGGCCGTCGTCGTCCTGATCCCGGTCTGCTCCTGACGGGGGTCTGCTCCTGCTCGGCGATGCCGTGCGGCGAGAAGCCGCAGGCAGGCACTGCGCGGCCCGCCGCCCTCGCAGGCCGCACCCGCCGGCCCGCCGGGCGCGGATCGCGGAGCCGTTCGGCCTGCGTCGCGCCCCCGCAGACCGGTTCGCCGCGCCGCCCCGGGTCGATGATTCCGGTGACAGGCCCTCGAGTCTGCCGATACCGTGCGGGTCATGACCACCGCTCTCATCACCGGGCCGACCGCAGGGATCGGCCGGGCGTTCGCCCGGAGGCTCGCGGCCGAGGGCCACGACCTGATCCTGGTCGCACGGAATCAGGACCGACTGACCGCGTTGGCGGCGGAACTGCGCGAGCGACACGGTATCGACGCCGAGGTGATCGCCGCCGACCTGTCGATCGACGCCGACCGAGGTCGAGTGGCCGATCGACTCCGTGACGAGGACCGGCCGGTGGATCTGCTGGTCAACAACGCCGGGTTCAGCTTCGTCGAGAAGTTCCTGGATCTGGACTTCGAGCAGTTGCGCGGCCAGCTCGACGTGAACGTCACCGCAGTGCTCCAGCTCAGCCACGCCGCGTTGGGACCGATGCTCGCAAGGAACGGCGGCGCGGTGATCAACGTGTCCAGCGTGGCGGGCTTCCTGCCCGGCCGAGGCTCGACCTATACGGCCAGCAAGGCATGGGTGACGATGTTCACCGAGGGGCTGGCAGCCATGACCGCAGGCAGCAAGGTGCGTGTTCTGGCGCTCTGCCCCGGCTTCACCAAGACCGAGTTTCACCTGCGCGCGGGCATCGACATGACCAGATTCCCCGACAGGCTTCAGCTCGACGCCGATCGCGTCGTGCACGAGTGCCTCCGCGATCTGCGCCGCGATCGCGTGCTGTCGATCCCCGCAGTGCAGTACAAGGCCATCACCGCGTTGGCCGGACTGCTGCCGAGGGCATTGGTACGTCGACTCACCTCGCGCGTCAACGCGCGGGCGAACTAGCAGCAGGCACGGCCGAGAAGGAGCGAGCCCGATGGACGCGCTAGGGGTTCTGACGATCCTGGCCTTCGGGCTGCTGATCCTTGGCATCTTCCTCCTCGGCCGATACTTACAGCGTCGGAAACGCGCGGAGTTCCAGGCCTGGGCGGACGCCCACGGCTGGTCGTATCGGCCCCGTGACGATCGGTGGGCCGGTCACTTCCGGGCGCCGCTGTTCCACCGAGGCCATCGGCGGGGCGCGCACCACGTCGTGGAAGGTAGTCATCGCGGCAGGCGGCTCGTGGTCTTCGAGTACTTCTACGTGGAACGGCAGGGGTCGGGAAAGAACCGCCGCAACGTCACCTACCGATTCGCCGTGGCCTCGGTGTTCACCCCAGCACCGCGACCGACGCTGGAAGTGAGCCGGGAACACGTCGGACACCGGTTGTTGGGCGTCTTCGGCGTCAAGGACCTTCAACTGGAGAGCGAGGAGTTCAACCGCGCCTTCCGCATCCAGACCGAGGACGACCGGTTCGCCTACGACATCCTGCACCCGAGGACCATGGAATGGATGCTCGGCGACGAGCGATTCAAGGCCCTGCCGTTCCGCATCGACAACGGTGACCTGATGAGCTGGCGACAGGGCAGGCTGCGCCCGGCGGACATCGCGCCGCTGGCGACGTTCGTGGTCGACATCCTGGAACGAGTGCCCGACTACGTCTGGCAGAACCGCACCTGAGCAGGCTCGCGGGGTGACCGCGCCACGAGACGGGCCGCCCAGTCTCACGCAGGCCGCCCGCTCCGATTCCCGTGCAACAGGCACCCCGCGTCGCCCGTCGGCGCGACGCCGGCCCCCGGGGGATCTGATCGATTCGAGGGCGGGGCCGAGGCGTCTCGCGGCGCTCGGGACGGATGTGCCAGTCTGGGGCCTTGTGCGAGGCGAATCGAACTCTCAGGTGACCCCGGCGCTGCCCTCGGTCGACGACGCGGCCCGGCGTGAGCTGGCCGCGCTGGTCTCGAAGCTGGCCGTGGTGCGCGGCCGGGTGGTGCTCTCCTCCGGCGCCGAGGCGGACTACTACATCGACCTGCGGCGGGTGACCCTGCATCACGCGGCGGCGCCGCTGCTGGGCAGGCTGCTGCGGCAGCTGACCGCCGACTGGGACTACGCGGCCGTGGGCGGACTGACCCTCGGTGCCGACCCCCTGGCGATGTCGGTGTTGCACGACGCCGCGCGGGACGAGGTGGCGCTGGACGCCTTCGTGGTGCGCAAGGCAACCAAGCAGCACGGGATGCAGCGTCGGATCGAGGGACCGGACGTCACGGGCCGCCGGGTGCTGGCCGTGGAGGACACCTCCACCACCGGCGGCAGCGTGCTCACTGCCGTCGAGGCACTGCGCGAGGCGGGCGCCGAGGTGGTCGGCGTGGCGACCGTCGTCGACCGGGATACGGGAGCCCGCGAGCGCGTGGAGGCCGAGGGACTGTCTTATCGCTACCTGCTCGGCCTGCCGGACCTCGGGCTGAACTGATCGAGCAGGCCGGGGACTCCCGGCACGCTCAACGTCTGCCCGGCCGACCGATCTGCGCAAACCCCCATGCCGCGCCGATAACGAGCGCAGCAGACAGCGGACGCACGGAGCACCGTCACCGGGCGCCAGGGTGTCCAGCTCGTCGCCCCCGCGAAACTGCTGCCCGCACAAGGCGGTCAGGACGGCGGGCGGCTCGGTCCCGGCGCCGGGTTCGCGGATCTCGACGACGTGCACCGGCACCGTGCCCGCTCGTCGCACGAGCAACCGGACGGCGGGCTCGGTGTCCGAGGCCTCAGCCGGTGCGGTGTCGGTGACGACCGCCTGACAGTCCGCGCAGTCGGCGGCGGGTGCGGCGGGGATGCCGGGCAGCATCTCGGCGGGCGGCGGGCCGATGGTCACCGTCGCACCGCAGAGTGCGGCGACCTGGTCACCATCGACGGGGATCGCGTCGCCGAGGTCGAGGAACACCAGATGGCGGTCGGGGATCAGGCCTGCCGCTGGCGGGGTGTCCTGCTCGATGAGCAGCGGCTCGGCGGCGATCTCGCGCTCGCCGGTCATCGTCGACTCCCGGTGATCGCCAGGATGTACGGGCGGATTCGGGCGGCGCGCAGGCGGTGTACGACCGAGATGGTCTTCTGCGCGGTGAGAGTTCTCATCGGACGAGTGCCAGGTGTCGTGGCCGGTAGGGCGCTCGGGTGTGGGCGGCGGCGAGGCAGCCGGGACAGCGGTGGTCGTCGTAGTAGGGCACGGCGACGGGTTCGCGGTTGAGCGCGGTGAACAGCGTCGTCGGGTCGCAGATCGGGCGGATCTGGGCGCGGCCGTCGGCGGTCCAGTGCTCGGTGCGGGCGCGGTGGGTGTCGCCGTCGCCGACGGTGCGGACGAACCACGGGCCGATCATCGCCGGGCTCCGGTGCTGCGAACGGCATCCAGTGCGCGGCGGAGGGCGTGGGCGAGTTCGGGGACGCGGTCGGCATAGACGAACCAGCGGCCGAGCACGCAGGTGCGGGTACGCAGGGAGATCTCCACGCCGTCGGGCCGGTGACGCAGCAGGAGCCGCCGCAGCTCGGTGCGATCGTCGACGGCGGGCAGGTCGATCGCGCTTCCGGCGCGCAGCGCGTCGAGGACGTCGACGGCATCGGTGGCACTGATGGCGGCGCGAACAGGATCGGCGCCGGGTCGGGCGCCTTCGACGAGCACGCCGTGCCCGCCGCTGGTGACGAACATGCTGCTACTCCGAGAACAAGAGTCGGGGACGAGGAACAACGCATCCAGACCGCTCATCGGCCCACCGCCACGGCCAGCCGCTCCTCGGCCAACCGAGCCAGAATCGACGACAGGGCCACCGTGCGAACGTGGCTTCGGCGCCGGGGCGGCGGCGGGCGATAACCCCAGATCGTCAGCGGAAGACCACTCGCGACCAGCACCAACCCGACCGGCAGGAACGGGCTCACGACACGCCGCCGGGGCGCTGCGGGGCGACGGGCTGCGCTGGTCGTGCACAGCTCGCGCTGCGGGTTCCATTCCACGAGATACTCGGCGTACCGATGCCGCCTCGTAGGTCGCGGTCGGGCCAGATTGCCCAGATCGTCGCGAGGAACGCGACCATGCCGATCAGGCCGATTGTCAAGATTGCATGAGGCACGAACAGCCTCCCGTCCGCTCCATCTTCAACAATGGAGCACATTGGAGCACTTCGGAGCATATTGGCGCACCCAAGTAGGACAGATGCTCCGACAGGCGTCAATGCCCCAGTCGGGTGCTCCACGGGCCTGATCAGAGCCGGTACCGTCTGCGCATGTCCACGTCACGTCGTAGCCCGATCGCCGTCGCTGTCGGAGAGTCGCTGCGACTTATTCGCGAACGTGCCGGCCTGTCAGTGCGCGAAGTCTCCCGACGCATGGAGACGCATCACACCGCCGTGACGCGCACGGAAGAGGGCCGTCGTCGACTGAGCACCGACGACATCGCGGCATGGCTGGCACACCTTGGTGCCACGGCCGACGAGCGTGCCGCAGTGCTGGCACTGGTACGGGACGTCGGCCGGTCTGCATGGTCGGCAGTCGGACATGCCGTCCCGGCTCAGCTGTCCACTCTGGTCCGCTACGAGCGTGAAGCGGTAGCGATCACCGAGGTCAACGCGGTGTTGATCCCCGGCCTGTTGCAGACGGAGAACTACGTTCGTGCGGTCATGTCGACTGGCGACATCCCTGACGACGGAATCGAAGATCGCGTGATCTACCGCATGGGACGCCAATCGGTGTTGCGGCGTCGTGCCGGAGCGATGACGGCGATCATCGACGAAGGG
Organism: Actinoalloteichus fjordicus; assembly: GCF_001941625.1. Taxonomy (NCBI): domain Bacteria; kingdom Bacillati; phylum Actinomycetota; class Actinomycetes; order Pseudonocardiales; family Pseudonocardiaceae; genus Actinoalloteichus; species Actinoalloteichus fjordicus. The sequence continues at coordinate 6,957,978 of NZ_CP016076.1, forward strand.
GCGCTCACGCGGCAGATCGGTGGTCACGCCGTGATGGCTGAGCAGATGACGGCGCTACTCGACTGGAGCAATACCGGCCATGTCGAGGTACTGATCATCCCGACGAGCATCGGCGCACACCGAGGGATGGCAGGCGGATTCATGATCTTGGACATGCCGGACGGCGTCGTCGTTCACCTCGAACACCTTGACAGCGGGGTCTTCCTGCATGAGCCAGCCGACACAAGATCCTTTGTCGAGGCGGCCAGTAGCCTGCAAGACGTCGCGATGAGTCCAGTTGATTCGGCCCGCCTCATCGCGACGTACGCAGACAGCCACGCGAGGAACGAGGCATCACCATGACCGCACCGGACGGCTGGCGGAAATCCCGTCGATCACAGACAGCGACAGCTTGTGTCGAGATCGGCCGTTCCCCCGGCTTAGTCGGCATCCGGGACACCAAGAACCGCGACGGCGGAACACTCACCGTCGGCCACGCCGACTTCGACAGCTTCCTCAAGGCGATCAAGACCCACAGACTCGACTGACCCCACACACCCGCGTTCCGGTCACCCCGCGTGACCGGGGCGCGGCACCGTCCGGCATCCTCAAGTGATCACCGAACGTGAGGAGTCCAGCGGTGTCCGTCATGGAAGTGGTCGCGCGGTTGCAGCGAGCCCACGCCCTCATCAAAGACGCCCGACGGGCGGCGGCGGTCGCCGACGAAGCGATCACCGACGGCGCACACCTCTTCGCCGCCGCCACCGCCGGATCAGGACAGCCCTGTGTCGAGGCGGCACGACACCACACGACTGCCGCCGGGACAGAAGTCCGCACCGCCCACGCACTCTTCGAACAAGCCCAGACCCTCATCGACGTCTACTGCCACGCCGTCGCCGGACACGGCATCGCAGGCGGCGCAGCGCCATCGGTCGCGTCGCGCTCCGAGGAGCCAACCGCGCCCCTGCCCACATCGACCAGTCACCCCACAGAGAATCCCGAGGTCTGTTACGCCGCGCAGATCACTGAACTGCTGAGGGCGGGCAAAAAGATCACCCCGTCGGAGGTCATTCGGGTCGGCCGACATCGCGAGGACATCCTGTCTGGCTCGAAGAGGGGATATGGAACCGTTCGGGCAAGGCACATATATTCCGACCCGAACGGGAGGACAGCTTCGAAAATATGGGAGTGTCTCCGGACCACGTCATCGACCTCATCTTCGATTTGATCGAGAATCACGTTCCAGTCGGCCAGAGCGGCAAAGACGGAGCAGTATACGAGACCGAGGTGAATGGCGAGGTCAGACCAATATGTGTAGTCGTCGGCAGCAATGGTTACATTGTAACCGCCTATCCAATAGGCCGGAAAGCAAAGTTCAAACGGTATCGCGAGCGAGGATGACATGAAAATCTCGATGCTAGCCGGATTCACGCAGGGTCCGTTTTATTACGATGCAGGCGACGCACATACATGGGGAACAAATCACGTTATCGAAGACGCAGGAGAATTTCTCGGACCTAGCATGAGCCTCATCAACGATCTTACAGATTGGGATAATGAGTTCCAGAGTATCTACAATTCCGACGACCCCCGCGAGTCGAATTTCCCATCCGCCGAGGCCGAGGTCAACTGGATCGAGAAAGGAAAGGAGCTGGCAGTGCGGATCAAGCGCGAGTCGCCAGTGGTGACCAGTGTTGACTACCAGGCCGACGGCAGCATCCCCAAAGGCACGTGCATCGCGTAAGAGGGGAAATAATCCCACCCAACCTCAAAATGCGAAAACGGCAATCCGATGGGAGTCGACCTAGTCAACCTCAAGATTCTCGCCAGATACCGTCAGCCGCCGCACTTATTTAACGACGGAGAGCGAGAAATAATTAATCGCTCACACACCAGAAGAGGACGGCAGGTTCTTTCAGTCCAGCGACAACGTGATTCAGGAGCTTGATCGATGGAACCAAGAATATCAGGACACGCCGCACATGAACATCCCGCAAGACTCCGACTTCACCTCGGAGAGAACACCGAGAATGGATAGAAAATGGAGGTGAACTCGCCGCACGAATCAAGAAAGAGTTACCGAACGCCGACCGAGTCGGATACCAGGCCGATGGCGATTCCGAAAGGGGAGAATGCGTGTTCTGACCTCGGCCTGCTCAGGTGGTCAGAGGTCTGGCCCGCAGCCTGGCCGACTGGGCATCTCATCAGCGCCGCCAGCCGTCAGCCGCTCCCGGCGTGATCGGCGGCGGGTTCCTGCGGGCCAGTGACCCCGGCGTGTACAGCCGGTAGCCTCCAAGAGTGGACCCCGTGCTGTTGATCCTGCTGCTCGTACTGGCCGTGGTCGTACTCCTCGGAGTCGGTTACATCGTCAGTTACAACAGGTTCGTCGCGCAGCGCAACACCGTCGAGGAGTCCTGGCGACAGGTCGACGTCGAGTTGCAGCGGCGCTACGACCTGATCCCGAACCTGGTGGAGACGGTGCGCGCCTCCGCCCAGTTCGAGCAGAGCACCCTGCAGCAGGTGATCTCGGCGCGATCACACGCGATGCAGGCCAGGCAGGCGCACGCGAGCGTGCACGACCAGAGCCGCGCGGAGCAGCAGCTCACCGGCGCCCTGCACGGCTTCCTCGGCCTGGCCGAGAGCTACCCGCAACTCCAGTCCAACCAGAACTTCCTGCATCTGCAGAAGCAGCTCGCCGACACCGAGGACCGCATCGCCGCAGGCCGCCGGTTCTACAACGGCAACGTGCGCGCGCTGAACACCCGCGTGCAGTCGATCCCGTCCAGCATCGTGGCGAGCATCGCGAAGATCACCCAGGCCGAGTACTTCGAGGTCGACGACCCGTATGTGCGGGCATCGCCGACGCTGTCCGGCGCGTTCGACTCGCTCCACCAGCCGGGGCAGTACCAGCAGGCGTGGCAGGGACAGCCGGGGATGCCCGCTGGCCCCGGCCAGCCTCCGCAGCCAGGGCAGGTTCCGCACGCCGGGCTGCCGCAGGCGGGCCCCGGCCAGCAGACCTTCGGGCAGCAGGCATTCGGCCAGCAGGGCTTCGGCCAGCAGGCCCCGCAGGGCTGGCAGCCGCAGGGACAGCCCGCACCGGGCGGTCACCCCGCAGGCCCCCCGCAGCCGCCGAGCCAGTCCTGAGCACCGACCGGCCGAGGCCCGCCGAGGAGCCGCAGCCCGCCGAGGAGCCGGGTCCGACCGAGTGGATCTTCGGCGAGCCGGTGGGGGTGGGGCCGTGGCAGGGCCCGCCGCCATCGGACGATCGCTACGACCCGACGCTGCTGGCCGAGGGCGACCGACGCAACGTCATGGACGCCTACCGCTACTGGCGGCGCGAGGCCGTGGTGGCCGACCTGGACGAGCGTCGACACGACTTCCACGTGGCCATCGAGAACTTCCAGCATGACCACAACATCGGCACGGTGGTGCGCACCGCCAATGCCTTCGCCGCCAAGGCCGTGCACATCGTCGGGCGGCGGCGCTGGAATCGGCGCGGCGCGATGGTGACCGATCGCTACCAGCACGTCCTGCATCAGCCCGATGTCGCCGCGCTGCTGGCCTTCGCCGCCGAACAGGACCTGAGCGTCGTCGCAGTGGACAACACGGCGGGCTCGGTCCGGCTGGAGGAGACCGCGCTCCCCCGGCGCTGCGTGCTCGTGTTCGGCCATGAGGGCGCAGGCGTCTCGCCTGCGGCACGCGAGGGCGCCGACCTGCTGGTCTCCATCGCGCAGTTCGGCTCCACCCGCTCGATCAACGCCGGAGTCGCGGCGGGCATCGTCATGCACGACTGGGTCAGCCGACACGCGGACCTCTCGACCGCCTGGTGACGGCCGCGCCTCCCCCGCCGGTTCCGCCAGGCCCGCTTCTCGCCGGGCCGGCTCGACCTGCGTGACGCAGGCGTCGGCTCGGCCCTGCCGACGGCTGCGCAGGGGTCGCCTTCCTCGCCTGCCGAGCAGCAGACTCGGCACTACGTCCTCGAAACAGGCCGCAGCCGGGGACATCCCGACGCGAGAACTCCACACCTCCGGCTGCGGACACCGGCCGGTAACCAGCACCATGGCGGGATGACGCGGGACTCCCAGAGCGACGCACGCAGTTCCGACCAGCCGGGCGCGGGCCACGACACCGCAGGCAGGCACGCCGCCGAGCGGACCGCCGCGGTCTGGGCGGATCGGGCGGGCGCCGCCGAGCACGCGGTACGCACCCGGCATCTGCGGCCGGTCTGGGGGCTGCCCGGCGCGCGGCTCGGGCGGATGCACTGGCCGCCGAGCCGACTGGAACGACTCGGCGTCGGCTCATGGGGCTACTGGTGGCAGGCGCACCTGCTGGACTGCGCGATCGACGCCTGGCTGCGCAGCCCGTCGCCGCGCCGCCGCGCGGTGATCCACGACGTCGTCCGGGCCGTCCCCCTGCGCAACGCGGGCTGGACGAATCACTACTTCGACGACATGGCCTGGCTGGGGCTGGCGCTGCAACGGGCGGAGGACTCGGTCCAGATCGCCCGCCCGAGGGCGATGCGGCTGCTCCTCACCGAGCTGCGCGGCGCGTGGACCGACCACGCGGGCGGCGGAATCTGGTGGCGGCGGCCCGAACGTCACCGCGACGACTTCAAGAACGTGCCGTCCAACGGACCGGCCGCGATCCTGCTGGCCAGGAACGCGCGGGCGGGCGGGCCCGGCTCGGACCTGGCACGGGCCGTCGACACCGCGGAGTGGATGGACCGCCTGCTCGTCGATCCGGACACCGGACTGGCCTGGGACGGCCTGCGCGTCACCGACGCGCCGGGCGCGCAGCCGAGCGCCGAGCCGTCCGGCCCGCCGGTCGCGCCGGGAGTCCGACTGATCGTGAAGCGGATCTACACCTACTGCCAGGGCGTGCTGCTGGGCTCCTTCCTCGAACTCGGGAGCGACACCGACGAGGAGCGGTGGTGGGAGCGGGCGAGGCGCACGATCGAGGCCGTCGACACGCACCTCGCCGACGGCGACGGGGTGCTACCTGGCCACGGCGGCGGGGACGGCGGGCTGTTCGGCGGCATCCTCGCCCGTTACCTGGCGCTCGCCGTCACGACGCTGCCCACGCACCACGCCGACGCGGCTGGCACCGCCCGACGGCTGGTGCTCGCCTCGGCCGAGGCCGCCTGGCGCAACCGGGCGGCGGCCGACGGCGGCCCGCTGTTCGGTCCGGACTGGTCGACGAAGGCGGTGGTCCCGGCGGGCCCGAGCGTTCCGAGGGCCTCCGTGGTCTCGGGCACCACCGGCTCGGCACGCGATCGAGACGGAGCCCGGCGGCCGGAGCGGGATCTCTCGGTGCAGCTGAGTGCCTGGATGCTGTTGGAGGCCGCTTCGACGGTGTCCCGGCACGACCTCCGCACGCAGCAGCCGGGCCGCCGAGACCGGCCCGACGAGACCTGACGAGGCCTGACGACCGGGCAGGCTCGGCGGCGGCCTTTCGACATCGGGCGGATCGAGGAGTAGCCACGGTCGACCGCGTCTTCCCGCCGTCGACACCGCAGGCCCGCCCCCGGTCCACATGCTGGACACGGCCGGGAACAAGCTGGTCAGCGGGTATGTTCAGGACATTATGGCCGTATCGAATCTGCGCCGTTCCCGAGTCCGGGCTCCCGAGCTGGCGGGCCGTGGCTGGCTGAACACCGGTGGCGAGTCCTACTCGATCAAGGACTTCCGGGGACGCATCGTCCTCCTGGACTTCTGGACCTTCTGCTGCATCAACTGCCTGCACGTCCTGGATGAGCTGCGGCCGTTGGAGGAGGAGTTCTCCGACGTGCTGGTCACCATCGGGGTGCACTCGCCGAAGTTCGTGCATGAGGCCGACCCGGCCGCACTCGCGGCGGCCGTGGAACGGTACGAGGTCACTCATCCGGTGTTGGACGACCCGGAGCTGATCACCTGGCAGGCGCACGCCGTCCGGGCCTGGCCGACGCTGGTCGTCATCGACCCGGAGGGCTACGTCGTGCACGTCGCGGCGGGCGAAGGCCACGTCGAGGCGCTGCGCGCGGTCATCGTCGAGCTGATCGCCGAGCACGAGTCGAAGGGGACGCTGCACCGAGGCGAGGGCCCGTACGTCGCGCCGGAGCCCGCCGAGACCACGCTGCGCTTCCCGAGCAAGGCCATCGCGACGGCGGCCGGAACCCTGCTGGTGGCCGACACGAGGCACCATCGCGTGGTCGAACTGGACGCCGACGGCGAGACGGTGCTCCGTCGGATCGGCCGGGGAACGCGAGGCGACCGGGACGGCGACTCGGCGACCGCCGAGTTCTCCGAGCCGTCGGGCCTGGCGCTGCTGCCCGAGGACGTCGCGGCCGAGGCCGGCTATCACCTGGTGGTCGCCGACACGGTCAACCACACGCTGCGCGGGGTGAACCTGACCACCGGCCGGGTACAGACGGTGGCGGGCACCGGGGAGCAGTGGCGCTCCGGTGTCGACGCCGGACCCGCGACCGAGGTCCCGCTGACCAGCCCGACGGACGTCGCCTGGTGGGGTCGGGCGGACGCCGTGATCGTCGCGATGGCGGGCAATCACACCCTCGGTCTCTTCGATCCTCGGCGCGGCACGGTGTCCCGGTTCGCGGGCACGACCGTCGAGGGCCTGTCGGACGGCCCGGCCGAGGAGGCCTTCCTCGCCCAGCCCGCAGGCCTCGCGGCCACCGAGGATCGGCTCTGGTTCGTCGACTCGGAGACCTCGGCGCTGCGCTGGGTGGGTCTGGAGGCAGGCCGGTTCACCGTGCGCACCGCCGTGGGGACCGGGCTCTTCGACTTCGGCCACCGCGACGGCCCGGCGGCCCAGGCCCTGTTCCAGCATCCGCTCGGCGTGACGGCGCTGGCCGACGGCAGCCTCGCAGTCGCCGACACCTACAACGGTGCCCTCCGCCGCTACGATCCGGCGGCCGACTCGGTGTCGACGCTGGTCGACGGGCTCGCCGAACCCTCCGGCGCAGCGCTGCTCGACGACGAACTGGTGGTGGTCAGCTCGGCGGCACATCGCGTCGACCGGCCGATCCCGCCGGGAATCGCGGCCACGCTGGTCGCGGGGCAGGCCCATCAGGTGCGGCGTCCGCCGAGCGAGCTGGCTCCCGGCCCCGTGGAGCTGGCCGTGGTGTTCACGCCGCCGCCCGGTCAGAAGCTCGACGAGCGCTACGGCCCGTCGACCAGGGTCGAGATCACCTCGTCGCCGCCGGAGCTGCTCGTGTCCGGTGCCGGGACCGACACGGCGCTGACGCGGCAGCTCGTCATCGCCGACGACGTCGAGGGCGGCGTGCTGCACGTGGTGGCCCAGGCAGCGGCCTGCGACGACGATCCCGCCGTGGAGCACCCGGCATGCAGGCTCGCGCGTCAGGACTGGGGCATCCCGATCCGCGTCGTGCCCTCCGGTGCCACTCGCCTCCCGCTGATGATGGGCGGCCTGGATCACGAGAGCTGAATCGCCGACCGAGCCCGGCCGACCGGCCGTCAGAGGCAAGGCACAGCGGGCTCGACCTCGCCGGGGTCTATAGAGCCTGTCTTTGATCCCCACTTTCCTGTTGCGCGGGGCCAGCGCGGCGATCTGCGGCGTTGTCGTCAGTCAACATAACTCCGTTATGCCTCCTTCCTCCGCCTGGCAGCTCAGCCACGCTGATCCCCGCTCACGACGAAGGAGGATCAAAGACAGGCTCTGACGGCCTGTCTCGGCGCGGTCGTCCGGGAGGTCGCGCGGTCGGGGACCGGGACGTCCGACGCCTGCGGATGAGCGGCACTGCACAGGACGATCCACATCGCCGCAGGTCCGCCTCATCAGGGCGCCCGAGGAGCCCCGATCGCCTATGCGCGCTCAGCATCCGAACGACTACCCCTAGTGCCGAGTGGGCTGGATCACCCGGTGTAACGTTGGGCTCGCACCCAGCCGGGTAGCCGAGCTCCTCGGCGTTCAGCCACCCGTGACGGTGACGTCAGCAGGTGAGGGACAAGTAGACTCCAGCGAGTGTCAGTAGCGAAGCTCGAAATCCAGATGCTGCACGACCGGGTCATGGTCCGTGTCACATCGGAGGACGGGGAACGCCGAAGCAGTGGCGGGATCGTGATTCCGGCCACCGCCCAGGTCGCGAAGCGTCTGATCTGGGGCGAGGTCGTCGGAGTCGGGAACAACGTCCGCGCGGTCAAGGCAGGCGACCGCGTCTTGTTCAGTCCTGACGAGCAGTTCGAGGTCGAGATCCAGGGCCAGGCTCACCTGGTGATGCGGGAACGTGACCTGCATGCGGTCGCCCATGAGCAGGCCGAGCACGGGACCGGACTCTATCTGTGATCGTGACCCCGATGTGACGATGGGCAGGTAGGCACTCTCTGCAAGCCCCACACGATCGAGCACGAAAGATTGGGGGAGCGGTGTCGGAGCGCACTGGCCCGTCTGAACCGCGGAACACTCGGCACGGGGAGTCAGAGCACACCACCTTCCTCACCTCGAGGGAGACGAACTCGCCGACGGCGGCGGCAACCTCGCCGCAGGCTGCGGCGTCTAACGACGTGTCAGACGTACCAGCACACCCACGGCCCGAGCGGAACGACGGCGACGCCGCCCGCGAGGCCGCGCAGGCACATCCCGCGCAGCAGGCGGGTCCGCCGGTAGACGCAGACACCGCTCCCTTCCGGCCGGTGCGGCCGAGCCAGGAATCGGACGGCTCCGCCGCCGCTCCCGCCGGGTCTGCGAGCACCTCGCAACCGCAGCAGGGCCCGCCGAATCACGGTCCGAATCAGAGCAGGACCGACCCTTCGCCGACGCCACAACGGCAGACCGGGCAGGCCCCGGCGGGCCAGGAACGCACCTCGCTGTTCCGTCCCGTCCAGCCGACCGAGGCGGGGCCGTCGTCGGGACAGGAGCCGGGCAGGCAGCAGGCAGGTCAGGAGAGCACCTCCCTGTTCCAGCCGATCCAGCAGCCGCCCGCCGCCGGGCAGCCGCACGGTGCTCAGTCACACGGTGGACAGTCACCGGGCGGACAGCCACAACAGCAGGGCGGCCAGCCGAGCGGGGCAGGCGGGCAGGAGCGCACCTCGCTCTTCCAGCCGTTCCAACAGCAGCCGGGACAACAGCAGCCGAACCCGCACCAGGGGGGTCAGCAGCAGCCGGGCCAGCCGGGTCAGCAGCAGCCGCTGAACCAGAATCAGCAGACCCAGCGTCAGCATCAGCCCGGGGAGACCGGGCCTGGGCAGAACAGACCGGACCGCCCGGCCGATCAGGGCACCGCCGGGCTCTCCGGATCGCTCACCGGCTCGCTGAGCGGCAGCGCTCCGGAACACGGCTCGCAGCCGGGCGACCGGACCGGACCGCAGGGCACTCGCCCGCAGCAGGGCGACGGCTCCGCCCTGAGCGGCTCGCTGTCCGGTGGGCTCTCCGGCTCACTCTCGCCTGACGCACCCGGAACGCGACCGCCCGCCGCCGAGGCCGAGCCGGAACGCACCACCACGTTCTCCCCGATCCGAGACGCCGAGACCACTCGCTTCGAGGGCACCGGCAGTCCCGCCCCGTCGTCCCAGTCCTCGCTGACGGGCAGGCTCGGCGACGAGTCGGCGACCACCCACGTCGCAGCGGGCTCACTCCAGAACCGCGACGGATACGCCGCGCAGACCGAGGCCATCTCCACCACGGCGCTGCCGCAGAACGCGCAGCAGGCCACGACGAACCTGAACGCGTCCCGGCCCACCGAGAACTTCACGGCAGGCGATCAGGGCCGCGACGGCGATCCGGCGTTCCAAGGCGCGCTGCTCGGCTCGGTGACGCTGCCGCCGCCCGGCAGCCCCGGCGCGGACGAGCCGCAGACGGTGGTGATCCCCCGGATCGCCGCAGGCCCTGCGATGCAGATCGAGGAGCCGCAGGGCGGCCTGACCGCGCTCTTCGACGGCAGCGAGGCGGCGGCGGAGCACGCCCGGCAGGAATCCGCTCGCCGTGAAGCCGGCGCCGAGCCGGACTCTCATTATCCGATGAGCGACGCCGAGTACGCCCGCAGGCTCGACAAGGTCAAGCGTGGCGGTCTGATCGCTGCGGCCGCCGTCGGGGTGCTCGGGCTGCTGTACGGCGCCGACCTCATGCTCACCTCCAACCACATCCCTCGGGGCGTCACCGTCGCGGGGGTCGAGATCGGCGGCATGGAGCGAGACGCCGCCGAGGATCGGCTGCGCACCGAGATCGGCCCGCGACTGGACGACCCGGTCGCCGTGCAGGCGGGCGACGTCGAGACCGAGATCGACCCGGAGTCGGCGGGGCTCACCCTGGACTGGGACCGGACGCTCACCCAGGTTCAGGATCAGCCGCTGAACCCCTTCGTCCGGCTCTCGTCCTTCTTCACGAGCCGGGACGTCGACGTCGTCACGGCCACCGACCGCGCCGCGCTCACCAGCACCGTGGAGGCACTGGCACCCGAGGTCAACCGGGAGCCCGCCGAGGGCACCATCACCTTCGAGGGCGCCACGCCCGTCGCGGTCGAGCCGGTCAACGGCCAGAATCTCGACGTCGGTCGCTCGGTCGACGTCCTGTACTCGGGCTGGGCCGACGGGCGGCGCCTCGACCTGCCGGTCAACGTCGTCGAGGTGAGCACGACCAGCGAGGGCGTCCAGCAGGCGATCACCGACTACGCGGCACCGGCCGTGGCCTCGCCCGTCACCATCACCGGCGACGGGAAGAACGCCATGCTGGAGCCGGGCGCCATCGCCTCGGCACTCACCTTCACCCCGGACGACGAGGGCGGTCTTACTCCGGAGCTGGACATGGGCAAGGTGACCGAGTCGCTCGCGCCGCAGCTCGCCGACACCGAGGAAGAGGGCCAGGACGCCGAGATCCTCTTCACCGGCGGATCGCCGACGATCGAGCCGTCCGTGGATGGCCGAGGCATCAACTGGGAGACGACGCTGGAGACGCTGCCCGACGTGCTGCGCTCCGCCGACGCCGCCGAGCGCACCCTCCCGGCGGAGTACGAGGAACAGCCCGCCGAGATCACCACCGAACAGGTCGAAGGCCTCGGCATCAACGAGGTGATCAGCAGCTTCACCACCGGCGGGTTCGCGCCCGACTCCGGCATCAACATCCGGCAGGCCGCTCAGGAGGTCAACGGCGCGATCGTCCCGCCCGGCGAGACGTTCACCCTGAACAACCACACCGGGCCGCGTGGCGCGGCCGAGGGCTACGTGGACGCGGGCATCATCCAGGACGGTGCGCCCGGCCGAGCGGTCGGCGGCGGCATCTCCCAGTTCGCCACCACGCTCTACAACGCCTACTACTTCGCGGGGCTCCAGGACAACGGCCACCAGGAGCACAGCTACTACATCAGCCGCTATCCCGAGGGCCGCGAGGCGACCGTCTTCCAGAACCCGGACGGCAGCAGCGTCATCGACGTCGGCTTCGTCAACGACAGCGACACCGGCGTGGCGATCCAGACGAACTGGACGCCCAGCGAGGTCACCGTCACGATCTGGGGAACCAAGCGCTATGAGGTCGAGTCCGTGACCGGCCCGCGCACCAACCCCACCGAGCCGCAGACCAAGGAGATCCCCGAGGGCGAGCCGTGCAGCCCCAGCAACGGCGGCGGGGGCTTCACCGTCACCGACACGCGGATCCTCCGCGATCTCTCCGGCAACGAGGTCCGGCGCGACGGCCCCCGCTCGGTCACCTACAACCCGCAGCCCCGCATCGTTTGCGGTGGCGGCGACGACAGCGACGAGTGACGTCCGAATAGCGTCATCGAGCGCAGGCGGCCGGGTCGGGAGACAGCTCCGACCCGGCCGTTCTCGTTCTCGCCTGCGGCAGGCGGGCGGTGCGGCGGCGGGTTTGTTCACCACTCGGATGGCGGGTTCTGGAGGGGCCGTCCTCGGCGGGCAGGCTCGGCTATGGATCGCGCACTGCGTGCTTTCCCGTTCCCGCTCGCCCGCCGATGGCTGGGTGGAGCCCGATCCGACAACGGAACGAGGTCAGGCGACCGATCAGCGTCGCTGGTCGGGAGCCGTCGTTGCTCGGCAGGCGGATGTCAGGCCTCCGCGCGCGGCACGGATGGCAGGCACGGTCGGAGCGTGCAGGCCGGGCGGCTCGACCGGCCTTGGCCGGGTCCACGTCACGGTGATCCTGAACCGGCGGGTTCGCAGGCCTGACCGGTGCCTGCCCCGGCACCGCCACCCCTGACGGAGTTCCAGCCTGCGCCCAGAGCCGAGTCGCGACGAGCGAGCCGCCGTCCGGCCGAGCCGAGCGCGGTCAGCGGGACTGCGGACGCCAGACGACCAGCGCGGTCTCCCGACGTACCGGCACCAGGTCTCGCCGGTAGGAGGTGTGCACGGCGGCGGCGGCCTGCTCGGCGGCGACGTGCGCCGCAGCGACCTCATGCGCCAATTCGAGCACCTGCGCGCGCAGATCCTCGACCTCGTTCTCCAGCTCGATGATGCGCTTGACCCCGGCGAGGTTGACACCCTCGTCCTGCGAGAGTCGCTGCACCTCGCGTAGCAGGCCGATGTCTCGCGCCGAGTATCGACGTCCGCCGCCTGCCGTGCGTCCCGGCGAGACCAGCCCGAGCCGGTCGTAGGTACGCAGCGTCTGGGCGTGCAGGCCGGAGAGCTGGGCGGCCACCGAGATGACGAACACCGGAGTGTCCTCGTCGACTCCTGGCGGAAACGGAATTCCGGTCATGTCGTCTCCTCCGCTTCAGGTCTGACGCTGTCAGGACTCGGCTGATCAGGTCTCGGCTGTCACGACGTCGTCGCCGCGACCGCGTCGAGCGGGCTCGGCGATCACGGCACGGCGATCGAACTGCGGTCGCCGTGGGTCCTCCTGGCGAGCGCCGTGCCGCGCGACCCCGCCACGAACGGGGCCCCGGAGCAGGCCGCGACCATGAGCAGGCCGACGCCCCGAGTCGCCCGGCGTCCGAGGAACTCCCCGCATCGGGCGGGCGCGCACCTCGGACACGCCTGTCGAGGACACGCACGCCACCGGGGCGAGAACGCACCTCACCCGCGACGCCGCCGGGACGATCGCATCGACGGTATCGGCTGCGAAGTACCCAGGGAGGGACGTCGCCACGCTCCCGGGCAGCCCTGCCCTCACCGTCGCGACCTCCGCAGTGGGGAACACGTCGGCGTCACCCCCGGTGTCCGTCGTCCAACAGTCTGGTCAGCTCGGCACGGGGATCGTGCTCCTCGGTGGCCTCCGCGTAGGCACGCAGGGCCTCCTCGGCCTTGCCCTCCAGCCGGGACGGGACGGTGACCTGGAGAGTCACGAGCAGATCGCCCGTGGAACCGTCCCGTTTGCCGATGCCCCGGCCACGGACACGCAGCACGCGGCCGCTGGTCGTACCGGGCGCCACCTTCACCGACACCCGCCCGTCCAGGGTCGGCACACTCAGTGTGGCGCCCAGGGTCAGCTCGGGAAAGGTCACCGGGAGCGCCAGGGTCAGATCGTCACCCTCTCGGCCGAACACCGGGTGCGGGGTGACGTGCACTCGGACGTAGAGATCGCCTGCGGCCGCGCCGCGCCTGCCCGGCTCGCCCTGTCCGGAGAGTCGAATGCGCTGTCCGTCGGTGACGCCGCTGGGGATGCGCACCGTCAGCGTCCTGGTCTGAGTGCTGACGCCGTCACCGCCGCATTCCGGGCAGGGATCGTCGATCAGCTTTCCGGTGCCCCGGCAGTCACGGCACGGCTCGCTGAACGCGAAGGCCCCCTGGCTGCGGGTGACCAGACCCGCGCCGGAACACGTCGGACACGTCCTCGGCGAGGTGCCGGGGCGGGCACCGGAGCCGTGACAGGTGGTGCAGGCCGCCGGGCTGGACAGCCGCAGCGGAACGGTGGCGCCCCGGATCGCCTCGACGAAGTCGAGACGGATCTCGGTCTCCACGTCCGCGCCGCGCTGCGGTCGGGCACCGCCCTGTTGGGCGCCCCGCTGCTTGCCGAAGAGACCGCCGAGGATGTCGCCGATCCCGCCCGCACCGCCTGCCGCACCGCCACCCCGGTTGGCGAACATGTCGCTGAAGTCGAAGGTGCTGTTGCCGAAGCCCTCGAAGTTGTTGGGACGGAAGCCGCCACCGCCCGAGCCGCCGAAGAGTCTGCGCGCCTCGTCGTACTGCTTGCGCTTCTCCGAGTCAGAGAGCACGCCATAGGCCTCGGACACCGCCTTGAAGCGGGACTCGGCCTTGGTGTCGCCCGGGTTCGCGTCCGGATGCAGTTCCCTGGCGAGCTTGCGGTAGGACCGCTTCACCTCGTCAGAGGACGCGTCAGGAGGGACGCCCAACTCCGCGTAGAAGTCCTTCTCGATCCAGTCTCTCGCGCTCATTCGGACGTCCCCCCTTCTGACGATCAGTCTTCCTTGGCAGCCGACTCGCCGACAGCGTCGGTCGACGAGCCTGCCTGCTGATCACTCGACGGCGTCTCGTCCGCCGCGGCCGCCGAGGAGGCGGGCGCGGCGGCCTCGTAGTCGGTGACCGCGACCAGAGCCGGGCGCAGGATCCGGTCGCCGAACCGGTAACCGCGCCGGAGCACCATCGTCACGGTCGGCCCGGACACGTCGGGAGACGTGTCGTGCTGCACCGCTTCGTGCGCCGTCGGGTCGAACGGCTCGTTCGCCTCACCGTAGGGCTCGAGGCCCGACTTGGTGAGTGCCCCGACCAGCTTGTCCGCCACCGACCGGAAGGCACCGGTCAGATCACCGTGGGCCTCGGCCCGCTCCAGGTCGTCCAGGACGACGAGGAGCTCGGCCGCGAGCTGGGATCGACCCGCCACCGCGACGGCCTCCCGATCACGGTCGACCCGCTTGCGGTAGTTCGCGTACTCGGCGTTCAACCGCTTCAGATCGGCCGTGCGGTCGGCGAGCTGCCGGGTGAGGTCCTCCCACTCGGCCTGGACCGGGTCGGCCGCCCCCGACGGGGGGGACGCGGCTGCCGCCTCGGCCGCCGCCGTCAGGTCGGCGACGTCGTCCTCGGTCGGGAAGACCGGCTGATCGGCGGCCGAGTCCACCGTCTCCTCGGCTTCGATCACCGCGTCCGGTCCGGCGGCAGCAGTGTCCGCGGAGTTCTCGGACGGGGCGGCCTGCTTCTCGGACGTCGCATCGGCGGGCTCGGACACACGCACCTCTCCGGTCTGCGGGTCGATGCGGCGGCGGTCGTGGAACGCGAACCGCGGCTGCTCCGTCCCGCTCTCGTTCTCCCCGTTCTCCGCTCGGTCCGAGGAACTCACTTCTTGTCCTTGTCGTCCTCGTCGACGATCTCGGCGTCCACGACGTCGTCCTTCTGCGCACCGGCACCAGCACCGGCACCTGCCCCGCCGGGTGCCTCGGCGCCCTCGGCACCGGGGGCGCCCGCAGCTCCCGCGTCGGCGTAGAGCGCCTGGCCCAGGGTCTGCGACTCGGTGGCCAGCTTCTCCACTGCGGTGCGGATCGCCGCGACGTCGGTGCCCTTGAGGGCTTCCTTGGCCTCGGTGACGGCCGTCGTCACCTTCTCCTTGGCCTCGGCGGGCAGCTTCTCGTCGTTGTCCTTGATGAACTTCTCGGTCTGGTAGACGAGGGTCTCCGCCTGGTTGCGGACCTCCGCCTCCTCACGACGCTGCTTGTCGTCCTCGGCGTGCGCCTCGGCTTCCTGCATCATCCGGTCGATCTCGTCCTTGGGCAGGGCCGAGCCGCCGGTGATGGTCATCGACTGCTCGTTGCCGGTGCCCAGGTCCTTCGCGGACACGTGCACGATGCCGTTCGCGTCGATGTCGAAGGTGACCTCGATCTGCGGCAGGCCGCGCGGCGACGGCGGCAGCCCGATCAGCTCGAACATGCCGAGCTTCTTGTTGTAGGCGGCGATCTCGCGCTCACCCTGGAAGACCTGGATCTGCACCGAGGGCTGGTTGTCGTCGGCGGTGGTGAAGATCTCCGAGCGCTTGGTCGGGATCGTCGTGTTGCGCTCGATGAGCTTGGTCATGACGCCGCCCTTGGTCTCGATGCCCAGGGACAGCGGGGTGACGTCGAGCAGCAGGACGTCCTTGACCTCGCCCTTGAGGACGCCCGCCTGCAACGAGGCGCCGACCGCGACGACCTCGTCGGGGTTCACGCCCTTGTTGGGCTCGCGTCCGCCGGTCAGCTCGGTGATCAGCTCGCCGACGGCGGGCATCCGGGTGGAGCCGCCGACCAGGACGACGTGGTCGATGGCCGAGATCGAGACGCCCGCGTCCTTGATGACGTTGGCGAACGGCGCGCGGCAGCGGTCGAGCAGGTCCGAGGTGATGCGCTGGAACTCGGCGCGGGAGAGCGTCTCGTCCAGGAACAGCGGGTTCTTCTCGGAGTCGACCGTGATGTACGGCAGGTTGATCGCGGCCGTCGACGAGGAGGACAGCTCGATCTTGGCCTTCTCGGCGGCCTCACGCAGCCGCTGCATGGCCATCTTGTCCTTGGTCAGGTCGATGCCCTGCGAGGACTTGAACTTCTCGACCAGCCAGTCCACGACCCGCTGGTCCCAGTCGTCACCGCCGAGGAGGTTGTCACCCGAGGTGGCGCGGACCTCGACGACGCCGTCGCCGATCTCCAGCAGGGACACGTCGAACGTGCCGCCGCCGAGGTCGAAGACGAGGATCGTCTGTTCCTTCTCGCCCTTGTCCAGGCCGTAGGCCAGCGCGGCCGCCGTCGGCTCGTTGACGATGCGGAGCACGTTGAGCCCCGCGATCGTCCCGGCCTCCTTGGTGGCCTGCCGCTGGGCGTCCTCGAAGTAGGCGGGCACGGTGATCACAGCGTCGGTGATCTCCTCGCCGAGGTAGGCCTCGGCGTCCCGCTTCAGCTTCTGCAGGGTCCTGGCGCTGATCTCCTGCGAGGTGTACTTCTTGCCGTCGATCTCCACGGTCCAGTCGGTACCCATGTACCGCTTGACCGAGCGGATCGTCCGGTCGACGTTGGTGACCGCCTGGTTCTTGGCCGACTGGCCGACCAGCACCTCGCCGTTCTTCGCGAACGCGACGACCGACGGCGTCGTCCGCGAACCCTCGGAGTTCGCGATGACCGTCGGTTCACCACCCTCCAACACGGCGACAACCGAGTTGGTCGTACCGAGGTCGATACCGACCGCACGCGACATCGAGGAACCTCCAGCTAAAAGACGTGTGTGTCAGAGCCTGAGCGGCTCACGCTCAAGTCTGGCAGACCTACAGGCCCACGACGGCGACTTGAGCGAGTTCCACTCAACCTTCCTGCCTGTGAACGCAGGATATCGGGGAGAAGTTCCCGAGTCCGCCCTCGCCTGACCCGACGAGACGCGGATCACGATCCAACCCCAACGCCAGGCGAGGCGGGGGTCGCCCGGCACCGGCCGGCCGGTCACGCCACCGGAGGGGTCGGGCTCGGCCTGCCGCTATCGCCCCGTATCGCCCCGCAGACTCTCGCGCCGAGAAGTCGCTCCGAGCCCGCCCGAGTCGCCGACGCCCGCGGATCGGGGACGCCCGCCCGCCGAGCGAGTGCGCAGGCCGCTCGCACCGTCCCACCAGGTGGATCGACAGGCCGCCGAAGGGGCGATCGGCGTCACCCTCGACAGCCGATCACGGATCGATCACTCGAAGATCGACCGCGACGCTCTTCGGACCCCTGGCGCACCAGGGAAATCGCTCTGCCTCGTCGCGCTCGCGTGCCCCAGCGGCCCCATTGCCACGCACGAATCTCACCTGAAGTGACAATGCGATCACTCCATGGAGCTAAGCGGGGCAGCTGACTGGCGGCTTCGCAGGGTACACGCACATTTCGGACGCATCACCCAAAGCCAGACGCACGGTCAACGAACCCGCACGCTGCGCATATAACGAACAGGTCAACTTCGTGCCTATTTTCACGAGCACCACCCGTGCCAACCTTCCGTGAGGTTACGGTCCCCTCGTCACCTGAACGTGTGACCCCAACCGGGGGGCTGGGGCACTGGGGAAGGAGCTAAATGAGCAAGGCAAGTCCCAGTCGGGGGCTGCTCGCCGCGGCGTTGTCCGCCGGTGTTGTCACCCTGGGGGCCTTCGGGGGCGTCGCAAGCGCCCAGACCGAGGATGCGTCCCCGCTGAGCAGCGCCGACGTGAACGTCGAGTCGATCCCCTCCGAGATGCAGGTCGCCATCGAGCGTGACCTCGGCATCAGCGCCGAGGCATACGCAGAGCAGGCCACGGCGGCAGGCAACGCGTCGATCACCAGCACCCGGCTCGCCGGTGAACTGGGCGACAGCTTCGGCGGCTCGTGGTTCAACTCGGACACGAACTCGCTCCACGTCAAGGTCACCGACAACGCGGCGGCGCAGGTCGCCGTCGATCTCGGTGCCGAGGTCGAGGTCGGTGGACCCAGCCTCAGCCAGCTCGACGCCGCGAGCGCAGAACTCGCCTCGTGGGCGTCCGGCCAGGGCGGCCTCGTCGCAGGCGTCTCGGTCGACGTCCAGAGCAGCTCGGTCGTCGTGACCCTCGCCAATGGCGAAGAGGCCGCAGGCCTCGCAGGCCAGGTCCCGAACGTCGGTGTCGACGTCACGACCCAGCAGGAGACCGCCGAGCGCAGGCTCGTCGAGATCAACGCGGGCGACGGCTACTTCACCGGCAACCAGGCCGAGGACCAGCTCCTCGGCATCTGCTCCTTCGGCTTCCCGGCGTACAACGCCGCAGGCAGCCCCCTGTACCTGACCGCCGGGCACTGCTACGGCGACGAGGACTACAGCGTCGCCTACCGGGAGACCCCCGGCCAGGAGCCGACGCTGCCGCTGGAGCGCCTCGGCGACTTCGACGTCGTGTCCTTCGGTGAGAACAACACCGACTTCGCGACCATCAACGTCACCGGCGACACCATCGCCCCGGCCGTCAACACCTGGGACGGCTCCACGACCACCCTCACCGGGGTCGTCGCGCCGATCGAGGGCATGGAGGTCTGCAAGTCGGGCCGCACCACCCAGTACACCTGTGGCGAGATCACACACGCCGCGACCACCTGGGAGGGCGTGAACGACGGCAACGGAAACCTCGTCGACATCGACGGCTTCGAGCACAGCGCCTGCACCGAGGGCGGTGACAGTGGCGGTGCCATCGTCGCGGGCTCCCTCGCCGTCGGCATCACCTCCGCTGCCGCGGGCAACGCCGACGGCGGCTGCGAGATCACGGACGGTCAGGGCAACCCGATCGACCCGATCTCGCTCGGCGTCTCGCTGACCTCCGACGTGCTGCCCCACCTGGACGGCGTCGCCGTTCTCACCGAGGTCAACGCGCCGGTCATCGAGTCCCCCGAGGACGGCCAGCGCGTCGGCGAGGACGAGCAGGTCATCAGCGGTACCGCGAACCCGTTCGCCACGCTCTCCGTGCAGATCAACGACCAGACCGCCGAGGTTCAGGCCGACGCTGACGGTGCCTGGGAGCTTCGTCCCAACGACGCGCTGCCGGTCGGCGAATACTCGGTCACCGCGACGCAGTCGCTGACGGTGGGCGGCGAGAGCTGGACCTCCGAGGAGACCAGCCTCACCTTCTTCGTCGCCCCGGCCGCTCCGGCCATCCTGGAGCCCGCCGACGGCGCCGAGAGCGACAACGCCACGCCGACCGTCAGCGGTACCGCTGAGGCCGGTGCGATCGTCACCGTCTCGGTCGACGACAAGGAGATCGGCAGCTCCGACGCCGACGCCGACGGCAACTGGTCCGTCAACGTCGTCGACGCGCTGCCCGCGGGCTCGCACACCATCACCGCCGTGCAGGTCATCGACGGTGTCGACTCCGCGACCGCCAGCGTGACCTACATCGTGCTGGACGAAGACGGCGAGGTCCCGCCCCCCACCACGCCGCCCGGCGACGGTGACGGGGAAGGCCCGGGTGCCGGTGCTCCGGACGAGGACGAGGACGACCTGGCTGACACCGGTGCGAACTTCATCCTCCCGCTGATCATCATCGGCGGCGTGGCACTCGCAGGCGGAACCTTCATGGCGCTCAAGTTCCGGCGTCGCAACGCCGCGGGCACCGACGGCATCGCCTGATACCCGGTGATACCGGTTCGATGAACCGCTGAACGACCGAGAGGGCGGCCACTCCAGATCGGAGTGGCCGCCCTCTCTCGCGTCCGGGCCGTCCGGGCCGATGTCGACGCACGACTACCCGTCACGTCTTCTTCGCACGAGGGACGGGCCGAGAACGGCGACCCCGGCCTGCTCCACGCCGAGCCGGGCGCGGCGGTTCGCCGCCGGCGGTCCACACTGGACCGGGCTCACGGGCAGCTCCGGCACGGCTCGGGACTTCGGACCGACCGACACGCGCGGGCCGTCACCCTAGTCCGCTCGCTCGGCTGCCTGCTCGAATCCGGCCTGGGCAAGGCACCGCCGCCTGCTCGCCGCCTCCCACGACGGGCTCGCCGACGACGAAGACTGCAAGGCCCGAAGCCGCCGCAGGCGCACCAGAACGGCGGGACCGGCGGACGTCCCTGGGAACACGGACACGATCGCGCGGTGATCCTGTCGAACGTCAACGCGCTCGAAGTCGCGTGGTCCGGGCAGGGGACACTCGTCGTACCGCCGACACCACGGTGGTTACCGACCGGTAACTTGACGTACGCTGCCCACACTCGAAAGTTCGGACTGGAGGCTTCGGGGATGGACGTCCTGCACCTGGCCCTGGCGGCGATCAGCTATGCGGTGACCGCGGTCGCGCTCGTCCTGTTGATCAAGGCGGCAGTGAGCATCGTGCGCACCGTCCGGCTGGGTCAGCCGGACCCGACCCGCAACGGCCCGCTCCCGCGCAGGCTGAAGACGATGCTGGTCGAGATCGTCGGCCACACCCGGATGCTCAAATGGGGCATCGTCGGGGTCGCGCACTGGTTCGTGATGGTCGGCTTCATCACGCTGATCCTGACCCTCGTCGAGGCCTACGGCGAGACCTGGAATCCGTTCTTCAGCCTGCCGATCCTGGGTTCCTGGAGCCTGTGGGGCCTGTTCGTCGAGATCATGGCGACCACCACGGTGCTGGGCATCCTGGTCCTGATCGTCATCCGGCAGCGCAGTCACCCCCGCCGCGCCGACCTCCAGTCCCGCTTCGCGGGCTCGAACTTCTGGCAGGCCTACTTCGTCGAGGCCGTCATCCTCGGTGTCGGTGTCTGCATCCTGCTCATCAGGGGCTTCAAGGCGGCCACCGATCACCTGGCCTACCCGGTGTGGGCGGCGCCGATCTCGCACGCGCTGGGTGCGATCCTCCCCGCCTCCGCCCTCGGCATCTCGATCGTCGCGACGGTGAAGGTCCTGATCTCGATGACCTGGGCGATCGTCATCGCCAGGAACCTCACCATGGGCGTCGCCTGGCACCGCTTCAGCGCCTTCTTCAACATCTACTTCAAGCGCGAGGCCGACGGCGCCGTCGCGCTGGGCGCCGTGAAGCCGATGATGAGCGGCGGCAAGCCGCTGGACTTCGAGGAGGCCGACCCCGACAAGGACGTCTTCGGTGCGGGCAAGATCGAGGACTTCAGCTGGAAGGGCTGGCTGGACTTCTCCACCTGCACCGAGTGCGGCCGTTGCCAGTCGCAGTGCCCCGCGTGGAACACCGCCAAGCCGCTGTCGCCGAAGCTGCTGATCACCTCGCTGCGTGATCACGCCTACGCGAAGGCCCCGTACCTGCTCGCGGGCGGCAGCAAGGACATGGCGGGCGACGAGGTCGGCATCACCGGCGACGACGCGGAGGCGAGGATCGCGGCGATCCACCGCGACGTGCTCGCCGAGGCGGAACGTCCGCTGGTCGGCGGGCTCGACGAACTCGGCGTCATCGACCCCGAGGTCCTGTGGTCGTGCACCACCTGCGGCGCCTGCGTCGAGCAGTGCCCGGTGGACATCGAGCACGTCGACCACATCATCGACATGCGGCGCTACCAGGTGCTCATCGAGTCGAACTTCCCCAGCGAACTCGGCGGGATGTTCAAGAACCTGGAGAACAAGGGCAACCCCTGGGGCCAGAACGCCAAGGACCGGCTGGCCTGGACCCAGGAGCTGGACTTCGAGGTCCCCGTCTTCGACGGCGAGCTGGCCGAGGACGTCGAGTACCTGTACTGGGTCGGCTGTGCGGGCGCCTTCGAGGATCGAGCCCGCAAGACCACCCAGGCCGTCGCCGAGCTGCTCCACCTGGCCGACGTCAAGTACACGGTGCTGGGCCCGGACGAGACCTGCACCGGCGACCCGGCCCGACGCGCGGGCAACGAGTTCCTGTTCCAGATGCTGGCCCAGCAGAACGTGGAGACGCTCAACGCCGTCTTCGAGGGCAGGGAGAAGCACAAGCGCAAGATCGTGGCGACCTGCGCGCACTGCTTCAACAGCCTGGCCAACGAGTACTCCCAGCTCGGCGGGGAGTACGAGGTCGTCCACCACACCCAACTGCTGAATCGGCTCGTCCGCGAGCGGCGGCTGGTCCCGGTGGCCGCCGTCGCCGAGGACGTCACGTATCACGACCCCTGCTACCTCGGCAGGCACAACCAGGTCTACAGCCCGCCGCGCGAGCTGATCGGCGCCTCCGGCGCGGCCATGCGGGAGATGCCCCGGCACGGGGACCGCTCGATGTGCTGCGGCGCGGGCGGTGCACGGATGTGGATGGAGGAGCGGGTCGGCAAGCGGATCAACGTCGAACGGGTCGACGAGGCGCTCGGGACCGCGCCGACGAAGATCGCCACCGGCTGTCCGTTCTGCCGCGTGATGCTCACCGACGGCGTGACCGCGAAGCAGAGTGAGGGCCAGGGCGAGAACGTGGAGGTCGTGGACGTCGCCCAGCTGCTGCTCAGTGCGGTCCGACGCGGCCAGACGCAGGCGGTCGGCGCGGTCGGATCGGATGCCCGTGCCGATGTCCCCACCGACGAGACCGCCACCGGGACGCCGTTGCCCGACGCGCAGGGCTCGACCCGCTAGCGTCTGTCCCGGCTGTTCGAACGCCCTTCGCCGGCCTCGGCGGGGGGCGTTCGTCGTCATGGCCGCCGCGCGCGGGTGGCTGCCGACCACGATGTCGCCCGGCGGCGAGCATCGCGGGTCCGGCTCCTCGGACTCGTCGTCGCCGTCGGAATCGGCCTCGCAGGCGCACTGATCGAGCCTGCTCCCGCCCAGGATGCGCCGGGCCCGATGCCCTCTCCTGCGGCGGAGACACCGCAGACGGAGCCTGCCCCGACATCACCTGGGACTCGAACGCCGCGTGGCCGCCCCGACCTCGGCCGCACAGGACCTGAGCGCGGCGGGTCAGTCTCGACGCGGCAGGATCAGCGGGGCACCGGTGCGAGGATGTGGCAGGACTTCGACGTCATGCCGGTAGACCTCGGACAACAGTCGCGAGGTCAACACCTCCAACGGCGGACCCGCCGCGATCAGCCGCCCGCAGGCGAGGACGGCGACGCGATCGGCGTAGGCGGCGGCGAGCCCGAGATCGTGCAGGACCACCACCACCGCGTCTCCGGCGGCGGCCCGATCCACCGCGACGCGCAGGACGGACTCCTGGTGCCGGAGGTCGAGTGCGGCCGTCGGCTCGTCGAGCAGCAGCAGTCCCGTGCGCTGCGCGAGCACCCTGGCCAGGGCGACCCGCGCCCGTTCCCCGCCGGAGAGCGAGAAGAACGGACGAGCGGCGAACTCCGTCACCTGGGCCGCCGCCATCGCCTCGTGCACAGCCGATTCGTCGTCCACATCGGACTCCACGCCCTGCCAGGGTGCGCGGCCCATGCGCACGACGTCGAGCACGCTGAACGGAAAGGACAGGGTGACCCGCTGCGGCAGCACGGCCCGCCGCAGCGCCAGCTCGCGCACCGAGAACTCGGTCAGCGACCGGGAGTCCAGCAGCACTCTGCCCTCGTCGGGACGTCGGTCGCCCGCGAGCACCGCCAACAACGTCGACTTTCCCGCGCCGTTGGGCCCGACGAGCGCGGTCACCCGGCCCGCCGTCGTGGTCAGATCGACACCGTCGAGCACCGTGCTGCCGCCGAGACGCACGCCGACGCCCTCGGCTCGCAGCGCGGACGTCCCAGGGATGCGCGCCGAGGGAGCGGCGGGCACCCGGAATCGGCTCCAGCGCGGTCCTCGGCTCATGCCCAACCCCCCGGCCTGGAGCGCGTCCGCCTGATCAGCCACAGGAAGAACGGTCCGCCGACCAGCGCGGTCAGCACGCCGAGCGGAAGTTCCTGATGCTCGATCAGGTTGCGGGCCAACAGATCCGCCGCGACCACGACCAGCGCCCCGCCCAACGCGCTCGCGGGCAGCAGAAGCCGATGACCAGGGCCCGCGATCAGCCGGATCACGTGCGGCACCACCAGACCGACGAAGCCGATGACCCCGGTGAACGCGACGCCCGCCGCCGTGAGCAGGGCCGCCGTGATCACGAGCCGCAGCCGCAGCCGTTCCACGTCCACACCGAGGTGCCGCGCGGACCGCTCGCCGAGCGCGAGCAGATCCAGGCGCCGCGCATGACGGAACGACACCGAGAGCCCCAGCGCCACGCAGCAGGCCACCACCCACACCGCAGGCCACAGCGCCCGGTTGAGGCTGCCGAGATTCCAGAAGGCCATCGCGGTGCGGACGTCGTCGTCGGCGAGGAAGGTGAAGAAGCCGATCACCGCGCCTGCCAGGGCGTTCACCGAGATGCCGGTGAGGATCATCGTGACGACGTCGGTGCGCCCTTCGGTACGGGAGAGGCTGTAGACGAGGAGCGTGGTGAGCAGTCCCCCGATGAACGCCGCCACGGCCATGGTCGCGTTGCCGAACGTGGTCAGACCGAACACGATCACGGTGAACGCACCCACCGCCGCGCCGGAGGACACGCCGATGACACTGGGCTCGGCGAGCGGATTGCCGAAGACGCCCTGCATCACGGCGCCCGCGCAGCCGAGCGCGGCGCCGACCAGCACGCCGAGCAGCACCCGGGGGAATCGCACGTTCCACAAGGCACTCTGGCCCTGCGGGTGAGCGGGCAGCGGACCGAGTTCGATCCCGAGCCAGTGCAGCAGCGAGCCGAGCACCTCGGCAGGCGGCACGCGGACCTGACCGACGCCTGCCGCCACCACGCACACCGCGAGCAGGCCGCCGGAGAGCAGCACGAGCAGCCCGCCACGGACCAGCCTGCGACGACCGGTGTGCCGGGGCACCTCGGCCGAGGCGGCGGACGACGTCGTCACGGGCCCGGCGGCCTGCTGGCTCGCCGAGGCATCGGCCGAGCTCGGCACCTCCGAGTCCGGCGTCTCCGACGTGCTCGGCGTCTCCGAGGTGCCCGGCGAGCCGCCCTCGGCCGAGGAGTCACGCGTCGTGCTGGTCATTCCGCGCGCTCGATCCTGGCCGCCAGGTCGAGGACGATCTGCCCGGTGCGTGGTCCGAAGCTGAGCAGGGTGCCGTCCTCGACGTCCACCACACATCGGTCCCGACCTGCGGGCGTCTGCGCGACGCCCGGCACGTCGACCAGCCCGTCGATGCCGCCGACCGACTCCAGACCGCCGGACATCATCAGGATGACGTCGGGCGCCGCGTTGATCAGCGCCTCGCTGGTGATCGGCCGGAAGCGCTCGATGCCGATGTCACTGCCCGCGTCGACGCCGCCGATCGCCTCGATCATCGAGTCAGCGCCGGAGCCCTCGCCCGCCATCAGATACACCCCGGCGGTGCCGCGCATATAGAGGAACGCGATGCGCGGACTCGGCCCGTCGGACCGCACCCGGTCCAGCGCCTCGGTCAGTTCCGCCTCGGTGCGCTCGACGAGACGGTCCCCGGCCTCGGCCACCCCGAGCGCGCCGGCCACCGCCTCGATGCGCGGGGCGATCTCCTCGATCGACCAGGACTCCTCGAAGGAGACCACCGGCACGCCGGACTCCCGGAGCTGGGTGATCACCTCGGGCGGGCCGATGCTGGTATCGATCAGCACCAGGCTCGGGTCCAGATCGAGCACGCCCTCGGCCGACAAGTCGTGTGCCTGCGTGACCACCGGCAGCTGCTCGGCCTGCGCGAAGGTGGTCGAGACGTCGCGGCCGACCACGTTGTCCCCGAGCCCGAGACTGAAGACGATCTCGGCGAGTGAGCCGTTCAGATTCACCGCCACGATCCGACTCACGTCGGTGACCGTCACCTCGGCGCCGTCCGACGAGGTGACCGTCACCGGCAGTTCCGGGCTCGGCGACCGGAGCGGATCGACGACGACCGCACCCGCCGAGTCGGGCGCGGGCAGACAGGTGAACGTGCCGCCTGCCTCGGCCTCGGAGTCGACGGGCAGGCCGCAGGCCGTGAGGCAG
The DNA here is from genome assembly GCF_001941625.1 of Actinoalloteichus fjordicus. Classification (NCBI taxonomy): domain Bacteria; kingdom Bacillati; phylum Actinomycetota; class Actinomycetes; order Pseudonocardiales; family Pseudonocardiaceae; genus Actinoalloteichus; species Actinoalloteichus fjordicus. Next base: position 6,984,142 of record NZ_CP016076.1, read on the forward strand.
CCGATCCCGAGGACCGCGAGGGTCAGGCGACCCCGATCAGCGAGACGCATCGCCTGCGGGCCCTCCATCCGTGGGAGTCGTGCCCGTGGCGGTCTTGTTCGCAGCAGCGGGGTTCGTGGCAGTCGGGTTCGTGGCAGCTCGGCGGCGGATCATCACGAGCACGACGGCGAGCAGCACCACCACGGCCGCCGCCACTCCGCCGACGACGAGGCCGGTCGACGGGCCCTCGGGCTCGGCTGCGGGCTGGGCGGCATCGGTGACCGGATCGTCGCCCTCGCCCGCAGCGGCCGCGTCAGCCGAGGCGTCCGCCGGGTCGCCCCCCGACGACTCGGCGAAGCTGACCGGAATAAGCACGTCCTGGCTTCGGTCGCCCGTGCGCAGGTGGTCGGCGCGGGTGACGACTCCGCACGGCGTGTCCAGGCAGTCGGTGAACTGGTCCTGCGCCTGCACGCTCAGCTCGACCGTGAACGAGCCGTCGTCCGCATAGGGCGTGGCCAGTCCCTCCCCGTACGGCGGCGGAGTGGAGGAGATCCAGCTCGACGCGCCGCTCTCCCCCTCCATGTCGACGCCGCCGAGACAGGGACCCGGCTGCCCGCCCGGCTCGGGCAGGACGCACAGCGCGACGTAGATCCCCTTGTTCTCGTCGAATCCCCGACCGACGACGGTGACCTGTTCGCCCGCCGGATCGAGCCCGTCGGCGCGGGAGAGGATCAGTGTCTGCCCTGCCTCGCCCGTAGCCTCGACCGACTCGGCCTGCGCGGATTCGGCGTGCGCGACGGGACCGGCCAGGCCCGGCAGCGAGAGCCCCGGCACCGACAACGCCAGCATCGACAGGACCGTCAACGCGAAGAACCGCAGCGGCGGCTTCCCGGTGCCCTCAGCGGCATCGCGCATCAGGCGACGTCCTCGGTCTCGATCGAATACGCGGCGGGGCGGGGGATGTGCGGCAGATGCACCGAGGCCAGATCGGCGAGCATCTCGGTGTTCAGCCGGTAGGCCAGGAGGGATTCCTCGATCACCCGGTCCTGCTCGGCCGCGTCCCACTCCGTGCCGTCGAGCAGCGCCCGATAGGCCGCCTTGAACCTGGGCGGCCGGGGGATCGCGTCGAAGGCGTAGAAGCGGGCGCCGTCGCCGTCGAAGCCGTAGATCTCGTGGAGCCGACGAGCGACGATGCGACCGCCGGAGAGATCGCCCAGGTAGCGGGTGTAGTGATGTGCGACGAATCCGCCCGGCCAGTCGAAGCAGACCTCGTCGACCCGATCGAGATAGCGCACGGTCGCGGACGTCGGCTCGATGCGGTCGCGCCACTGTGGACCGTGCAGGTGGCGGAGGTCGGCCTCGAGCGCGGTGGTACGCGACAGCTCGTCGAAGACGAAACGGCCCGCGACCGGATGGGGGCGCATCGCCTCCGCCGCCGCCTCCAGCCGTCGGTACAGCAGGAAGTGCTGACCGACGAGCCCCGCATAGCTCTCTCGAGACAGCCCGCCCGCGAGCAACGCATCCAGATACGCGGTGTGCCGAGCGGCCTCATGCCAGTCCCGACCACGATCTCTCAACCGCTCCGCGAAGCCCACCTCGCGGGCACTCTTCGTGTCCATCGCACCCCTGCCTGATGTCTTCGTGAGTCGCTGTTCGACGCACTCGGGTGAAGCGGCGTCCTCCGGGTGAAGCGGCCTGCGGTTCGAGCGATCGGGGACGTGCAGCCCGTGGCGCCTGAGAAGTCTCGACAACACGAGCAGCGGCCGATCAACATCGCACCTGGTCAAGGCCGCAGCACCCGACGAGCACTCGGCTCGAAGGGCCTTGTTGACCTCCGCAAGAGTAGGTTAGGCTGCCCAAAATTGACACAGGCAAGGCTAACCAAACTTGTCACGAAAGGGTTACGCGCCAGCCGGACTGGTCCGATGCGCCGCTACCCAGGGCGACATCTCGATCCACCCGACCGACGCCGATCGTCCGCAATGGCTAGTAATAGCCAGCAGTACTAGCGGACCGCCCGAGCAGGCCGAGAACCGTCGCCGTCGACACCGACGACGCGTTCTCCTCCTGTTCCCACGAGCAGTTCCCGAGCCCACCACTCGTCGCCGGACACCCGATCAACCATGCGACCTTCAGGAGTGACGCAGCAGATGAGGACGAGTGGAAGACGATTCGCGCACCGCCTGAGATGGCCGGTCGCCGCCGCCGTGGCGGCGACCATGGCCCTCGGCGCCGCCGTCCCGGCACTGGCGACCTCGGAGTCGGACCCCGGTCCGGAGGGGCAGCAGATCACCGTCAGCAAGAACGTCGATCTCGACCCCGCAGGCGAGACGATCACGGTCAGCGGAACCGGCTTCGACATCGCGAAGGGCATCTACCTGGCCTTCTGCGTGGACAACGGACCCGGCGTCACGCCGAGCCCGTGCATCGGCGGGGTGGACATGACCGGCGAGAGCGGCGGCTCGGTCTGGATCTCCTCGAATCCGCCGCCGTACGGCGCCGACCTGGCCAAGCCCTATGTGGACGAGGGCGACGGACGCGGCGGCTTCGAGTTCGACCTGCGCATCGCGGCCGCCGACGAGTACACCGACTGTCTGGCCGAGGGCACGGTCTGTTCGGTGATCACCCGCGCCGACCACACCAGGGCGGGCGACCGCTCGCAGGACGTCCGGGTTCCGGTGACCTTCGCCGAGCCGCGCCCCGTCGCCGACCCGGTGGTGACGGTCTCCAAGACCGCCGACCTCGACCCGGCAGGCGAGACCGTGACCGTCTCGGGCGAGGGGTTCCACCCGCCCGCCGGGGTATCCGGCATCTACGCGGTCTTCGGCCCGCGCACCGACGCCTACTGGACGGACGCGAGCGTCTATCACTCGGCGACGTTCATCCCGGCAGGCGATCTCGCCACGGGCACCTTCGAGGCGGACCTCGACGTGATCGCCGAATATGAGACCGGTGCGGGCCCGGTCGACTGCGTCGCCGACGGCTGCGAGGTGCTCACCTTCGCCGCGCACGGCGCCACCGACCGCAGCCTGGACACCTTCACCCCGCTGTCCTTCGCCGCGGCGGAGGCGATCCCGACGCTGACCGTCTCCAAGACGGAGTCATTGGCGGCGGACGGCGAGGCGGTCGAGGTCGTCGGCCGGGGCTTCGCGCCCGGTCGGGGGATCTACCTCGCGCAGACCATAGAACTCGGCGAAGCCGGGTATCCGCAGACCTACACCTCGGCGAGCTGGCTCCAGGCCGTCGACGACTCGGGCGAGTTCACCGAGACGATCGAACTGCTGCCCACCTTCGAGTCCGAGGGACAGACGGTGGACTGCGCGGCACAGACGTGCTTCGTCGCGGCCTTCAACGACCACACCGCGATCGACGACCGCTCTCAGGACGTCTGGGTGCCCGTCACCTTCGCCGAGCAGGCGCGACAGGAGCCGGGCGGCACCGGCTCGGCGACCGGCCCGGAAGGCCAGCAGGTCGAGGCCACGCCCGTGAACGACCTCGACCCCGAGGGCGCCGACATCCGGGTCACCGGCAGCGGCTTCGACACCGACAAGAACATCTACGTCGCGCTGTGCGTGGACAACGGACCCGGCGCGCAGCCCACCCCGTGTGTCGGCGGCGTGGACATGAGCGGCGAGGCAGGCTCGTCGAAGTGGATCGGCACCGACCCGTACGGCTCCGGGCTGACGACTCCGTGGGGCTCGGGCGGCTCGTTCGACGTCACCCTCAACGTGACGGCGGCGGACGAGTTCGTCGACTGCCGTGAGACCGCATGCTCGGTGATCACCCGACGGGACCACCAGGCGGGCGGCGACCGCTCGCAGGACACCAGGATTCCGGTGACCTGGGCCGACGGTTCCGGCCCCGGCGGTTCCGGTCCGGACGGCAGCGGCCCGGACGGTTCGGGGCCGGACGGCTCTGGCCCCGACGGCGCAGGCCCGGACGGCAACGGCCCCGACGGTGCTCCCGGCCCGAACGGGGGATCGCAGAATCCGGGCGGTGCGGGCCCGAACGCAGCGGGCGTGCGCAACCTGGCCTCGACCGGTGCCGACGGCATCCTGCCGATCTCGTTGGGCGCGGCGCTCCTCGTCGGCGCGGGCGGCCTGACGCTGTTCCTCTCGCGACGTCGACGCGCGATCAGCTGACCGTGGTCCGTTGTCGGCGGTGGGTTCCCCTGCGAACCCACCGCCGACAACGGTATTAGCCGAGCGCGAGCCGGAAGCCCGCTGCTCGGACAGGTCACACGCCTGCCTACGAGGTTATCGGCAGGCGTATTCCGTTGCCACGATTCAGCAGTGCGACGGAACACGGAACTGGTTGGAGACCGGTCCAGGACGTGAGGGCGCGCAGCACGCCCTAGACCGGAGCTTCATCGAAGCGTTCCCGGTCGAAACTGGGAGCGCTCCCAATATTGAAAGGGTAACGGGAGGGAAACACGCTGTAAACCCCCGGCGTGCGGCTGTCTCGGAAGGCAGGACCGACGGCACCCGTCCGCAGGCGACGGTCGACGCCCGTCCGGCGGTGCCCGACGGGCGTTCGGCGGGGTCGAAAGCGGCAGGCGGCCGTGCGACCGCCATCGAGCGGCTTCGATGTCCCGCTAGCCACGGGAGCGCTCCCAAAGACGACTGACCTCACGAGGTGACAACGGCTTTCTTGCCTGTTCAGAGCCCTGATCCCGGCGCAGCCCTGTAGAGAGGCCACCCGACGCGAGAGGCGCCGACGAACGGAATCGAGTGGACTTCCGGGGCGCAGCGGATCAACATCGGCTGATGAGCGATTCCCCGCCGGGGCCGAGGTCCGATCCGCCAGGCCGCGATCCACATCCCCTGTGCGGTCGCCGAGCCCTGATCACTGGCGTCAGCAGGCGACAGGGCATCGGGTACGCCGTGGCCCGCAAGCTCGCCGCCTACGGGGCCGACATCGTCTTCCACCACCACGTCCCCCACGACGCCGCGCAGGCCTGGGGCGCCGACCCGGCAGGCATCGAGGCGATTGCGGCAGGCATCCAGGAGGCGGGGCCGACGGTCGAGGTCTCGAACCTCGCGGCGGACCTGGCCGACCCCACCGCACCCGCCGCGCTGGTCGAGGCGGTCGCCGCCGCAGGCAGGCTCGACATCCTGGTGTGCAATCACGCCCGCTCCGAGCCGGACGGCGATCTGGCGGCGATGACCGCCGAGATCCTGGACGGCCACTGGGCGGTGGACACCAGGTCGAGCATCCTGCTGGCCCGCGAGTTCGCCGCCCGGCACGACGGAGGCGACGGCGGACGCATCGTGTTCATGACCTCAGGGCAGGACCAGGGCCCGATGCCCGGCGAGGTCGCCTACGCGGCAGCCAAGGGAGCGTTGGCCGCGATCACCCTCACCATCGCGGACCAGCTCGCGGACCGCGGCATCACGGTGAACGCGGTGAATCCGGGACCGGTGGACACCGGATATGCCGCCCCCGAGGCGCGCGCCGCCGTGGCCTGCCGATTCCCCGGCGGCCGCTGGGGCGAGCCCGACGACCCCGCACGGCTGATCTCATGGCTGGTCACCGACGAGGCGCGCTGGATCACCGGCCAGGTCATCAACTCCGAAGGCGGGTTCCGCCGCTGGACCTGATCGGCGAGCCGCCACCGGCCGCGGATGTGTTCGTCCCGGGCACAGTCCTCGCAGGACACCTCGGATGGGCCGGCAGCGCGCAGATCCGACGGCTGACGCCCGGCCGATGACGCGTCGCGGCCGTCAACCGGATACTGAAGGTGACGGTGACCGGGAGCCGAAGGGGTCGGGCATGAGGCGATGGTGGCAGGCGCTGGCGACGGCCCTGGTGGTGACGGGCGGCGGCATCGCCGTGAACGTGGCGACGGAGTCACTGGACAACGTGCTGGCCTGGGTGGCCGTCGTCGTACTGACGCTCGCCGGTGCCGGCGTGACACTCTGGACGCAACGGGACTCCGGTCGGGACCGGGCAGCCTCGGCCGGGCAGGAAAGCCCCGACGCCGCACCGCAGGCTCCGGCGCCCGTGCAGAACTCGATCTCCGGGGAGGTCGGCGGATCGGTCGTCCAGGGTCGGGACATCGAGGGCGGCATCGTCGTCAACGACACGCCCCGGACGGTGCACCAGCACGCCGAGGCCGCAGGCAACGCGGTGGTTCAACAGGCAGGCGGCGACATCACCCACCACGACCGCAGGCGACCGCGCGGCTGACGTGTCCCGAGCAGGCTGGACCTTGCCGACGAGCAGTCGCGCAGACCCGATGAGCGTGATCACCCGAGACCGACGGCACGGCGGCGGAGCCGTCGCGGCGCCCGATCGCCGACTATGGCGTCGGGTGCTGGCTCGTGCCTGTTGTGGGCGAAACGGTTCTGACGGCATCGATCGGGATCAACGGCTGCGGCAGGTAGCGCGCCACGGTTCATCCAGCACGATCTGTACTCGCTTCAGGCTTGGAGGTGCACATGTTCTCGTTGGTGGTTCGGTTCGACCTGCGTGATGAGCAGGCGGCGGCGGGGTTCGATCAGCTGGTCTCGGAGACGGCTCCGGGGATCAGGGAGTCGGAGCCGGGGACGCTGTCGTACGTGGTGAGCGGGGTGGAAGGTGCCCCGTTGTCGCGGGTGTTCTACGAGCTGTACCGCGACAAGGCGGCGTTCGAAGCCCATGAGGCGGCTCCGCACACGCGGCGATTCCTGGCGGAGCGGGACCTGTACGTCTCGGAGACGCGCGTGGAGTTCCTGACTGATCCGCACGGCAAGGGGATCTGACCGCTGACGCGAACCCGGCCGGACGCCGTCAGGCGGCAGGTGGCGTTCTACCGGGGTCGGCGCCGGGCTGTCCCAGCGGGCACTCGGCAGGCTGATCTCACCGTCGGAGCGCTGGGTGTCCCAGGAGGTGCCGTGCGCACGACATGTCGGTGTTGAAGACCGCCTGAGGCGCTGAACGTACCGTTGATGTCGCCGCGCGGCGCGCCTTGAACCTCCTCCTAGAGCCAGCTTCGGCAAGGACGACGGTAGGTCTGCATACACAGGCCAGCACCTATGGCAGGCACCCATGTCAGCAGGAGGGCGTGAACGTCGTCAGCAGCAGCGCTGGGGCGGCTCGGACCAACCGATCATGCTTGCCGGGTTTGTCGGCATACGCGATGGCAGGGACCTCGAGTGCGTGCGCCGCCTGGACGTCGGTGGTGGAGTCGCCGATCAGGACGCAGTACGCAGCGTCCACGTCGAGCGCTTTCGCAGCTTCGGTAAGGAGATGGGCGTTGGGCTTCATCAGTGTCGGGTCGTACGGGTCACGCCCCTGGATGTGATCGACGTAGGTGCTGAGGTCGTGCGCAGCCAGGTAACCGCGAATTGCCTCTGTCGTGTTATTGCTGACGATGGCGAGCGGCCGATCGGTTGCGTGCCATGTCGCCATGAGCTCGGCGGCACCCGGTGTGGGTGTAGCGGTCTTGGCGGCTTCGATCTCACCCGCCTGTAGCGCGGCCTCGATCTGGCGGCCTAGCGCGGGTGAGAGTTCTGCGGCGTAGCCGAGGATGGTGTGCGGGTCGTTCGCGTCAGCCTCGGGTGGTGGGAGTTCTCCCGCATCGTGGATGAGGGTTCGGAGTTCGGCGGCGATGACGGGTGCGGGGTATCCCGCGAAAACGGAACAAACCGGGCCGTCGAAGTCCAACAAGAGCGCGTCGGCATCAACGAGCAGGCGTCGAAAGAGGTCGAAATCGTCTACTGGCACCTGCTTCACAGGATGTGCTCCTTACGACGGTGGTCCACCTGCTGGTGAACCAGGTGGTGGAGTTGCGGAAGAGGATGGCGTCCTTGTCTGCGAGGTCGTAGCTGGTGGTCGTCTCGCCGCCGAGGGAGAGGACGTGTTCTTGGACGGGTAGAAGCCGAAGAAGGGCGTCTTCGCCGTTGAGCCATAGAGCGTGAACAGGGGTGCGGCACGGTGCACGCGGACTTCGGCGGTGACCTCGGTGTCCAGGCCCAGCCTGCCGAGTTCGGTGACGTTGTCGATGATCGCGTAGGTGTGGCGTTCCATGATCCGGCCCATGCGGGCACGGACCTCGAGGCTGTCGGAGAGGTCGTCGGCGCGGCACGGGATGGCCATCGGTTCCGAGTGTTGATCCTGCTTGCGCGTTCTGCGCGTTGCGGTGGGGGAGGTGACCGCGTTGCGGCGGTGTGACGTCGCTTCAGACGGCTCGTGGATGCGGGTGACGCGGGCGCATACCGAGATCACCAGTCAGCGGGATCGCGGTGGGTCTGCCGAAGTCGCTGGGCCGGCGGGCCACCGACCTGGCCGAGCGGCGGATCTCAGACAACCTCAGTGCGCTCGTCGACGAGCACAGAACCACGACCTCACAAGACGAGCGGGACAGCACGGAATCCGAGGTCGAGGATCAACCGCACGTAGACAGTACGACAGACAAGTCAATCAAGAGACGACGAAGGCCCAGGACCAGAGGACACACCCCCTGACCTGGGCCTTCGTTCAACGAGCGGATGACGGGAATCGAACCCGCGTATTCAGCTTGGGAAGCTGATGTTCTACCATTGAACTACATCCGCAGCAGATCACATGCTACACGCCGCCCGCGCCGGGGTCAGCAGGTGCCCTGCCGTTAGGGTGGTCCCGTGCTCCTCAGTGATCTGGACCTGCGCAAAGAGATCGACGGAGGTCGGCTCTCGCTCGACCCCTTCGAGCCCGACATGGTGCAGCCGTCGAGCATCGACGTCCGACTGGACCGCTTCTTCCGGGTGTTCGACAACACGAAGTACACCCACATCGACCCCTCGCTTCAGCAGGACGAGCTGACCTCCCTGGTCGAGACCGAGGGCGAGGACCCGTTCGTCCTGCACCCCGGCGAGTTCGTGTTGGGCTCCACCTTCGAGATGGTGGGGCTGCCCGCGGATCTCGCGGGCCGGTTGGAGGGCAAGTCGTCGTTGGGCAGGCTGGGCCTGCTCACGCACTCCACCGCAGGCTTCATCGACCCCGGCTTCTCGGGGCACATCACGCTCGAGCTGTCCAACGTGGCCAACCTGCCGATCACCCTGTGGCCGGGGATGAAGATCGGGCAGCTCTGCATCTTCCGGCTCTCCAGCCCTGCCGAGAACCCGTACGGCTCCAGCTCGACCGGCTCCCGGTACCAGGGTCAGCGGGGTCCGACGCCGTCGCGGGCCTATCTGAACTTCCGGCGGACCGACACGAAGCGCTGATCGTGGCGGCCTGCTCGCGGCGTTCGACCGCGCGGGCATCCGTGGGGCCGGGGCGCCCCGGCCCACGCGCACCCGTCAGCCCCGCACGCGTACCGCGACCGCTCCGTTCTGCCTGTCCCAGCTCACCTCGTCCAGACTGCGCACCACGAGATCGGCGGCCAGCCCCGTGACGTGTGGGTTGGTCAGCACCCCCAACACCTGCATGCCCGCTGCCTTGGCCGAGGCGACTCCGGCCGCCGCGTCCTCGACCACCAGACAGTCGGCCGGGTTCACGCCGAGGCGTCGGGCGGCGGTGAGGTAGGGCTCCGGATCGGGCTTGCCGACCTGCACGTCATCGGCGGTGACCACGGTCGTGGGCGGCACCAGGCCGCCCGCCGCGAGTCTGGCCAGTGCCAGGGCTCGGACGGCCGACGTGACGATCGCCCCCTGCCCCTCGGCCAGCGAGGCCAGCGCCGTCGCCGCGCCGGGAAGAGCGGTGACCCCGTCGAGATCCGCCAGCTCCAGTTCGTCCAGCCTGCGGACGGCCTCGGCCACCTCGCTCGTGGGCAGCAGTTCGCCGATGATCTCGACGGCCCGACGCCCGTGGCTGTTCACCAGCGCCGACGGCGCGATCCCGTGCTCTTCGCACCAGCCGTGCCAGCAACGGGTCACCGCAGGCGTCGAGTCGATGAGAGTCCCGTCGAGGTCGAACAGGACGGCAGCGACGACGAAGCCGTCCTCGGCCGGTCGGGTCTCTCTCGTGGGTTCCGTCGTGGGTCCGCTCGTTCCCGTCGCCATGACCTACACCGTGCAGACCATCGGAGTGGATGTCCAGCAGGCGGACGGCATGACCTTGCGCACCCTCGGCCCGCCCGGCCCGCGCCGTCGTCGACCGCCGCCGAGTGCCAGCCTCGCCGGGGGCGCCTTCCGCCGAGGCCCAGCACGCCGTGGGATCGGCTGGTCGTCAAGCCACCGTCTCGCGCCCTGCGAATGGTCTCGGCGCTCGAACCGATGGCAGGCGAGTCCTTCCAGCCACCAACCCGGTCAGGTGATGCGGCCGTACCGCGAGAAGACCCTGGCTCGTAGCTCCTCGTCCGATCGGGGCACCGGTTCCAGGAAGATCTCGTCGAGTTCGACGAACTCGGCACGCAGCTCGCCGTCGATCCGGACGCAGGCACGCTCCAGCTCGGCCACCGACAACGCGTCGTCGAAGTCCAGCCGCACGCAGAGCAGGACTCGATCGGCGCCCGTGCTCATGGTGAGCAGGTCCACCACCACGTCGATCTCCGGCACCTCGCGCAGCCGGGCCCGAATCCGGTCGATCAGCTTGCGAGAGGCCTGTTGGCCGATCAGCAGGTCGAGGTTGCTGCGGCCGAGGACGTAGGCGACGACGGCGAGCAGCACGCCGATGGCCAGGGAGGCCGAGGCGTCCCAGACGGCCGAACCGGTGAGCTGGTGCAGGCCGACGCCGAGGAACGCCAGCATCAGCCCGATCAACGCGGCGCTGTCCTCCAACAGCACCGTCTTGGCCGTCGGATCGTCGACGGACCGCAGGTAGTGGAAGAACGGCGTCCGCTCCTCCTCGGCCTCCGAACGGATCTGGCGCACGGCCCGCAGCCACGAGACGCTCTCCAGCACGAAGGCCAGCCCGAGCACCACATAGGCCACCTCGGGGCTCGTCTGCTCCCGGCCGTCCCCGGTGAGCGCGCGGATGCCCTCGGCGATCGCGAGCACGGAACCGGACGCGAAGATGCTGACCGCCGCCATCAGCGACCAGAAATAGCGTTCCTTGCCATACCCGAACGGGTGTCTGCGATCGGCGGGTCTGCGGGACCTGCGGAGGGCGGTCAGGAGCAGGATCTCGGTGATCGTGTCCGCGACCGAGTGGGCCGCCTCCGCGAAGAGCGCGGCCGATCCCGTGACCAGGCCCGCGAAGGCCTTGAGCACCGCGATCCCCGCATTCACGAGCAGAGCGATCACCACGGTCACGCCGCTGCCGCTCTCGGGTCGCGCCGGCTCCGCAGTCGTCATGCTCTCCCCCGCCTCGGCAGCCGTTCACTCACTCTCACGGTAAAACCGATCGGCTGATCTTGCCTTTCGACGCTCATCTGACATCGAGTTCAGACCGTAGTTTCGGCCAGGAGTTCGTCTGATCCATTGGAGGTGACGTCTCGATGGTCGAAACAGGTTCATATACGACATCAAACTCAGCCGGCGCATCCCTACCCCCCTCATCTGATCGGTTGCTGTATGTCGCGCTCATCGCCGGAAGTGCGGCGCTGGGCGGTTTCCTGTTCGGATTCGACACGGCGGTGATCAACAGCGCGATCACCGGAGTTCAGGATCGATTCTCGATCGGCGCGGGCGCGACCGGACTGATCGTGTCCTCGGCGCTGATCGGCTGCGCGGTCGGCGCGTGGTTCGCGGGTTCGCTGGCCGACCGGTTCGGTCGGGTCAGGACCATGCAGTTCGCGGCGCTGCTCTACGGCATCGGCGCGTTGGCGGCGGCGATGTCCTTCTCCGCCGTCGACCTGGTGTTCTGGCGGGTGACCTGCGGTCTGGGCATCGGGCTGGCCTCGGTCACCGGGCCCGCCTACATCGCGGAGATCTCGCCTGCGGCCTATCGCGGCAGGCTCGGTTCGCTGCAACAGCTCGGGATGGTCACCGGGATCGCCAGCGCTGCGCTGCTGAACTACGGGATCGTCGCCGTCGCGGGCGGAAGCGCGAATCCCCTCGGTCCGTTCGGCGCCTGGCAATGGATGCTGGGAATCGCCGTCGTCCCCGCCGCAATCTTCGGAATCCTCGTCTCGCGAATTCCGGAGTCACCACGCCATCTGGTGTCGAAGAATCGATTCACCCAGGCACGAGAGGTACTCGATCGGATAGAACCGGGCGCCGCCGAGGAACGATTGGGTGAGATTCGTCGTTCGCTCGAGCACGAGCCGAAGCCGAGGTTACGACACCTGTTCGGCGGCCGTCGAACCCTGCTGCCGATCGTGTGGGTGGGCATCGGCCTGTCCATGCTGCAGCAGTTCGTCGGCATCAACGTGATCTTCTACTACTCGGCCACGCTATGGCAGTCGGTAGGCATCGGCGAGGACGCGGCGCTGCTGAACAGTGTGGTCAGCGCCGTGGTGAACATCCTCGGCACCTTCCTGGCCATCGCTCTGATCGACCGGGTGGGTCGCAGGCCGATCCTGTTCGCAGGCTCGATCGGGATGTCGACCTCGTTGGGCATCGCCGCCTGGTGCTTCGGCTACTCCGAGGTCATCGACGGCGCCACGGTGCTTCCCGACCCGCAGGGCCAGATCGCGTTCATCGCCGCCAACGCGTTCGTGTTCTTCTTCGCGGCGTCGTGGGGTCCGCTGGTGTGGGTGCTGCTCGGCGAGATGTTCCCCAACCGAATCCGCGCCGCAGCGCTGTCGGTCGCCGCTGCCGCCCAGTGGATGTCCAACTGGGTGGTGTCGATGAGCTTCCCGAGTCTCTCGGAGTTCAGCCTGACCTTCGCCTACGGGTTGTACACGACCTTCGCACTGCTGTCGTTCTTCTTCGTGCTCAAGTTCGTGCCGGAGACGAAGGGCAAGACCTTGGAGGAGATGGGATGACGATCAGCGGGCGTACACCTGCCGAGCGATCTGGTCCTTGCGCATCCGGTACTCGCGCAGCGCCTCCGGGCTGTAGCCGCCGTCGGTGGGACGGGCGGGCGTCTCCGTGACGTCCTCCACCATCGTCCAGCCGCTGCCGAGGTCGATCAATGAGCGGTGCTTGGTGGCGTAGTAGTCCGGACTGACACTCACCGCGACGCCACTGGCACCCACCGCCGAGGCGATCAGGTGCGGGTGGAAGCGGCTGGAGATCCACGTCTGACCCGGCGCGGCAGGCAGGCCGGTGTCCATCAACTCGGACAGCGGGTAGAAGCGGGCATCGGGCAGCTCATGCTCGATCAGGGAGAACACCTCGCGGTCGACGCGCGGAATGCACTCCACCACGCCCAGCTGCGTCGAGTCGACGCCCCAGTCGCGCAGGGTGTCCAGCACGAAGCCCGCCAGACGCGGCACGCCGAGTTCCACCAGGTCGGACTGCATGCACACCATGACCTCGCGGACGTCGTCGTCCTGCCGGTAGAGCTGCGGGCCGAGGCCGAAGAACACGTCGTCACAGGTGTGGGTGACGGAGACGGTCTTGCTGAGCATGTCTGCCGACGGGGCGTCGCGGACGTCGACGACCTCGAATCGCTGGGCGAGTTCGCGCAGCAGGGGCTCGCAGTGGGCGGGCGCGGGGTAGAGGCCGATGCCGGTCATCGCCGCCCGCCCGCCGGAACGACGCACGGCGGCGACGGCGCCCGCGAGCAGTCCGACGTGGCGGGGCCAGATGCGGTTCACGTAGCCGCCGCCGATGATGTGCACGACGTCGGCGCGAGCGAGCAGCTCGACGCCCGCCACCCAGCGAGGGGCGATGCCGGGGAAGTCCACGCAACGCTGCGCGAAGTCGGCGACGCCCCACGGCTCGTCGGTCGGCGCCTCCCAGCACAACCGCCACAGCGTGTCGGTGAAGCGGACCCTCGGGTGCAGGTCGCCGAGCATCACCTGCGCCGGGCCCGGGCTCGGGCAGTCGAGCCACACCTCGGCGTCCGGGGCCGTCTGGGCGAGATGCCGCAGCCAGGTGGCCGCGATGATCTCGTCCCCGTAGTTCGGGAAGCCGGTGGTGCCGACCAGGTAGTAGAGCGGACGCCCGCTGTCGGTGCTCATCGGAATGGATTGTCGCAGTTGATCAACGGCCCGGATAGCGTCGTTCGGGTAACGACTCCGTAGCGAGGCCGTGTCGGTCGCGGCCTCGTTGGCAGGCCTGCGGCGTCCTGACGCAGGCGAGAGCCCGACGAGCGGCCAGGTGGACGACGCCGTGAACGCCGCGATCAGCGGCCCCGCCGGAGAACCGTCCGGCGTGTTCTCGCCAGCGGGCGTCACCGGGCAGGCCGCACGCGGTGCGCCTGTCCGGCCTGCGACGACCGCCGAGGGTGGCGCCTGCCGCGATGCTCGTCGATGACGTCGACCCGCCGCCGACCGAACAGGGCCGGGACCGAGCAGGCGGCGCTGTGTGCCGCAGCGGCCTCGGCCGGTGTGAACACCCGCTTCGTCGAGGTCCGTCACCAGGAGAGCGTCGTGCCGTGACCGGCCGGACAGGCCTGCGAGCCGATGCCCGCAGGCTCCCTCGGGATCGACTCGGCGGTCTCGTCGCCGTTCATCTCTTGCCGATGGTTACCAGCGGGTAATATAGTGTTGTTACCGACTGGTAGGGGATACGTCCGCTGCACACGGCACGACGCGGGGAGCACACGATGGGCCACTACAAGAGCAACCTCCGGGACCTGGAGTTCAACCTCTTCGAGGTCCTGGGCGTGCAGGAGAACCTCGGCACCGGACCCTTCGACCAGGCCGACGAGGAGACCGCCAGAGGCGTCCTCGCCGAGCTGGAGAAGCTCGCGTCCGGCCCGCTGGCGGAGTCCTTCGCCGAGGCCGACCGCGCGGGCACGACCTTCGACCCGGCGACGCACTCGGTCACCCTTCCCGAGCCCTTCAAGCGCGCGTATCAGGCGCTGTGGGACGGCGAGTGGTACCGCCTGAGCCTGCCGGTCGAACTCGGCGGCTACGGCATTCCCCCGACCGTGCAGTGGGCGGCCTCTGAGCTGATCCTCGGCTCCAACCCCGCCACCTACATGTACCTGGCTGGCCCGAACTTCGCGACGGTCATCTGGCGCGAGGGCACCGAGGAGCAGCGGAACTGGGCTCAGGTGATGATCGACAAGGGCTGGGGCGCCACCATGGTCCTCACCGAGCCCGACGCGGGCTCGGACGTGGGCGCGGGCCGCACCAAGGCCGTCCAGCAGGACGACGGCTCCTGGCACCTGGAGGGCGTCAAGCGCTTCATCACCTCCGGCGACCACGACCTGTCCGACAACATCATGCATCTGGTGCTGGCGCGGCCAGAGGGCCCCGGCATCGAGACGCGACCCGGCACCAAGGGCCTCAGCCTGTTCCTGGTGCCGAAGTTCCACTTCGACGGCGAGACCGGCGAACTCGGCGAGCGCAACGGCGCCTTCGTCACCGGCGTCGAGCACAAGATGGGGCTCAACGCCTCCGCCACCTGCGAGTTGACCTTCGGTCAGAACGGCACCCCGGCCAAGGGCTGGCTGCTCGGCGAGGTGCACAACGGCATCGCCCAGATGTTCCAGGTCATCGAGTACGCCCGGATGATGGTCGGCACCAAGGCGATCGGCACGCTCTCCACCGGCTACCTCAACGCGTTGGACTACGCCAAGGAGCGCGTGCAGGGCGCCGACCTGCCGCAGATGACCGACAAGAACGCACCGCGCGTGCCGATCACCCGGCACGCCGACGTCCGCAGGCTGCTCATGCTGCAGAAGGCCTACGCGGAGGGGATGCGCGGCCTCTACCTCTACACGGCGAGCTTCCAGGACCGAATCCTGGCCGGTAAGGCGGCGGGCGAGGACGTCTCGCTTCCCGAGCGGATCAACGACCTTCTGCTGCCGATCGTCAAGGGCGTCGGCTCCGAGCGGGCCTACGAGATGCTGACGCTCTCGCTGCAGACGCTCGGCGGCTCCGGCTATCTCCAGGACTACCCGATCGAGCAGTACATCCGGGACGCCAAGATCGACAGCCTCTACGAGGGCACCACGGCGATCCAGTCGATGGACTTCTTCTTCCGCAAGATCATCCGCGACAATGGCCAGGGCCTGCTGCACATTGCCACCGAGATCCAGTCCTTCCTCGCGACGGAGTCGGGCAACGGCAGGCTGAAAGAGGAGCGCGAGCTGCTCAAGCAGGCGCTGGAGGACTTCCAGGGCATGCTCGGGGCGATGGTCGGCTTCCTCACCTCCGCCCAGGAGGACCAGGCCAACATCCACAAGGTCGGGCAGAACACGGTCCGACTGCTGATGAGCGCGGGCGACCTGCTCATCGGCTGGACGCTGCTGCGGCAGTCGGAGATCGCCATGGCGGCGCTCGACGGCAGCCCCGGCGAGAAGGACCGGCTGTTCTACGAGGGCAAGGTCGGCGCAGCGCGATTCTTCGCCACGACGGTGCTGCCGGAGCTGGCCGCGCGCAGGCGCAGCCTGGAGGCGACGGACAACGCGCTGATGGATCTGCCCGAAGGGGCCTTCTGAGCCGGCCGATGGGCTTCGGCGAACCCTGCGGGTCGAGACGGCACTCTCGGTCATGACACCATCTGGTCACAGTGGGTCGACGGTGCAGGACGGCGCAAGGGGTCAGGGGTGGCGGCAGCAGGTGGACGACAGCCCGTGGCCGGGCCGCTGTCCGCCGCCGTCGCCAGTCTGTGTCATCGGCTCCAGCCCCAGGTGAGTCCGCGCACCGCCGCGGGTTTCCGCGAGGTGCTGCGCAGGCTGGACGCCCCGTTGCAGCTTGCGGTGGCGGGCCGGATCAAATCGGGCAAGTCGACGCTGGTCAACGCTTTGATCGGCCGCCGGGTCGCACCCACCGACGTCGGTGAGTGCACCCGGCTGGTCACCCGGTTCCAGTACGGGACCGTGGACCGGATCGAGGTGGTGTTCGCCGACGGCGGCAAACAGGTGCTGCCCTTCGACACCGACGGGATGATCCCGGCGTCGCTGGGCGTGGACATCGACAAGGTCTCCCACATCGAGGCCTTCCTCACCAACGCCGTGCTGCGTGACCTCACGGTCATCGACACCCCCGGCCTCGGATCGCTGGACGCCGCCTCGGTGAAGCGGACCGAGGAGTTGCTCGGCGCGGGCACGGCTCGACCGGACGGGGACGCGGGCTCAGCGGACGCCGAGCAGGCAGGCGCAGGCCGAGCGGACTCCTGGACGACACCCCGGGACGCCGCTGCCTCGAGCGGATCGGACCCGGCCGCCGACGAGCTTGATCCGGTGTCCCGGAATGCTGTGGCGGGCGCGGAGGCGGTGCTCTACGTGCTCACGCAGTCGGTCCGCGCCGATGACGAGCAGGCCCTCGCGGCCTTCACGGCGGCGACGGCGAGCCGGGAGGCCGGACCGGTGAACGCCATCGCCGTGCTGAACAAGGCCGACACCATCGAGCCGGATTCCGTGGCGGGCTCGGGCGGCGATCTCTGGCGGGCCGCCACGCTGCTCTCCGAACGGCAGGCAGGCAGCCTCAAGCCGAGGGTCGCCGACGTGCTCCCCGTCATCGGGCTGCTCGCGGAGACCTCGGAAGCGGGCGGCTTCACCTCCAGCGACGCCGACGCGCTGCGCAGGCTCGCCGATCTCGACGAGGCGACCCTGGAGACGATGCTGATCTCCGCCGACCTCTTCACCACCTGGGACTGCGAGGTGCCCGCCGCCGACCGGACCCGGCTGCTGGAACGGCTCGACCTCTACGGCATCCGCTGCGGCGTGCGTGCCGTCAGCCGCAAGCCCGACATCACCGCCGGAGCGCTGCGCCGGGAACTACTGGACTCCTCCGGACTGGCCGCCGTGCGCGGCAGGCTGGAAAGTGTGTTCCGGGCCCGCGCCGACGGCATCAAGGCCGCAGCGGCGATGGCGTCGGTGAGCGCGTTGGCCCATGCCTCCGGAGATCCGGGCGAGCGGCAACGGGTGCACGACGCCATCGAGGTGCTGCTCGCGAAGCCCGAGGCACACCAGCTCCGACTGTTGGAGGCGCTGACCCTGGTGGCGGCGGGTGCCGTGTCCATGCCGGAGGACCTCGCGGAGGAGGTGCTGCGGGTGGGCAGCACCAGCTCGGTCGGGGAGCAGCTCGGCATGGTGGGCAGGCCGCCGATGGAATGGGCCGCCTACGCGTTGGAGCGTGCGGGCTGGTGGCGGTCCTTCGCCTCGTTCGGCGCCACGCCTGCGCAGAGCCGGGTCGCCCATGTCGTCCATCGGGCCTACTTCCTGATCTGGCAGCAGCTTCGCGAGGGCACTCGCTGATCGGCTGCGGCGGGCCTGCCCGCCTCGGCCCGGCGAAACCCGGCACCTCGGCATAGTGGGCGGCCGCCTCGTGATACTCCTCGGACCTACCCTGGGACGGTCGCAGGTCGCCGTCAGCAGGGAGTCGGACCGCCGTGAGTGCCGCCAGACCGCTCTCGGTCGAGCACGCCGACACGTCGGTGCCGATCGGGCAGCGGCCGCCGGGGCAGGGGCAGGCGGGGGATTCGAGCGCGTCGGACGGCCGATCATCGGCCGGTGTTCTGCCTGCTGTCGGTCCCGGCGGCACGGCGTCGCCGACCGCCGCGAACCTCGGACCCGCCGCGAAATCACCGGGAACCGGCTCCGGCTCGCATCCGTCGAAGCCCGACGTGGGCTCTCATGCTGATCCTCCGGCCGCACCGGAGTCGTCCGCAGTGTCCGGCACCGATGCCGAACTGCTCGAACAGGCGCTCCGCGAGCGGCGAGAACTGATCCGGCTCTGTCTCTACGCGCTGGATCGTGCGCGCAGCGCAGGCGTCGCGGAGCGGCTGGAGGAGGGATTGGCCTCGGTCGGTGTCCGAGCGCTGCGCCCGGACGGCGAGCAGTTCGACCCCGCCCACCACGAGGCGGGCGGCGTCGTCGCCTCGGATGCACCCGCGCTGGCAGGCACGGTGGCCGAGACGGAGATCGTCGGCTTCGCCGATCGCGGAACGCCGCTACGCCCGCCCGTGGTGATCGTCTACACCCCGCGTGCCGAGCGATGACCGCGGAGAACGCCAAGAAGCTGCCGCTGCCGAAGCTGGTCCGGCAGACCAGGGAACGGCTCGTCGAGCTGCTCAAGGACATCGACTCCGAGTCGGCCGACTGGGTGGAGAAGGTCCGGGCCGGGAAGGTCGCCACGCCGTCGGTGGTCGTCGTCGGGGAGACCAATCGGGGCAAGAGTTCGCTGGTCAACGCATTGCTGAGCAGGCAGGACCTCTCTCCCGTCGACGCCGACGTCGCGACCGCCGCCTATCTGGCCTTCGGCCATGCCGAGCAGTGGTCCGCGCGGGCCTGCTACGGAGTCGGGGTCGAGCCCGTCGACATTTCGATGGAGTCGATCCCGTCCTGGGTCTCGGCGAATCACGAGCTGCCCGCAGGCGCCCTGCCGCCCCGCTACGTCGAGGTCGACGGCCCGATTCCGTTGTTGTCCAACCTCCGGGTGGTCGACACCCCCGGGGTCGGCGGGCTCAGCGAGGTGCACGGTGAACTGGCCGCGGAGGCCGCCGCCAACGCCACCGCCCTACTCTTCGTGGTGGACGCCTCGGCGCCGTTCACCCAAAGCGAGCTGGCCTTTCTCACCACCGTGTCCGATCGGGTCGAGACGGTCCTGTTCGCGCTGACCAAGACCGATCAGTATCGGGGCTGGCGGGAGATCCTGGAGGCGAACCGGGCACTGCTCTCCGAACATGCGCCGAGGTTCGCCGACACCGAGTTCCACCCGGTGTCGGCTCGGATGTTCCAACTCGCCGCGCAGGCGTCGAACGAGGGCGCGAGCGGGATGCTGCGCGAGCGCTCCGGCGTCGGACAGCTCGCCGAGTCGCTGTCGCAGCTGGTCGGCGGGCGGGCGAACATGCTCGGCGAGGCCAACACCATGCGGGCGCTGTCGAGCTCGCTCGACGCGCTGGTGGTCCGGCTGGAGGCCGAGCAGCGGGCGCTGACCGTCGGGGAGGACGAGGCCGAGGTGCTGCGCGCCCGGCGCGACGAGCTCGCAGGCGAGCGACGGGCGAACAACCGAGGCTGGCAGCTGCGGCTGCGCGGCGAGATCAACCGGGCGAGGGTCGAATGCGCCCACGAGGTCGGCAGGCAGGTGCGCGACCTCCAGTCCTGGTTCCGCAAGGCCATCGACATCGCGGGCAAGGAGAAGCTGGTCGAACTGCCGCACCATGTGGACGCCGCATTGCAGATGCTGTCCTCCCGGATCAGCGGCATGCTCAGCGATCGGCTGGCCAAGGTGGCGGACACCTCCCTGTCCGAGCTGTTCTCCGCCGAGGAGCTCGCGGTGCTGCGGAACCAGGTCGCCAGGGCGACTCGGCCGCCGGTCGTCGTCCGGCTCCCGGAGAAGCGGCCTGCGACCGCCGAGGACAAACTGCTCGTGTTCATGGGGCTCTCCGGCGGGCTGGGTGCAGGCAAGCTGGCCACCCTGCCGTTGGCGCCGTTGGCCATCGCCGCGCCGCTGCTCGCGGTGCCCGCGATCGTGCTGGGCCTCGGCGCGGGCTGGTGGATCGGCAAGACCAGGAAGCACACCGCGGACAAGCAGCATGTGAAGCAGTGGCTGACCGAGGCGATCGCCGAGTCGCGCTCGACCCTGGATCAGCTCATCTCCGAACAGCTCATCGAGGCGGAACTCCAGCTCTCGCTCGCGCTGGACGACGCGCTGGCGCGGCGGATCTCGGCGATCGAGGAGGAGCTGCGCGACGTGGAGAAGGCGCTGCGGATGGACGTCGCCGAGCGCAAGCGCGAGTTGCAGGCCACCCATCGCAGGCTCGCCGAGGTGACGGCGGGCCGTGATCGCGTGGAGGAGCTGCTGCGCCGCATCCGCGACGTCCGAGCGCGGGCCTGACTCCTCGCCCGGATATCCCGGCCGCGTTCCTGGCGGCTCCTCGATGCCGCGAGAGCGGTCGCACCGCAGGCCCGCGCCGCGCTCATGGCGGCGCGGCTGCGACGTGACCGATCTTCTGGTCTGCCCGGACGCCGCCACGCCATGCGACCGCCTTGAATCTCTTTACATCGTAAAGTAATCTCGCGACGCGGCTGCGCACCGTGGGAGCGGGCCGCCTTCCGGCAGGCCCTCGACTCCGCCCGTCGAGCGTCTCGATCCGACAGACCCGACGTCGGCGGACGTTCGGGCTGCCGCGCGATTGGTCTGGCTGTCGCCGTCGGGCCCGAGGGCTCGCGGCCGCCGAACGAGCGAGAGGACGTCCATGACAGAACTCCCGGTCCGATTCATCCAGGTCGTCGGCTGCCACCAGCCGACCCCGAGGACGATCCGGATCACCTTCGGCGGGTCGGACCTCGCGGACTTCGTCTTCGCTCCCGATCAGCAGGTGAAACTGTGCTTCCCCCGGGCGGGCGACTCCGCGCCACGCCTGCCCGCCCCCACTCCGGACGGCGATCCGCTGCCCTGGTACCAGGCCTACCTCGCGCTGCCGGAGCAGGAACGGCCCTGGATGCGCAGCTACACCGTCCGCGCACATCGCGCCGAGCAGGGCGTGATCGACGTCGACTTCGCCCTCCGTCCCGACGCGGGCCCGGCGACCCGGTGGGCACGGACCGCCCGCATCGGCGCGGTGATCGGCATGGTCGGCCCGTCGCCGCTCTTCGCCAGAGCCCGCCCGATCAGCGCGTCGATCGACGTCGACGGCCTACTCCTGCTCGTGGGCGACGAGTCGGCGCTGCCCGGCATCGGCACGATGATCGAGTCGCTGCCCGCGCAGACTCGCGCGCTGGCCTTGATCGAGGTCGCCGACCCCGCCGACGAGCAGCGGCTCGCGACTCGCGGCGAGGTGACCGTGCGGTGGCTGCACCGAGCGGAGACGCGGCCGGGGACCGGCGACCTCCTGCTTCCGGCGCTACGGGCGGCCGAGTTCGCACCCGAGCGGACGGTCGCCTGGCTGGCCGCCGAGGCCGCCACCGTGCGGAGGCTGCGCCGCCATCTGGTCGCCGACCGAGGCCTGTCAGGCCGATGTGTCGAGTTCGCGGGGTATTGGCGACTCGGCCGGACGCAGGATGACGCGCCCACGGCCGGGGATCTCGCCGACGCCCGGCAGCGAGCGGCCGACATGGCGACCGCCTGACCAGGGCGGTCGGGGTCCGATCACGCGATCGGCCGCCATCCGCCGAGTGTTGCCGCACCTCCTCCCTGTCTGGCTTCCGCCCGGCCCGCCTCAGCTCGACGGCTCGCGGTACTGCGCGAGGAAGGACTCCGACGGCGGAATGGGGGTGATGACGTCGATCAGGACGCCGTCGGGACCCTCGATGATGAAGTGGCGCTGGCCGAACTCCTCGCTGCGCAACGGCAGGACCGGCACCAGACCACCCCTGGTCACCAGTCGATCATGTTCGGCATCGACGTCGGTGACCTCGAAGTTGAGCAGCACGCCGCGCACGGGTTCGCGATGGCCCGCCGGAACGCTGCCATGGCGGGGATCGAGCATCGCCAACTCCTGGTGCGGCGATTCGATCCGGCGCAGGCTCACGTACCAGTCCGACTCGAAGGTGGTCTCGAAGCCGAGCCATCGGGTGTAGAAGGCGTGCGACGTCGGAATGTCGTGCGTGCAGACGACGGGATAGAAGCTGGTCAGGGCCACGAGACACGTCCTCTCAGATACATACCTTCGGTAGGTATGCCAGCGAAAACTAGTCACGTACCCTCGGTATGTCAAGGTGTTCCAAGGAAGGGCGGCGGCGATGAGCCCCGGAGGCAGCAAGGCCCGACAGCGGGCGGAGACCCGGAGAACACTGATCTCGATCAGCCGGGACCTGTTCGCCGAGCGGGGTTATCACGCCGTCGGGCTCGCCGAGATCGCCACGACCGCCTGCCTCACCAAGGGCGCGCTCTACCACCACTTCGGCAGCAAGACAGGTCTCTTCCACGCGGTGGTCGACGACGTCGCGCACGAGGTCTCCGCCGAGGTGGCCGCCGCCGCCGATGCCGCAGACACCCCGTGGGAGCAGCTTCTCGCAGGCTGTCAAGCCTTTCTGACCGCAGGCGCCGCGCCCGCCAGAGGACGCATCCTGCTCGTCGACGGGCCCGCCGTCCTCGGCTGGCACGACTGGCGGGCGCTGGACGAGGCGGCCTCCGGGGCCCATCTCGCCGAGGCCCTGACCGGCCTCGTCGAGCAGGGAGTCATCGAGGCGCAGCCCGTCGAACCGCTCACTCGGCTGCTCTCGGGCGCGATGAACGAGGCGGCGCTGTGGCTCGCGCGCTCGGACGACCCCGAGCGCGACCTCGTGGCGGTCGGCCGATCCCTGGACCGGCTGCTGAGCGCCCTGCGCGTCGGCGGCTGAGCCCGTCGGCTCGTCCAGGCGGCCGCCGCCTCCACGAACAACCCGGCGCTGGAACCGAGGTCGCACCCGTGTCTACCCTCGCACGCCGACGGCATCCGCAGCCGCCGTACCTGCGGCGACGAAAACGATCTGCCGACGGCGCGGAACCGACCGGCCTCCCGTCGAGTCCAACCCGAGAACGTCGACACAGTTCGCAGAGCCGAGCGGTTCGCGGAACCAGGATGAGGGGGACGTTGTGTACATCGAGGACGCGGACGGCTCGGCCGACACGACCGCGACGGCCGATACCGATCTGAAGGTCACCGTGGACGGCGAGGAGTACACCGCCGAGGCCAACTACGACATGAACGGCGACGGCATCAACGACTCGGTCGTCATCGAGTCGGACGAGGGGTATGCCGTCTTCTCCGATGTCGACGGCGACGGGGACGCCGATCTGCTCGTCAAGCTCGACGAGAACGGCGATGTCACGTCGGCCGCCGGTTACGACGAGGCGGCCGGTGACTGGGTGGGCACCGACGTCGAGGACGCGATCGGCGGATCGGGGACGGGCGTCCCCACCGACGGCCAGGACGACTACAGCAGGACCGGCGACGACGTCGACGTGACCGCAGACGGTGCGCCGATGATCGTCGAGACGCCGAGCGGGGGCGTCGAAGCAGGTCCGCCCACCGAGGACCTCGACGGCGACGGAGTGCTGGACACCGCAGTGGTCACCGGTGACGACGGCACGATCCTGGTGGTCAGCGACGTGGACGGCGACGGAGAGGCCGACATGATCGGCGAGTTCGGCGCGGACGGCCGGGTGGTCGTCTCCGAGCACGTCGGCGACGGCGAGTGGATCATCACCGAGTCGGGCAGGCTCGACGCCGAGGGCAACTTCGTCCCGGACGAAGGCTTCGACACCGACGGCGGGTCCGGCATCGACCTCGGCGGCGAGCCCGACGGGAGGGGCGGCTCGTTCTCCTCGGCGGCATCCGACGACGCCGCCTGGGCAGACGACGCCTGGGCCGACGACGATGACGACGACACCGGCGCCGCGGATCGGCGCTCCTACGACGTCTCCGCAATCTTCAGCCAACCCGCAGCGGACGCGGGCGCGGACGCCCAGGCGCAGTGGGGCTGACCCGCCACTGAACCGAAAGACCCCGTATCCCGTTTGCCGGGATACGGGGTCTTTCATATTTCTGCATTGTTTCCGACACGCGTGACCCACTGGAGTGCTGAATCGATAACCTGATCGGTCGTGTGAGCGATGTGACAACGTTCTCGTAGAGCAGTGTTGGTCAAGAGCGCTAGCCTCGACGACATCCCTTTTTCCCCACGCCCGTCGATCGCACCGGGCGGACCGAGCCATTCCCGGTGAATGGCGACGACCACCCGCGGCACCGCCGAGGCGACTCCCCTAGGGCCGCCGCCCAGTCAGGAGACGAGACGATGACCGCATTGGCGATCCCCGGCCTCGATCACGCACCGACCACCCACGAGAGGCTGCTCTCGTGGGTGCACGAAGTCGCCGAGCTGACCAGCCCAGACGAGGTGGTCTGGTGTGACGGCACGCAGGAGGAGTGGGATCGCCTGACCGGGCGACTCGTCGACGCCGGAACCTTCGTGCCGCTGCCGAAGCGGCCGAACTCGTTCTGGTGCGCCTCGGACCCGGACGACGTCGCCCGCGTCGAGGAGCGGACCTTCATCTGCTCGCGAGACCCGGCCGACGCGGGCGCGACGAACAACTGGCTGGACCCCGCTGAGATGAAGTCGGTGATGACCGATTTGTACCGCGGCTCGATGCGTGGTCGGACGATGTACGTCATCCCGTTCTGCATGGGTCCGCTGGCCGCCGATAAACCCATGTTCGGCGTGGAGATCACCGACTCGGAATACGTGGTCGTCTCCATGCACATCATGACCAGGGTGGGTCGACGAGTAATCGAGCGAATGGGTTCGGACGCCGATTTCGTGCCCTGTCTGCATTCCGTGGGAGCGCCGCTGGCCGAGGGCGCCGACGACGTGCCGTGGCCGTGCAACGAGACCAAGTACATCACCCACTTCCCCGAGGAGAAGACGATCTGGAGCTTCGGCTCCGGCTACGGCGGCAACGCGCTACTCGGCAAGAAGTGCTACTCGCTGCGGATCGCATCCGCGCTGGCCAGGGAGGAGGGCTGGCTGGCCGAGCACATGCTGATCCTCAAACTCACCTCGCCTGCCGACCGGGTCCACTATGTGGCAGCCGCCTTCCCCTCGGCCTGCGGCAAGACGAACCTCGCCATGCTGGAGCCGACGATTCCCGGTTGGCGGGTGGAGACGCTCGGCGACGACATCGCATGGATGCGGTTCGGCAAGGACGGCAGGCTGTACGCCGTCAATCCGGAGAACGGCTTCTTCGGCGTGGCGCCGGGAACCAACTGGAAGACCAACCCGAACGCGATGCGCACCCTGGAACAGGGCAACTCCATCTTCACCAACGTGGCCCGCACCGCAGACGGCGACGTCTGGTGGGAGGGAATGGAGGGTTCTCCGGAGAACTTGACCTCCTGGAAGAAGCAGGCCTGGACGCCCGCCGACGGCGCGGCAGGCGAGCCCGCCGCGCATCCGAACTCGCGGTACTGCACGCCGATGAACCAGTGTCCGGTGCTGGCGCCCGAGTGGGACGACCCGCAGGGCGTGCCGATCTCGGCGATCCTCTTCGGCGGCAGGCGGGCCACCACCGTCCCGCTGGTCGCCCAGGCACGGGACTGGCAGCACGGCGTGTTCCTCGGCGCCACGCTGTCCAGCGAGAAGACCGCTGCGGCGACCGGCGCCGTCGGACAGGTGCGCCGTGATCCGATGGCGATGCTGCCCTTCATCGGATACAACGCGGGCGACTACTTCCAGCACTGGGTCGACCTCGGCAAGCAGGCCGACGCCGCCGCGCTGCCGTCGATCTTCTACGTGAACTGGTTCCGCCGTGGCGAGGACGGCCGGTTCCTGTGGCCGGGATTCGGCGAGAACTCCCGGGTGCTCAAGTGGATCGTGGAGCGACTCGACGGCGACGCGGCGGCGGCCGAGACCGCCGTGGGGCTGGTCCCCGCCGCCGATGCCCTGGATCTGAGCGGCCTGGACGTGGATCAGGCGGACGTCGAGGCCGCACTGGCGATCGACGCCGACGAGTGGCGGGCCGAGCTGCCGCTCATCGAGGAGTGGTTCGACACCATCGGCCCGGCACTGCCGAGCACGATGCGCGACGAGCTGGCGGCGCTGCGGCAGCGGCTGGGCTGACCGACGTGCCTGCCCGACGGCGGCCGATCGACAGGACGGCCGCCTGCCCCCTGGGGTGATGCGAGGGCATCACCCGGTCTGCCGCGTGAGCGCTCGCAGGCAGGGCACTGCGGGGGACCACCGACCGGCCTTCGACGAAGCAGGTCGGTCGTGGTCCTCCGTGGCGTGCAGTTCGACGCTCACGGCCACCGGAGCATTCGACGGCGGCGGTGTCGGCGATGCCTGGCGCGGCGGAGAGTCACTGGTGTGCCGGGACGCCCGATGATGAAGCCGTTGTCCCCCCGCACGCCTGCCGTCTTTCCCGGAACCGACCCGCACACCCCCGCGTCCTAGTAACGTAGATCACAGTTCCGGGGGAACGGGGGTGATGATGATGTATGCGGGAGTGGCGATGACGGCGCTCGCGATGGGGACGGTGCTGGTCGCGGTCCTCACCGGGAGACTCAATAGCACGCAGGAGAATGCGGAACAGGTCCGCGTGGAAGAACAGAACGCGCTACAGGCGCCTGCGGGTGACGGCTCATTCGATACCGAGAACCACACTCGGGTGACGCAGTGACGAACGGACGAACGAGGGACTGCCGGGGTGGGGCCGATCGGTCCGATCACTCCGGCAGTGGACGGTCTCCGATGCCCAACAGCAGTTCACCCACCGGCTCCTCGGTCGAGACATAACAGACGACCGTGTTCGAGCCGCGTCGCCAGTCGGCCAGTTCGGGAACCCGCCAGCTCAGCGCGATGTCGTCCCGTTCGGCACCACCGAGATACGCCGCCCGCGCCTGCTCACAGTGCGGCGCGGCCAGCTCCTCGATCTCCTCGGCTGAGGGCATCGGATCATTCGGGCGGCCCGGCAGCGGCAGCACACCAGGCAGCGCCTCCGCACGATGCGGCTCGTCGCACGGCACGTAGCGCAGTTCGGTCGCCTCGGTCGGGGAATCGGGCAGACAGGCCTGGAAGTCGTAGAAGGGCTCGCCGACCAGCGCGTCGCGCACCGATCCCGTTCGGCCGGTGGGCACCAGGTCGGTGCCGAGCTCGGCGAGTCCGCAGACCAGCCATCGTTCGTCCCTGGCCCAGCCGTCCTGCGAGGGCCACACCGTCCAGGGATGCAGCCGGGTGGCGTTGATGTCGCCGCTGCCCACGTAGTCGGCCACCGGCTCGGCGCACTCGACCGACGTCAACCGCAGCATCTCGTCGTCCTCGGGGCGCATCCGAGGCAGGTCGCCGGGCAGCTCGGTGATCGCGGCGACCTCCATCGTGTGCGGCTCGGCGCAGTCGACGGACCGGAAGTCGGTCAGCACCATGCAGTCCCCAGACGCGGGAAGACCTTCGGCGGGCACGATCTCGGGCTCGATCGACATCCCGTCGCCATCGGCGATGCCGGTCTCGGCCGAGGGCGGCAGCTCGATTCTGGAGGGCGGCTTCGGGGACTCGTCGTTCGTCGACTCATCACTCGACTGAGTGCAGGCGCTGAGGAGCACGGCGGCGGCAAGCAGCACGCCGATCACCGACGAGCGTCGCGACACGGCCTCCGCCTCTCGATCGGACTGTCGTCACTCGACACGGTACCGAGCATCGTCCATGCCGGACTCACGTACTCGTCGATCGATGCCCGATCGCCGCTTGGGTCACCGCGATGTCCGAGGGGCGGAGCTCATCGAGCAGGTGAACAAGCCACCGGGAGGCGGGCCGTCATGTCGGCCGATCACAGAGCGCTGATCGGCACGCTCCGTGATCACCCATTCGGCGTTCGTGTCCGCGGAGGTCGCACTGACATCCTCGTCACGCCGGTCGAACGATCGCCGAGGCGGCGGCTGTCCTGGGGGCACACCTGCCTTGATCAGCCGCCGCCCGGACCGCCGTCGCAGGCGCGAATCGGCCGATGCCGCCGCCCTACTGGGGAGAGCCATGACAGGACTGCCTCGACGACGAGGTCGGACCAGCCGTTGGAACGCCTGGAGCCTGCTGCTGCTGGTTCCCCTACTGGTCCTGGTCACGCCGTTCTTCAACCGGATGGAGCCGAGCCTGCTCGGTCTGCCGTTCTTCTACTGGTCGCAGTTCTTGTTCATCCCGCTCGGCGTGGCATGCACGGCGATCGTGGTGAACCGGACGCGGCCACGCCTCGCCGTCGGCACGGGCGAGGTCCCTGCGGACGGCGGCACGGACGGGGGCGAATCGCGATGAGCGATCTGCACTGGGTCGAGCTGTCCGTCTTCGGCGTGCTGTTCTTCGCGGTCACTGTGATGGGCTTCCTCGCCGCGAGGTGGAAGTCCGGTCACACCATGGACCATCTCGACGAGTGGGGACTGGGCGGCCGTCGGTTCGGCTCCTGGATCACCTGGTTCCTGATCGGCGGCGACCTCTACACGGCGTACACCTTCGTCGCCGTTCCGGCGCTGCTCTTCAGTGCGGGGGCGCTCGGCTTCTACGCGCTGCCGTACACGATCATCGCGTTCCCGCTGGCGCTGCTTCCCCTGGTGCGCATGTGGAGCGTGTCGAAGGTGCACGGGTTCGTGACACCGGCCGACTTCGTACGCGGTCGGTACGGCTCGCCGCTGCTGGCGCTGCTCATCGCATTGACCGGGCTGCTCGCGACCATGCCCTACATCGCGCTGCAGCTCGTCGGCCTGGAGGCGGTGCTGCGCACAATGGGTCTGAACGGCGGCGGCTTCCTCGGCCATCTCCCGCTGCTGATCGCGTTCGTGATCCTGGCCGTCTACACCTACCAGTCGGGACTGCGGGCGCCCGCGCTGATCGCGTTCGTCAAGGACAGCCTGATCTACATCGTGGTGATCGTCGCGATCATCTATCTACCGATCAAGCTGGGCGGCTGGGACACGATCTTCGACTCCGCAGGCGCCGCGCTGGCCCAGCCGGGACCCACCGGCGACGCGCGTGGCTCCCTGCTGCTCGGGCCGAGCAATCAACTGCAATACGCCACGCTCGCCCTGGGTTCGGCGCTCGCGCTGTTCCTCTATCCGCACGCGCTCACCGGCATCCTGGCGGCCAGGAGCGGAAAGGTCGTGCGGCGCAACATGGTTGCGCTGCCCGCGTACTCGCTGATGCTGGGGCTGTTGCTGCTGCTCGGCTATGCCGCCTTGGCCACGGGTGCCGAACCGGTGACGAACGCCGCGACGGGTCGACCGGACGTGAACACGGTGATCCCGGTGCTGTTCTCCGAGCAGTTCCCCAGCTGGTTCACCGGACTGGCGTTCGCCGCCATCGGCATCGGTGCACTGGTTCCTGCGGCGATCATGTCCATCGCCGCCGCGAATCTGTGGACCCGCAACGTCTACAAGGAGTACCTGCGTCGCGACGCCACCCCGGCGCAGGAGACCCGGCAGGCCAAGATCGCCTCGCTGGTGGTCAAGTTCGGTGCGCTCGGCTTCATCGTGTTCGTCGACCCGCAGTTCTCCATCGACCTCCAGCTCATCGGCGGCGTGATCATCCTGCAGACACTGCCTGCCGTCGCGATCGCCCTCTACACGCGGTGGTTCCACCGCTGGGCGTTGATCGCGGGCTGGGCGACGGGCATGCTCTGGGGATTCCTGATGCTCTACTCCATCCCGAATCCGGTGACCGGGCGCGAGCACTTCGGCGGTTCGGCGCTGCGGCTCGGCGAACTGTCGCTGTTGGGCTGGCATCCGTTCACAGGATCGGACACGCAGATCTTCGTCGGCTTCGTCGCGCTGGCGGCCAACCTCGTGGTGGCGATCCTGGTGACGCTGCTATGCCGCAGGCTGAAGGTGCCGATGGGACCGGATCAGACTGCCGCGAGCGACTATCTGTCGGAACAGGCGAAAGCCTCGGCTCCGATCGCGGCGGCGGGTGGCCCCGCCACGGTATGACGGACTCGACGGCGGTCCCGGTGTGACGGCACGATGCCGGGTGTTCGCACCCTTTCGACGAGGAGGAGACGGCGGCGGGGCGGCCGTCTATGTGAGGCCACCGACCCGCCAGCTTCGACGATGGAGACGATACGACCATAATCCAGACATAACGCGCGATGATGGATCATGTTCACGATCTATCGTCCCGACGAGGACACGGAGCCCGCCGTCGCGTCGGGTCCCGCCCGACACCATGCGGCGCGGCGTCGCCTGCTCGGCGACCCGGCGGTCGACGGGCAGTCCTCGGTACGGACTCCACCGACCGATCTCGGGTCGCAGGCAGAGGTGAGCGCCGGTTCGGAGCCGCAGGCCACACTCCGCCGTTCGGTCTACTGCCCGAGGCCGTGGAGAAACGTCGCGATGGACTCTGCGACCATCCGCAACCACGACAACAGGCACAGCACCAGACCGGAAGCCCAGTCCGGGTCCACGAGCACCGCATACAGCGCAAGGGCGATGAGGAGCAGCGGCACCAGTTTGTTGATCTTCACGACTCATTGTTCACGAGGGGACTGGGCGGATGATCTCGGGTCCGGACGGACCACGACGGCAGCAGGCCGCGACGAGCCTGCCGACGACGGTGGTCTCGCGGGCCCGCCTGCCGTCGAATCGCCGACATGCCGCCGATTCGACGGCCGGGGCCTGCGGAAGCGGCAGGCAAGGTCGACCAGCAGGTCCGACCCGATGGTCTCGCGCACTCGGCGCCGCACCGGAACGTCCCCGGCGGCGCCGATCGCCGCGCACCGGGCACACTCTCCCTGCGGCGTTGCCACAGTGCCGCATGTCAGCAGGCGTCCGACATCGGACCGACGAGCGCCACACCGGTCGCTGCCCTGGCCGGCTCGAGGGTGAGATCGGGGATCGACGCAGGCTCCGCGACGACGCCGACGCACGCGCTACCGGGTCGGACCTCCTCCCCTGCCGAGGACGTCTCGGCCCACGTCGATCAGGATCGACTGCCACCGGCGACCGGCCGCCGACCGGCTGCCCCCGGAGTCGCCGAGGTCCGCCCCCGATCACGCACCAGGCGCCCGGCCTCCGCCGACGACTCCAGCACAACCGCCGGGCACCCTCGCCCGCGAGGTCTGCCGGGCACAGTGACTCCGCCTTTCAGCCGTCAACGGACTACGAAGGAGAAGCGTCGCCGATGCGACCGTTGAGCGAACAGACGATCCTGATCACCGGAGCGACCGTCGGGCTGGGCCGATACCTGGCCGAGCGACTCGCGGCGGCCGGTGCTCGGGTCGTCATGCACGGAAGGGACGCGCAGCGAACCGCGCAGGCCCGAGACGAGGTCGTCACCGCCACCGGCAACGAGAAGATCGAGACGGTGCTGGCCGACCTCTCCAGCCTGAAGGAGGTGGACTCACTGGCGACCGAACTCGATCTGCGCCTGCCCCGGCTGGACGTCCTGGTCAACAACGCGGGCATCGGCGCCGGTTCAGATGCCGAGGCACGTGAGGAGAGCGCCGACGGCATCGAACTGCGCTTCGCGGTGAACTACCTGGCCGGCTACTACCTCGGACACCGACTGACCCCGCTGATCACCCGCGCGGCGCCCGCCAGGATCGTCAACATCGCCTCCGCGGGTCAGTCCGCGATCGACTTCGACGATCCGCTCCTCACCCACGCCTACAGCGGTGCCCGTGCCTACCGGCAGAGCAAGCTCGCGCAGATCATGTTCACCCTCGATCTCGCCGATCAACTCGGCGACCAGGGCGTCACCGTCAACGCGGTCCATCCCGCGACCTTCATGGACACCAAGATGGTCCGGGAATGGGGCATCACCCCGGTCAGCACCATCGAGGAAGGCGGCGAGGCGACGCTCCGGCTGATCACCGAGGATCGATTCGACGAGGTCAGCGGCTGCTACTTCAACACGACGCAGGAGGATCGCGCGGACTCGCAGGCCTACGATCCCGACGCTCGACGCAGGCTGCGCATCCTCTCCGACGAGCTGATCGCCCAAGCCCTCGACGCCGACACGGAGTCCGACGCCGACACGGAGCCAGAGACCGACGCCTGAGAGCCTGTCTTTGATCCCCCTCAGTCGTGAGCGGGGATCAGCGTGGATGAGCTGCAAGGCGGAGGAAAGAGGCATAACGGAGTTATGTCGACTGACGACAACGCCGCAGATCGCCGCGCTGGCCCCGCGCAACTCCGAAAGCGGGGATTAAAGACAGGCTCTGAGCCGACGGCCACCGGGCGGAGCCTGTCCTCGCATCGACCGTGCATCGCCGCCTGCGGTGCACGGCGCCCGAGGACAGGCTCGGTCGCCGAGCCGACGACTCGCCGACTCAGTCGGCCAGATGGATGCCCATCCCCGGTCCCAGCGGCAGGTCGAAGAAGTAGAAGATCGTCAGGATGCCTGCCCAGAACAGCCAGAACGGCACCACGAACGGCAGCATCTTCGCGATCAGCGTGCCCAGTCCCGCGCTCGGCTGGTAGCGCCGGACGAAGGTCAGCAACACGATCATGTACGGGTTCAGCGGCGTGATCACCTGGGTGGCCGAGTCCCCGACCCGGAACGCGGCCTGGGTGAAGCCGGGTTCGAAGCCGATCAACAGGAACATCGGCACGAACACGCTGGCCATCAGCGTCCACAGGCTCGATCCCGAGATGATGAACAGGTTCAGCAGCGAGGCCAGCATGATGAAGCCGAGGATCGCCGGATACCCGGTGAGGCCGATGCTCTCCAGCAGGCTCGCGCCCGACACCGCGAGCCAGGCGCCGATGTTGGTCCAGGCGAACAGGGCGATGAACTGGCCGAGCACGAAGGCCAGCACGATGAACCCGGACAGGTCCTTGAGCGCCCGGCCCATCAGCAGCGGCACGTCGGCGCCCTTGCGGATCACCCCGACGACCATCCCGTAGACCAGGGCGGGCACGAAGAACGCCAGGAAGACCAGGGTGGTGACCGAGCTGAGCAGCGGCGAGGAGGGCAGGTAGCCGCCGTCCTCGTTCCGCAGCGGCGAGCCGGGGACCAGCGCGAGCGTGAGGATCGCGGCGGTCAGGACCAGCAGCGTGACACCGGACCACCGCAGCCCGCGACGCTCCCGGGCGGACACCTCGGCGGTCAGCTCGCCCGTCTCGGACCGCTGGGACTCCCCGAACTCCTCGGCGGCCTCGGCCGCCTCCACGGTGCGCGGCGCCTGCCCGCCGCTCGACATCGCGACGGGCGCGGTCGCCGCGCCGACCTCCTCGCGGGGGAAGTTCGATCGTTCCAGGCCGGGCTCGACCACCTTGGCGATGATGAGGCCCGCGATCAGGCTCAGCACGATCGCGGAGACGAGGTTGAAGAAGTAGTTCGACACCGGGGTGACCTCGGTGCCCGAGAAGGGCAGGGTCGCCGCCACCGAGTTGGTGATGCCGGAGAACAACGCGTCCAGGCTCGTGACCAGCATCGACGTCGAGTAGCCCGCGCCTGCTGCCGCGAAGCCGCCCAGCAGGCCTGCCACCGGATGCCTGCCTGCTGCCTTGAAGACCATCGCCGCGAGCGGCGGGATGATGATGAACGCGCTGTCGGACATGATGCTGCCGGTGACGCCGATGAAGCCCAAGGCGTAGGGCAGCATCCACTTCGGCGCGTTGCCGAAGGCCAGCTTGATCAATGCGGCGAGCAGCCCGGTCCGCTCCGCGAGGCCGACGCCGAGCATGATCGTGACCACCGTCTGCAGCGGCGGGAACTCGATGAAGTTCGAGGCCAGCCCGGTGAACATGAACTCGACGCCCTCGCCGGTGAAGGCGCCGCGAACCGGGGTGGCCTCCTCCTCGCCGGGGATCAGGACCGTGATCCCGAAGCCTGCCATCAGCGTGGACACCACGGCGACGACGAGCGTGAGCAGCACGAAGAGGATGAAGGGCTCCGGCAGCCGGTTGCCCGCCCGTTCGATCCAGTTCAACACCCGGTCGAGCCGGTTTCCCTTTGCCGAGGTCGCGGTGTCGGTCACCGTGGCCACCTCCTGCGATCCGCTGTCGAATGAATCGGATGCCGACCAGCCGGGCGGCTCGTCGGTGTCGATGTCACCCGGCCGATGTCGCGTCAGCGCCGACCGGCGGTCGGGTGTGCGGTCTGGCCTGGCCTGGCAGTCGGCCGTCGATCGAGTGGTCGGTGCGACGACCGGGTTCGCCGCCGTAGGTGGGTTCGTCGCAGTAGGCGGGTTCGTCGAGGCGCGGGGCTCAGTCGAAGTACGCGGGCACGTCGACGGGGCCGCCTGCCGCCTCGAACTCGGCGTGCACGGCCGTGCGCAGTTCGGCATCGCCGAGGTAGTCGGCTGCCGTCAGTGCCAGTCCGAGCGCACCATCGAGCACCGCCTTGTCGCCTGCCGGGCTGCCTGCTGCGGCGGCGAAGTCGGTGGTGTGCAGCGCGCCGGTCGGTTCGGCGACGGCGATCATCGGATGGATGGCGGGCATCCGGAAGCTCAGATTGCCCAGGTCGGTCGAGCCGGTGATGAAGTCCGGCACCACGCCGGGAGCCAGCGGCCTGCGCCCGCACGGCTCCTGGTTGACCGCCCACCGACCGGCCAGCATGGCGTTGTGCCGGATCGGCAGGTAGGGCACCTGGGCGTCCCAGCGCAGCTCGACGCCGCAGCCGGTCAGCTCGGCGGCGCCCTCGGCGATCCGTGCCAGGCGGGCGGCCAGGTCGCGCAGGGTCTCGGGCTCGGCGGAGCGCAGATAGAACAGGACTGCGGCCCGGTCGGGCACCACGTTGGGGCGGGAACCGCCGTCGGTGAAGACCCCGTGCACCCGGTCGCCCGGCGGAATGTGCTGCCGCAGCGCGGCCACCCCCTGGTAGGCGGCGACCGCCGCGTCCAGGGCATTGCGACCCATGAAGGGCTGGGCCGAGGCGTGCGCGGCGACCCCGTGGAAGACCATCTCCAGCTGGCGCCTGCCCAGGAAGGGGTGCATGGCGAGGTCATGGGTGAAGGGATGCAGCATGACCACGGCGTCGACGTCGTCGAACACGCCCTGCCTGGCCAGGATCTCCTTGCCGCCGCCGCCCTCTTCGGCAGGCGTGCCGATCAGCGAGACCCGGCCGCCGAGTGCGTCGATCGCCGAGGCGGCGCCGAGGAATCCGCCAACACCCGCGGCGCAGATGACGTTGTGTCCGCAGCCGTGGCCGATGCCGGGCAGCGCGTCGTATTCGGCGAGCACCGCCACGTGCGGCCCGTCGGCGGAGCCGCTGGTGGCCACCAGTGCCGTGTCCAGCCCGCCGACGCCGACCTGGGCCCGGTGGCCGTGTGCGGTGAGCAGCTCGGCGACCGCCCGAACCGACCGGTGCTCGGCGAAGCCCTCCTCGGGGTGGGCATGCAGGTCTCGGCTCAAGGCGACCAGGTCCGTGCCTGCCTGAGCCGAGGCCGCCGTGATCGCCGCGCGGACGTCTTCCGCGACTCCCCCGTGTGCCGAGCCGAGCGGTTCGGCCGACGCGACCGCGCGGGCAGTCGCGTCGGTCATCGACCGCAGGTAGGCGGCGTCGGGCGTCGTCGGCCGGGTCGTGTCAACGTCATCAGTGGTGCTCACGGGCGGCACCCTAACTCGAAAGGAGCAGCCTGCGAAGGGCTCGTCACACGCGACCACGACGTTTAACACGCAAGAAAACCCGCCGCCCACAGAGTGGGAACCGGCGGTCGACGGCCTGAGCGGGGAGATCGGCGCGAAGCGGCCGGAAGATCGTCCCGCCACGGCCGTCCCCGGCGCCAGGCGACGGTGAGCAGCCGCCGCCCGAATTCACTCCGGCGGGTGTGAGGCCGACTCCGTCCACCGGAGCCTGCCTCACGCCCGCCTCAGCCGAGTGCTCGCCTGCGGAACTCAGATCGCCGGATCGCGCGGACCGTGATGCGTCGGGTCCAGCACGCGTGCCAGGAACTCCTGGGTACGGGTCTCCCTCGGCGCGCCGATGACCTGGGCCGGGTCGCCCTGCTCGACGACGACGCCGCCGTCCATGAACAGGACCGTGTCGGCGACCTCGCGGGCGAACTGCATCTCGTGGGTGACCACGAGCATGGTCATCCCCTCCTCGGCCAGCCCGCGCATCACGCCGAGGACGTCCCCGACCAGCTCCGGGTCCAGCGCCGAGGTGGGCTCGTCGAAGAGCATCACGTCCGGATTCATCGACAGGGCCCTGGCGATCGCGGCCCGCTGCTGCTGGCCGCCGGAGAGCTGAGCGGGCATCGCCGAGGCCTTGTCCGCGAGCCCGACCCGGTCGAGGTTGGCCCGGGCGATGCGCTCCGCCTCGGTCTTGTCGCGGCGGAGCACCTTGCGCTGGGCGATGGTGAGGTTGTCCAGCACCGAGAGGTGGGCGAACAGGTTGAACTGCTGGAACACCATGCCGATCCCGGTCCGCGCCGCGTCGATGTCGCAGTCGGGGTCGGTCAGCTCCGTGCCGTTGACGAGGATGCGCCCGCCGCTGGGCTCCTCCAGCAGATTCACGCAGCGCAGCAGCGTCGACTTGCCGGAACCGGACGGCCCGATCACGCAGACCACCTCGCCCCGACGCACGCTCAGATCGACGCCCTTGAGCACCTGGAGATCACCGAAGGACTTGTGCAGGTCGAGGACCTCGATCACCTTCGAGCCGTCAGCCCGGTGATCGGCGACATTCGCGTCGTCGGTCTTGGCCTCGCTCATGTCACTGCCCTCCGCTGCGAGTCGCACCGGGTTTGACCGGTTTCCTGGCCACTCCCTTGCCGAATCGCTTCTCCAGACCTCGGGAGACGAACGACAACGGAATGGTGATGATCAGATAGCACAACCCGACCACCAGCACCGGGGTCATGCTCTGGTTGGTGTTCAGCGCCTCCCGACCGAACTGCGCCAGCTCCTGCTGAGCCAGGGTGCTGCCCAGGAAGAAGGCGAGCGAGGAGTCCTTCGTGAGCAGGATCAGCTCGTTGGTCAGCGGCGGCAGGATGATGCGGAACGCCTGCGGGATGATCACCGTGATCATCGTTCTGGCGGGCGACATGCCCAGCGAGCGGGCCGCCTCGATCTGTCCCTTCGGCACCGCCTGGATGCCCGCGCGGATGGTCTCGGCGATGTAGGCGGCGCCGACGAGGCCGAGGGCCACCATGACCTGGACGTTGCGGTCCAGCCGAGTGTCGAACGCGTAGGGGATGCCCACGCCGACGGCGAGGAAGACCAGCATCGCGGGCAGGCCTCGGAAGAACTCGATGTAGATGCCCGCGATCCACCGATAGGGCCCCACCGACGAGAGCCGCATCAGCGCCAGCACGAGGCCGAGGCCGAGGCCGAGGCCGAAGCCCAGCACCGAGTAGAAGATGGTGTTGCCCAGCGCGACCGTGATCACGGAGGGGAACAGGTTGGCCGCCACCTCCATGTTGAAGAAGGCCCGCTGGATCTGTCCCCAGTCGGCCGCCAACGCCAAAGCGACGAGTGCGGCGATGAGGATCAGGTACTGCACGCCTCGGAACAGCCTGGCCCGCTGTCGCTTGCTGATCCGCCGTCGGGGCTGCCTGCCGGGTGTCTCCCCGACCGCAGGCCGAGGCGGCGCAGCTGGGGGATCGTCCCCGGCGACCCGGCCTGCCGTGTTGTTTCCCGCCA
The DNA here is from genome assembly GCF_001941625.1 of Actinoalloteichus fjordicus. NCBI lineage: Bacteria > Bacillati > Actinomycetota > Actinomycetes > Pseudonocardiales > Pseudonocardiaceae > Actinoalloteichus > Actinoalloteichus fjordicus. The sequence continues at coordinate 7,021,956 of NZ_CP016076.1, forward strand.
TGGTCTCTCGTACTCCTGGAATGTGTTCTACGAAGGTCGACTGCGGCAGGCACGACGTCGGCTGCCGGTGGCGAATGCGAGGGGCCGGCGCGCTCTAGCACGCCGGCCCCGTCAGATCAGATCGGTCAGTTCTCCGAGGTCTCGGTCGACTCCACCTCGGACTCCTCGTCTGTCTCGTCGGCCCCCGCGTCATCACCCTCGGCGTCGTCAGAGTCGGCGTCCTCGGAATCCCCAGGCACCGTACCGAACCACTTCTCGTAGATTGCGTCGTACCGACCGTCCTCCTGGGCCGCAGCCAGGACCTCGTTGATCCGCTCACGGAGGACGTCATTGTCGCTCTGCACGCCGAGTCCGTACTGGTCTCCCGTGGGGAATTCCGTCACCACTACGACGTCATCGTTATTCGCCGCGAAATCATAGAGGATGCCGTTGTCATTAATGGCAGCGTCGACCTCGCCCGTCTGGACGGCGGCGGTCAACAAGCCCGAGTCCTCGTAGGTGACCAGTTCGGCGTCTGCGATGTTCTCCTCTGCGTAATCCTTGCCGGTCGTGCTCGCCTGGACCGCCACTCGAAGGCCGGACAGGTCATCCAAACCCGCAACATCCGAGTCGGCAGGAACCATAAGAGCCTGGTTGGCATCAAAATACGGGTCCGAGAAGTCGATGTTCTCATCTCGTTCCGGCGTGATAGTCATCGCCGCCGCAGCTACATCGCACTTGCCGGTATCCAGGTCGGCACCCGACTGGATCGTGTCGAACGGGGTGTCGATGATCGCCTGCTCGACGCCGAGGTCCTCGGCCACCAGGTCCACGAGGTCGACGTCGAAGCCGACGACCTCGTCACCCTCCCGGAACTGGAACGGCTCGTACGGCAGGTGGGTGCAGGTGGTCAGCGTGCCCTCGGCGATCAGCTCGATGCCGTCGACCGTCGCCGCGCCCGAGTCCGTGCCAGCACCCTCGCTGTCACCACCACAGGCCGCGAGGGTCAACGCGAGGGCGGGGGCCAGCACGACGGCCGGGTGGAAGATCCTTCTACTACGCCGTTCCAATGTCTCGTTCCTTCGATTCCGGTGAGCGGGGGGCGAATGGGCACCGTAGCCGGTGCCCATGGAGATGCCGTCGAGGACGGTTGCTGACCTGCGAGATCACCACTGGTTCGGCGTCACACCGAACCACCTCAGATGAATCTCTTCATACCTGCCGTCGGTGCGAGCCTCTTCGAGCACCCGGTTCACGACGTCGAGGAGCTCGGTGTTGCCCTTGCGGACCGCGAGCCCGTACTGCTCGTCGGTGTCGAACTCGGCGACGACCTCGGTGTCTCGGTAGACCTCGGCGAACTGGTGCAGCGGCCCGTTGTCGGAGACCACGCCGTCGGTCTCGTCGGAGCGCAGACTCTGGGTCAGTGCGCTGAGGTTGGTGTAATAGACGAGCTCGATCGGGTTGCCGTGCTCGGCGTTGTACTCCTCGACGAACGCGGCACCGGTCGTGCCTTCCTGAATGGCGAGGCGCATGCCGTGCATCCCCTCCAGGCCCCGGACGGGGGAGGCGCGCTCGACCAGCAATGCCTGCGCGGCGTTGAAATAGGGATAGGCGAAGTCGACCACCTCGCCGCGCGGCTCGGTGATCGTCATCGCGGCTGCCGCGATGTCGCATTCGCCCCCGTCGAGCGCCGCGCCGTTCTGAATGCCGTCGAAGGGCATGTCGACGATCGCCTGATCGACGGCCAGTTCGTCGGCGATCAGGTCGACGATGTCGACGTCGAAGCCGACGACCTCGCCGTCCTCCTCGTACTGGAAGGGCGGATACGGGAGATGGGTGCAGGTCAACAGCCTGCCCTCGGAGACGAGCTCGACGTCGGGGATGACGCGGTCTTCCTCTGGCGACTCCGCCTCCGGGGTCGATCCACAACCCGCGAGTCCGAGGGACGCGGCCAGTACGCAGGCCGCGACCAGGGCCTGCGGTCGAGTCCGCTGCACCAAAACGTCGCCCTCCGATCACTATCCGTATCGAACGGAAGGCATCATTCCACTACTGGGCGAAATTTAAGGTAACCATTGGATTAAGGGACTCAACCACGAGTAGAGATGTGACGCATGTGGGTGCAATTGATCCGCCAGGTGGACTAGGACGTTCGCGAGTCACAAGATCACGGCGAATTCGGTGAGCCGTCGCCGGGAACCGGCGGGTCGGGCACGCCGGGAGGGCTCACCTGCGGTGACGGGTCAATCACCGCAGGAGAGCGATCCCTCAGCCTCGGCGGGCGTGCGCGTCGAGCACCACGGCCACCGCCGAAGTGACCTTCGCCGCATAGTCCAGCTGTAGCGACTCGTCCGGGACGTGTGCGTTGCTGCCCGGACCGAGTGCTCCGGTCACCACGAACTGAGCGGCGGGATAGGCGGCATGCAGCAGGCCCATGAAGGGGATCGAGCCGCCGATGCCCATCGTCCGCCACGGCGAGGCGAAGACCTCGTCACTCGCGGTCGCCAACGCGGCCCCCAGCCAGGGCGCCACCTCGGGTGCGTTCCAGCCGGGGGCGCACTCACTGCGGTCCAACTCGACGCGCGCCCCGTACGGCACATCCGTGGTCAGCACCGTCCGCAGTGCCGCGAGCGCGGCATCCGGGTCGGCGGTCGGCGGGAGACGGAAGCTCAGCGCCAGGGTCGTCGACGGGCGCAGCACGTTGCCCGCCTCGTCGGGGTCCGGCAGGCCCGCCGCACCGATCACCGACAGGGTCGGCCGCCAGGTGTTGTTCAACGCCTGCTCCACCGGGTCGTCGACGACCGGCCGGATGTCGGCGGGCAGCGGGATGCCGTCGGACACCAGGCCCGGCACCGCCTCGATCGCCGCCCGGACCTCGTCGATCCGATTCGCAGGCACCTCGACCGACAGTTCGGGCAGCAGCAGCTCCCCGGTCTCGGCGTCCTCGATCCGGTCGAGCAGCACCCGCAGGACGCGGAAGGAACTGGGCACGACACCGCTGGCCATGCCGGAGTGCTGTCCGGCGTCGAGCACCGTCACCCGCACCCGGATCTGAGCCATCCCCCGCAGCGAGGTCGTCAGCCACATCCGCTCGTAGTCGCCGGCCCCGGAGTCGAGGCAGACCACCAGGGTGACCTCGCCGAGGTCGTCGCTCAGCTCCGCCAGATAGGCGGGCAGGTCCGGCGAACCGGACTCCTCACCGGTCTCCAACAGCACGACGGCCCTGGCATGGGCGCCGCCGGTGGACCGCAGTGCCTCCACGGCCGTCGTCGCCGCATAGGCCGCGTAGCCGTCGTCGGCCGCACCGCGCCCGTAGAGCCTGCCGTCCCGGACGACCGGCGTCCACGGGCCGAGGCCCTCGGACCAGCCGCCGACGGGCGGCTGCTTGTCGAGATGTCCGTACAGCAGAACGGTCCCCGCGTCCTCGGCTCCCGGCGTCGCCGGGACGTCCACCACCAGTAACGGCGTACGTCCTGGCCCCCGCAGGACTCGGGTGGTCGCGCCGGTCAGTCCCCGGTCGGAGATCCAGGACTCGACATGCGCGATCGCCGCGTCTAAGTGCCCGGAGGAGGCCCAGTCCGGGTCGAAGGCAGGCGAGAGGGCCGGGATCTCGACCAGCCGCTCCAGGCTCGGGAGGACTGCCGAGTCCCACTGTCGTTGCACCGTCGTCATCAGCTCTGCGTGCGTCACGACCGCATCCTGTCATCGGAGGGTCTGGCGACCGAGGGGATGCGGGATGCCGGGATGCGAGCGGGCCACGGCGGCTGAGCCGCCCAGAAGACACGGCGGCCGAGCCGCCCAGAAGACACGGCGACCGAGCCGCCCAGAGACCACAGCGGCCGAGCCGCCCGAAGGCACGACGGCAGCCGAACCGCCGCCGGGCACCTCCCCGCGCGAACCAGCAACAGCCTTGATCCACTACGGACGCGAGACCATCGCCCGCAACCGCGGAAACCATGACCCCCGGTGACGGACGAGCACAGTGTGTCGCCGAACGTGCAGCTAGGGACGGTCTCCACCACAAACCAGGGGCATCTTTAGCGACCATCGATACTCTTGCCCGCCCAGCGACCATGCAAGTATGGCTGGAGCGAACCGTCAGTGCCGACGGTCGATGTCGCAGTCCCAAAGGACGGTGGCGGCGCCCGGCGGTGCGTCCGTGCTCCGCCATCACAAGTGGTGAGCGCGGGCCTCAAGACTGAGGAGACAGGCATGTCGTCGCCCGAATACTGGACCAAGCCTTGGCCGAGTTCCTCGGCCGACATACCGCCGCCATCGGAGAGCGCCCCCGCCGCCGTGGCGGCTCGACCCACGGCGGAGCAGGTGATCGCTGGACTGCGCGCCACCTCGGAAGGTGGCCCCGACCTGGTGCAGCTCCTCACCCCTGAGGGTGAGCGAGTCACGCACCCGCACTTCGACCTCGACATCCCTCCGGAGGGCCTGCGCGACCTCTACCGGGACATGGTCCTGGTCCGACGCGCCGACCGTGAGTGCAACGCACTCCAGCGCCAGGGACAGCTCGGCATCTGGGTGCCGCTCCTCGGCCAGGAGGCCGCACAGATCGGCGCGGGTCGGGCGATGCGCCCCGCCGACATGGCGTTCCCCAGCTACCGCGAACACGGGGTCGCCTGGTGTCGAGGCATCGACCCGACGGAGTTGCTGGGCATCTTCCGTGGCACCGACCACGGCACGTGGGACCCGCTGGAGAAGCGATTCCACCCCTACACGATCGTCATCGGCAACCAGGTCCTCAATGCGACCGGCTACGCGATGGGCCAGCGACTCGACGGCAAGGTGGGCGACGGGCAGCAGGACGACGCCGAGGCGACCATCGTCTTCTTCGGCGACGGAGCCACCAGCCAGGGCGACGTGAACGAGGCCTTCGTCTGGGGCGCGGTCTATGACGCACCGGTCGTGTTCTTCTGCCAGAACAACCAGTGGGCCATCTCCGAGCCGATGGAGCGCCAGAGCCGCATCCCGCTGTATCAGCGTGCGAACGGCTTCGGCTTCCCCGGCATCCGGGTGGACGGCAACGACGTGCTCGCCACCCTCGCGGTCACCCGATGGGCGTTGGAGGAGTGCCGCAGCGGCAACGGCCCCATCCTGATCGAGGCCTTCACGTATCGGATGGACGCCCACACCACCTCGGACGACCCGACCCGGTATCGCCTCTCCGACGAACTGGAGGCGTGGAAGCTCAAGGACCCCATCGAGCGGGTCCGGGTGCACCTGGTGCGCAGCCAGTTCGCCGACGCGGAGTTCTTCGCTCAGGTCGACGCCGAGTCCGATGCCCTCGCCGAGCGACTGCGCGCCTACTGCGTCGACATGCCGACGCCGCCCCCCGAGCGGATCTTCTCCCAGGTCTACGCCGAAGGCAGCCCGCCGCTGGATCGGCAGCGCGACGAGTTCCTCACCTACCTGTCCGACTTCGACCACTCGGGGGGTGCGCACTGATGGCCGAGACGAGATCCCGGACGACGGCACAGGGCCCCGACGCGAACACCAGCAGACCGGCGCGGCCGGATGCAGGCGGCGCTGCGGCGACAGCAGGCGGCTCCGCAGGCGCGACCCAGAAGATCACCATCGCCAAGGCACTCAACCTCGGCCTGCGCGCGGCGATGGAACGTGATCCCAAGGTGCTCCTGCTCGGCGAGGACATCGGCAAGCTCGGCGGCGTCTTCCGCATCACCGACGGACTCCAGAAGGACTTCGGCGAGCAGCGGGTGATGGACACCCCGCTGGCCGAGTCGGGCATCATCGGCACGGCGATCGGCCTGGCCATCCGCGGCTACCGGCCGGTCTGCGAGATCCAGTTCGACGGCTTCATCTTCCCGGGTTTCGACCAGATCGTGAGTCAGCTCGCGAAGCTGCACTTCCGCACCCAGGGCCGGGTCAAGGTGCCCGTGGTGATCCGGGTCCCCTTCGGCGGCGGCATCGGCGCGGTCGAGCACCACTCGGAGTCCCCCGAGTCCTACTTCGCACACACCGCAGGTCTGAAGGTCGTGGCCTGCGGCAATCCGGTGGACGCCTATTGGATGATCCAGCAGGCCATCGCCTCCGACGACCCGATCCTGTTCTTCGAGCCCAAGCGGCGCTACCAGGAGAAGGCCGAACTCGACACGAGCGCGACGCCGGGTCCGCTGCACGCCTCCCGGGTGCTTCAGGAGGGCTCCGACGCCACCGTCGTCTGCTACGGACCGATGGTGCGGACCTGCACCGACGCGGTCCGGGTCGCGGCGGAGGACGGGCATCGGCTGGAGCTGATCGACCTGCGGTCGCTGTCGCCGCTGGACCTCGCACCGGTCTTCGAGTCGGTGCGGCGCACCGGCAGGCTGATCGTGGTCAGCGAGGCTCCCGGCGAGTCGTCGATCGCGGCGGAGATCGCCAGCCAGGTCCAGCAGGAGTGCTTCTACTCGCTGGAGGCGCCGGTCCTTCGCGTCACCGGCTTCGACACTCCCTACCCGCCTGCCAAGCTGGAGGAGGAGTTCCTCCCCGACCTGGACCGGGTGCTGGATGCCGTCGAACGTTCGCTGCGCTGGTAGGGGAGGACGCCGAGATGCCACAACTGAAGCACTTCCCGCTGCCTGACACGGGCGAGGGACTCACCGAAGCGGAGATCATCACCTGGCACGTCGCCGCAGGCGACACGGTGACGGTCAACCAGATCATCGTCGAGATCGAGACGGCGAAGGCCGTGGTGGAGCTGCCCTGCCCGTTCGCGGGGCAGGTCTCACAGCTGCTGGTCGACGTCGGGCAGACCGTCGAGGTCGGCGTGCCGATCATCGCCATCGACATCGATCCGAACGGCCCGGCGGGGGCCGGAGCATCGGCGGACGGGCAGACCGTCAACGGGTCGAAGCCGCCGGAGGAGGCCGAGGGCCGGGTGGCGAACCTGGTCGGGTACGGACCTCGCACCGGGGCGGCGACTCGCAGGCCGCGCAAGCAGTCCGGTTCCTCGACACCGCAGGCGCAGGCACCCGCACCGCAGGCAGCACCCGCACCGCCCGTCGTGCCTGCCCCGTCGGTGGTCCCGGCGCGGGCAGCGGCCCCGGCCGCCGGTGAGCAGGCTCGCACCACCGGTCGGGTGCCTCTCGCCAAGCCGCCGGTGCGCAAACTCGCCAAGGACGCCGGGATCGACCTTCGCACGATCATCGGCAGCGGCGCGGACGGCGTGATCACCCGCGACGACGTGACCAGTGCCGTCGCGGCGGCAGCGGCGCCTGCCGGACCGATCGCCGGGCAGCGACCCCGCGAGGAGCGGGTGCCGATCCGGGGCGTTCGCCGCGCCACCGCGCAGGCGATGGTGCACAGCGCCTTCACCGCACCGCACGTCACCGAGTTCCTCACCATCGACGTCACGCCGATGATGGAGTTGCGAGCCAGGCTGAAGACGCACCCGGCGTTCCAAGGCGTGAAGATCACGCCACTGGCCTTCGCCGCGAAGGCGCTGTGTCTCGCGGTGCGCCGGACGCCGGACGTCAACGCGGCCTGGGACGAACAGGCAGGCGAGATCGTCTACAAGTCCTATGTGCATCTGGGCATCGCCGCGGCCACCCCGCGTGGTCTGGTGGTGCCGAAGGTCCGTGAGGCACAGGACATGTCGCTGCGCGAGCTGGCCGAGGCGCTGGACTCGCTGGCCACGACCGCACGGGAAGGCCGCACCACACCGGCGGACATGGTCGACGGCACCATCACGATCACCAACGTCGGGGTGTTCGGCGTGGACACCGGGACGCCGATCCTCAATCCCGGCGAGTCGGCGATCCTGGCCCTCGGCGCCATCCGGGACATGCCGTGGGTGGTCGACGGTCAGGTCGTGCCCCGCAAGGTGTGTCAGCTGGCGCTGAGCTTCGACCACCGAGTGGTCGACGGTCAGCAGGGTTCGCAGTTCCTCGCCGACATCGGCGCCCTGCTCGCCGAGCCCGGCCTGGCGATGACGTACTGAGCCACGCTCGTCTGCCCGGCGCCCTCGCGCGCCGGGCAGACGCCCGGTGTGCCGGGCGGGCCTACTCCGCCAGCTTCCAATGAGTCACGCAGCGGACGGTGCTGACGATGTCCTGCGGTTCGAGATTGAGTCTGCGGACGTCCGCAGCGCTGCTCCGGCCTGCGGGCGCGATGCCCGCCGCCTCCGCGCCGTAGGCACCGCGCGCGGCCGGGCCGTTCGCCTCCGCGTCGCTGATCCGCAGCAGCGGACCGAGGGTGCGCCCGAGGGCATCGGCGTACCCGACGGCCTTGGACCTCGCATCGGCGACGGCGGCCCGCTGAGCGGACTTCCTCGCCTCGGTGTCATCCCGTAGCGACCAGGTGGGGCCGTCCAGTCGTTCCGGTTCGACGGCGAGCAGCGCCCCGGCGATCTCGGCGAGCACCTCAGGGTCGGTCACCTCCAGGCTGTAGTGCTGCTCGGCCCGGCAGCCGACCTGCCGCTGTCTGTGCCAGTCGGCATGCACGGCGAGCCGCCGAGACTTCACCACCACGCCCTCGCGGTTCAGCAGCGGCTCGACGTCGTCCACCTGCTCCCCCAGCGCTGCCACCGCCTCGGCACGCGTCTGAGCCGCGCTGCTGAACGTCACCCGCAGCACCGCCTGATCGGCCCGTGCCGCTGCCCGGCCTGTCCCCTGTGTCACGACTTCGGTCACGCGGCCCAGCCAACCCCGTGGAATGTCCGGTGGCAAGGACGCCCGATCGCCGAGCGGGCCTGCGGTGCCGTCTCTCGTGGCGCCGCAGCCGGTGCCCGCCTGCCGCCACGAATCAGCCGAGTAGGCAGCCCGGCCGCCTGCCACCGGCGGGATCGCGGGTGCAGCATCCGATGCCCGCGCCCCGATGAATCCGCGGTGGGCTCCGTGTTGCCGATTCGTGACCGACCGTACCGATTCAGTTTGCGCCTCGATGACGGCCACGCGTCGAGGGGATGTCCGACTGCCTATTTCAAGTTCCATCGCTTCAGCGGCAGAAGACGTTAGCCACCGGACAATCATCGGCGTGTGCCGCTCCTCACCGGACAATCGGGTGCAATCTCGCGATCAATGGGGCATACTTGAGTCGTACCGAGAAGTCAAGAAAACGAAGGTGATGGACACCCGATGAATCTCGCCGCCCGCCTGCGCCTCCGCAGGAACAGCAGCACCCGCCCCCGGACCAACAAGGCCCTCCAGGAAGCGATCGACTCGGCATCGAGCCCGGCGCTTCGTGACGAGCTGCTGATCATCGCTCAGCGTCACAACCTGCTGAACCGCTGAGCAGGCAAGCACCGCACAGGCAGTCACGGTGGTGCGCGTCACATTCAGACGGGGTGTAACACGTTTGGATGCATTGGCGATGAACCAAGTGACCCTGCGGTGCTGGCGGACCCCCGACCTGGCAGCACTGCGGGGTTTTCCAATCTCAGAGCCCGAAGCCTCACCCATGTGGGTGAGGCTTCTCGCGTCTCTACCGCCGCTCCGTAACCGGCCCTTCCGTCGCTCACCGGAGGCAGCCGAGCCGGGTCTCCCCCGGCGAACGGCGGGCACAGCGCGCGCTGCGTGACCGCAGGCGACGCCGTGGCGACCAACCGCCGCCGGACGCGATGCACGGCCCGGGCGCCGCCGACGTCTCGGTCAGTCTCGGCCCGACCGGTGCAGGCAAGCGGCCGAGCCCATGACGACGGGTTCCGCGGGCACTCCCCGCCCGCTGACGTCCGGCAGACTCGAGGAACGCCCCCGCGACTACGAACGCGGGCGGAGGACGAGCTCGTTGATCTGGCCGTCGGCAGGCAGCCGCACGGCCGTCGCGACCACGTCGGCGACCGTCTGCGGCCGCAGGTACCGCTCCGGCTCGAAGTCACCGCCCTCGGCAGCGCGCACCTCTCGCTGCATGTCCGTGGCCACCCGCCCCGGATGCACCGAGGTCACCCGAATCCCGGACTCCGCCTCCTCCGCCCGCAGCACGTCGGCGAAGGCACGCAGCGCGAACTTGCTCGCCGCGTACGAGCCCCAGCCGGGACCTGCTCGCAGTCCGGCACCGGAGTTGATGAGCACGACGTGACCGCGCGCGGCCCGCAGCGCGGGCAGGAGCAGCCGGGTCAGCTCGGCAACGGCGACCACGTTCACCTCGAGGGTGCGGCGCCAGGACGCGGCAGACGTCTCCGCGACCGAGCCCAGTTCGACGACGCCCGCGCTGTGCACGAGGACGTCCAGCCGCTCGACGTCGGCGGTCGCGGCGGCCACGGCCTGCTCGTCGGTCAGCTCGACGGCCCACGGGCTGGCGGTGGGCAGCTCTTCCACGAGCGGAAGCAGCGTCTGCGGATCACGCCCGCCCAAGAGCAGGTCGTGCGTCGGCGCCAGCGCCCTGGCGACGGCGGCTCCCACCCCGCGAGAGGCGCCGGTGACCAGGGCGAGAGGTCGTGAAGTCATGCGCGCGAGCCTAGCCGCGATGCCCCGTCGTCCAGGTCTCCGCCGCTCGCTCCGGCGAGTGCATGCCGCCGGGGCCCTGCGGCGGGCAGCGGCCGGGCCGCAGGCAGCGCGGCCGGGCCGAGCGGTCCAGCCGAGGGAAGGACGCAGCCCTAACCGGGCCTAGGCGCCGCACGAACGACGCCTCGCAGGCCGAAGGCCCCGACCGGCAGGCGAGGGCGTCCGAGTCGCGCGACGCGCCCCCGCCGTCCGGTCGACACCTCTCACTCGCCGATGCGTCCCACTCCCCGACCGCCCCGGCCGGTGCGCCAGACGCTGACCACCGACGGACGAGGCTGGGAGTCGCCCCGGTCCGGCCAGTTCGACGCGGGATTCTCCACGCTCGCGCCGTCGACCTCGCCGGGATGCTGCACGCACACCGTGACCAGGTCTTCGGTGATGACCGGGCCGCAGGTCTCGCCACCGCGCGGCACGGTGAGGAACAGCTTGAGGTGTCCGCGCTCGCTGCCCTGCACGGGCACCGAGTACAGGCCGTCGTTGATGCCGAGCGCGCCCGTGGAGTCGGTGGAGATCCACAGGTTGCCGTGCCGGTCGAAGGCGACGTTGTCCGGGCTGGTGATCGGGCTGACCTGGCTCTTGTCGAAGCCGCCGAAGTAGGTGTCCGGCGATTCCGGGTCGCCGCAGACCAGCAGGAGGTTCCAGGTGAAGCGGGTCGCCGTCGGGTCGTTGCGGCGCTCGGTCCACTCCAGGACGTGGCCGTGCTTGTTGTTGTTCCTCGGGTTGGCCTCGTCCGCCGTCGCCGCGCCCGTCGCCCCCCGGTTGGTGTTGTTGGTCAGCGCCGCGTAGACGCTGCCGGTCACCGGATTGGGCTCGATGTCCTCCGGCCGGTCCATCTTCGTGGCGCCGACCTTGTCTCCGGCGATCCGGGTGTAGACGTAGACCTCCTCGGCCGTCATCCCCGGCACGAAGGACCGATCGCCCTCGGCGAGCGCGATCCACTCGCCCGCCCCGCCGAACTCGCCGTCGGAGGGCAGCGTGCCGGAGCCGTCGATCTCCTCCGCCGGGCTGTCGCCGGTGAACCGGGCCACGTACAGCGTGCCCTCGTCAAGGAGCCGCATGTTGTGCCTGCGGGCGTGCCTGCTCTCGCCCTTCTTCACCCGGCCCTTCGACACGAACTTGTAGATGTAGTCGAAACGCTCGTCGTCGCCGGAGTAGGCGACCACCCGCCCGTCGCCTGCGACCCGGATGGCGGCGCCCTCGTGCTTGAACCGGCCCAGCGCCGTGTGCTTGACCGGGGTCGAGTCCGGGTCGTGCGGGTCGATCTCCACCACCCAGCCGAACCGATGCGTCTCGTTCAGCTCCTGGGCGACGTCGAAGCGAGAGTCGAATCGCTCCCACCGGCGTTCGCTGGCCCCGCCGGAGATGCCGTACCTGGCGAGCTTCGCCGCCTGGTCGGGATCCGTGATCTGATCCGCGTTGCCGAAGTACTGGTTGAAGTTCTCCTCACCAGAGAGCACCGTGCCCCACGGCGTGACGCTGCCCGCGCAGTTGTTCAGCGTGCCGAGAACCCTGGTCCCGGAGGGGTCCGCCGCCGTCTTGAGCAGATCGCTGCCCGCCACCGGACCACGAACCTCGAACTCGGTGGTGGCGGTGATCCGCCGGTTGTAGCGACTGGCCCGGGTGCTCAGGCCGCCGCGGCGATCGTCCCGCTCGGCGAGCACGACGCTGAGCCCGTGGGCGGCCCAGGCGATCTTGACCTGCTCCTCGGTGGGGTTCGCCTCGTCGTAGCCGCGGAACATGAACGGCTCGGTGCTGTACTCGTGGTTGACCACGAGCAGGTTTCGTCGTCCGCGTCCGTCCAACGGGATCAGCCCGGCGAAGTCGCAGTTGTAGCCGAACTGAAGCGCCTGTGCAGCCGCCGTCTGGTTCTCGAAGTCGAACTCCGGCGCACCGTCGACCACCGGGTCGCCCCAGCGGATGACGACGTTCTGGCGATAGCCCTCGGGCACCACCACCGCGTCCTCGGTGTTCGGCTCGACGGGCGAGTAGTCGGTGCCGGGGATCGGCCTGCCCGGTCTGCCGGGGCCACCGCCGTGTCCTGAGCCGGGTCCTCGTCCCTGCGTCGAGGTCGTCTCGGCGGCGGCCGTTCCGCTCAGCGCGCCGAGGGCGCCACCCGCGATGGTGACGACGGCGGCGGCCCGCAACGCACCCCGTCGGCTCATCACCTGCGTGACGACGTCCCCGAAGTAGGGATTCGAGGAGGTGTTGGGCGCCTCATGTCCGCAGGCGTCGCCGCATCGGTACCGGCAGGTGATCGAGGCGCGACTGCCGTGGCGGTCGGTGGGGAGCAGTGTCAGTGGAATGATGCGTCCGTCTTCGGCGGGTGGAGTCGGCACGCAGACCTCCAGGATCTGGTTGGTGGGAACGCGCTGACCGTAGGAGCGGATTCCTACCCTGAGGTGAACGCGAGCCGAACAACCGCACCGGAGTGTCCGGCGGTCCGGCATCGATCGACGCAGGCAGCCGGCACGGCACGCCGCCGAGGCACCGCAGCTCACGGCCGGTCAGGGGGACGTCACCGGGAAACGTCGTGGGCGGAGCCGCCGACCGGTCGCCGATGCGATGCGGGCGTTACGCCGATCCAGAGAAGATCGCGGCGGGGACACGTCGCCGCCGGGCCGATCACGCGCAGGCTGCGGCGTTCGACGCTGTTAGGTTGGCGATACCGCCGAGGCCCGCCTCGGCAACCATGCGAGGCCCGCCTCGGCAACCATGCGAGGCCCGCCTCGGTAACCATGCGCTGCCCTCGACGAAGACGGGAATCGAGAGACTCCATGGCCGACCGTGCTGCCGACGAACTGTTTCTCGACTGGTCTCGTCGCCACACGACGCCCCTGGCCACCCTGGACCCCGACGCGCCGCTGGATGATCTGGAGCCCTAGCGCGCGATCATCGGCGACGCCCGCGTCGTGTCCGTCGGCGAGAACGCACACTTCGTCGGTGCGAGAGTCGTTCATGGCCGAGTCGGTGCGCTGGCATCTCGACCGGTCCGGCCCCGACGCACGCATCGTGCTCGCCGCCCACAACAACCATGTGCAGAAGACCTCGGTCAGCTTCGACGGTGCACTCACCGGCCTGCCGATGGGTCTGCACCTGCACCGCCTGCTCGGCGAGGACTATCGGGCGATCGCACTCACCCACACCGCCGACCACGCCCCCGGAGATGTATCCCGACGAGGCGGCCGAACTCGGGTTCACGGTGGCAGGCACCCGCCTCGACCCGCCCGTCGAGGGCAGCATCGAAGCGGCGCTCATCGCGGCGGGCCGAGGTGAGGAGCTGAGCCTGACCGACCTCCGGGCCTCGCGTGGCGCCACCGCGAGCGGGCGTGCGCTGACCGGCATCCGCACCCAGTCCGCGATCATCAAGACCCCGCTGATCGAGGCCTTCGACGCCGTCGTGTCCAGTCCCACTGCCACCACCGACGAGGCGTTCCCGCGACTAGCCTCGGTCGGCAGCGGCGCGGTGTCGGCGGCAGGCGCCGACACCGTCGGGCATCCGATGGCCGCAGGCAGATCCGTCGAGGCCTTCGTCAGGTGAAGAAGACCCCGCGCCGGTCAGGAGCAGCCGCGCGACAGCTGCTGGACGGGCGGGTGTGCGGTCGGATCAGGACGACGGCGGTTCGGGCTCGTCCCGGCTGGCCTCGGGTGTCGAGTCCGCCGAGATCGCCGACGCCGCGCCACCGCGACGCTCCCAGTTCAGGAAGCGCCCCGAGTTGGTGGAGACGTCACCGACCAGCCAGAACAGCAGCGCCGCATCATCGGTGAAGCCGATGATCGGCAGGATCTCGGGGATGAGGTCGATGGGCGAGATCAGATAGACGCCCGCCAGCGCCCACAGCGCCAGGTGGCGACGCCGCATGCCCGGATACTCGCGTCCCGCCGACCGGATCAGCCGAGGGACGGCACGCAGTCTGCGCACCGGGCCGCCGACCGGCTCGGTCTCCGGGGAGTCACGACGCGCCCTGGCTCGCCGCATCAGGGCGACGGCCAGCACCACGCCGCCGAGGATGAGAAGGGACAGGCCGAGCGCGTCCGGATCGAGGCCGAAAACCTCGGCGGTCCCGGCGAAGTAGGAGAACAGCCCGGCCAGGACGAGCACTATGCCGAAGAGGATCATGGTCGAACGACCTCCGAGGTCCTCAGCCGGCGACCGGCCCGCCCCGGTCCAGACAGGGCGGGCACGGCAGCCTGCGGTATCAGTGCTACTCCACGTCGGCGGGCACGCCTCATGCCGAGGTGGTGCGGGCGAAGCCGGCGGCCCGCCCACACGAGGTCAACGCTCGACGTCGCCGCGAATGAACTCCTCGACCCGCTCCCGCGCCACCGAGTCCGAGTACTGCTCCGGCGGGGACTTCATGAAGTACGAGGCCGCCGACAGGATCGGACCGCCGATACCTCGGTCCTTCGCGATCTTCGCCGCGCGCACCGCGTCGATGATGATGCCCGCCGAGTTCGGCGAGTCCCAGACCTCGAGCTTGTACTCCAGGCTCAACGGGACGTCGCCGAATGCGCGTCCCTCAAGCCGGACGTAGGCCCACTTGCGGTCGTCGAGCCACTGCACGTAGTCCGACGGTCCGATGTGGACGTTGCGCTTGCCGAGGTCGCGATCGACCTGTGAGGTCACCGCCTGCGTCTTGGAGACCTTCTTCGACTCCAGCCGGTCCCGCTCCAACATGTTCTTGAAGTCCATGTTGCCGCCCACGTTGAGCTGCATGGTGCGGTCCAGCAGCACGCCCCGGTCCTCGAAGAGCCTGGCCATCACGCGGTGGGTGATCGTCGCGCCGACCTGCGACTTGATGTCGTCGCCGATGATCGGCACGCCCGCCTCGCGGAACCGCTCAGCCCACACCGGGTCGGAGGCGATGAACACCGGCAGTGCGTTGACGAAGGCGACACCGGCCTCCAGCGCGGCGGCGGCGTAATGCCGGGCGGCGTCCTCGGAGCCGACGGGCAGGTAGCACACCAGCACGTCCGCCGCGCTCTCCCGCAGCGCCGCGACCACGTCGACCGGGGCCTCGTCGGACTCCTCGATCATCTCGCGGTAGTAGCGGCCCAGGCCGTCCAGCGTCGTGCCGCGCTGCACCGGCACGCCCAGCGGGGGCACGTCACAGATCTTGATGGTGTTGTTCTCGCTGGCGACGATCGCCTCCGAGAGGTCGCGGCCGACCTTCTTGGCGTCCACGTCGAACGCGGCGACGAACTCGATGTCGCGGACGTGGTACTCGCCGAACTCAACGTGCATCAGGCCCGGGACCTGGGTGTCTGGAGCAGCGTCCTGGTAGTACTGGACACCCTGCACCAGCGATGCCGCACAGTTGCCGACGCCGACGATTGCCACCCGCACGCTACGACGATCTACGCCCATTGCCGGGTCCTCCTTCTTCGAATCCTCAGGTACCGGGGAACGACTGCCAGTCGTCGCCGGCTGGACGCGGTGGTCCTTGCTTCCTCTAGTCACGCGGCCTCCCCGACGACGGCGGGTCCTCGCGCTCGGCCTGTTCATGCGCGATCAACTCGTTGAGCCAGCGAACCTCGCGCTCGGAACTCTCCAGACCCATCCGGTGCAGTTCGAGCGTGTAGCGGTCGATCTGCTCGCTCGCCCGACCGAGGGTGGAGCGGAATCCCTCTCGCCGTTCCTCGACATGACGCCGTCGTCCCTCGAGGATTCGCATCCGCGCTTCCGCCGGGGTGCGCGAGAAGAACGCCAGGTGGATGCCGAACGACCCGTCGTCCCACGTCTGCGGGCCCACGTCGACGACTAATTCGGCGAAGCGCTCCTTGCCGTCGGCCGTCAGCTTGTAGACCGTCTTGGCCCGTCGGTTCCAGGTCCGCTGCACCGCGTCCTCCGCGGACTCGTCGGTGATCAGCCCGGCGACCTGCAGCCTGCGCAGCGTCGGGTAGAGCGAGCCGTAGGAGAAGGCCCGGAAGGCGCCCAGCAGGTTGTGCAGTCGTTTACGCAGCTCGTAACCGTGCATCGGCGCCTCGTGCAGCAGACCGAGCACCGCCAGTTCGAGCACGTCGCACCTCCTAGCACCAGTCATGGCCTCCGACGACCCACCGCTCCACCGCAGCACTGCGATGGATTACCCCACTATATCGGTCCGATACATCTCACTCATCCCGGGCGCGGTGAGTGACCGACGACGAGGCGGCGCTCCCCGAACGGCCCATCGCCGGTCGGTCTCCGACACGTACCCTGTCAACGTGCGGACCCAACGACAGGTGGTCGACTACGCGTTGCAGCGCAAGGCGTTGCTCGCCGGTGTCCACTCCGGTCGGGTCGGGGTGATGGAGGTCTGCGACGCGAGCCCGTACCTGCTGCGGGCGGCGAAATTTCATGGTCAGCCGAGCGATGTGACCTGCCCGGTGTGCCGCAAGGAGCCGTTGACCCAGGTGTCCTGGATCTACGGTGACGAGCTGAAGCACGCGGCGGGATCAGCCAGGACCGATGACGAACTCGCCAGGATGGCAACCCTCTTCGAGGAGTTCACCGTCTACGTGGTGGAGGTCTGCCGCACCTGTAGTTGGAACCACCTGGTGCAGTCATACGTCTTGGGAACGCGCGGCATGGATGACGGACACCCACGGCGGAGGACGGCCTCCGAGTGAGTCCGTCGCCAGTGCGTGCGCGGGCGCGGGAGCGCCAGAGCACAGACGATCACCGAACTGCGTGCCCACCGGGCACGTCGGTGTGGGAGGCCCACTCGTGAACGACGCACACAACGGCAGGCCGCCTGCCGGCCACACCCCGAGGCCGCAGGTGGAGGGCCAGATGTCGCATGTCCCAGACGAGGCGAGCGGTGCTCGTCCTCGACCGACGGGTGAACCATCGCCATGGCCGGAAGGGCCGTCAGGCCCACCGGGCGCCCCACGGCACGGACCGCCGCCGGGCGCCTCGGCGCCGCGCGGTGCGGTCAGGCCGGATCAGCCGCCGCCGGGCGGCTCCTTCACCCCCCCGCCGAACGGCGCGGGACCACCTCGCCACGACGCCAACAATCCTGGCGATTCGGGCAATCCGGCCAATCGAGGCGGGCCGCGTGACGGATCACACAGTCCCGCAGGCTCGCCCGAGGCCGCCCGGCCCGGCGCGACGCGGGTCCAGGAACGTCCCGCCACGCCGCCGTCGGGATTCCCCGGCGCGCCAGAGAACGGCGGCCGACCGCCCGCGGGCAGGCCCGGCCCGAACGGAGCCGACGGTTCGACACCGGACGGCCGTCGCGGCCCGGCAGGCCCGCCGCAGGCCAACGGCGCAGGCGCCCCGGCGGGCCCGAACGGTCATCCGGGACCGGGGCCGAACGGTCATCCGGGGCCGAACGGACACCCCGGACCGAACGGGACCGGCCCGAACGGCGCGCCGCGCAACGGCCAGGCTCCCCCTGGACATGCCCCCGACGGCAGGCCCGCAAACGGGCACGCGGCCAACGGACAGCCCGCGAACGGGCACGCGCGGAACGGACGGCCGGCCAACGGGCACGCGCCCAACGGACAGCAGCGGGGCGGCCCGAATGGAACCGGCGCCCCGAACGGACCCGCCGGGCCGAACGGACCGGCAGGACCGCACGGCGCTGCGGCTCCGACCGGCGCGGTCTCCCCGCTGAGCGACCGCCTCGGCGCAGGCGACGCACCTGCCCCCGGTGGCCCGGGAGCAGGCGGACAGCCGGGCAGGCAGGCAGCGCCCGGCCAGCGTCCGGACGGCGCGAACGGAGTCCCCCCCGGAGCCAGCGGCCCGGGAGGCCACCAGCCGAACGGCGCCGCCCAGAACGGCACCGGGCCGGGTGGCCACCCTGGTCCGGGCCGGCCGCCGAACGGCGCCCCGCCCGGACCGAGCGCGGGCGGTCGTCCCGGCGAACCGGGCGCGGCTCGTCCCGACGGCAGGCCCGGCACGAACGGCACCCCGGCCGACGGCAGGCCAGGCCCCGGCCCGGCGGGCATGCAGTCCCCGCCGCCGCAGAACGGTGATCGTCGCCCGCCTCGGCAGGGCGGGCCGTCAGCACTCGGCGCGGCAGCGGCGGGCGCGGCCCTCGGCGCGGCGGGCGGCGCTGCCGCCGCTGCGGGCATGAACGCAGGCGCCCCGCCCGGCATGGGCACTCCGCCCGGCGGCGTTCCCGGTGCGGGAGCACCCGGCGGACCCGGCCCGGCCAACGGAGCCCCGCCCGCGCACACCCAGGCACTAAGACAGGGCGCAGGCACCGGACCCCGCCGACCCGGCGAGCCGTCGACGCAGATGATGCAGCCCGGCGACGAGCAGCCGACGACGCAGATGGAACCCGCGCTGCTGACGCATCGGGAGCCCGCGCAACTCGAGGACGGCTACGACGAGGACGACTACTACGACGACGAGGACGATGCGGAGGAGTCCCCGGAGGCGGTGAAGAAGGCGAAGCGCAAGAAGATCTGGCGACGCGTCCGGCGGACCTGTTACGTGATGGCAGGCCTCGGCATCCTCACGCCGGTGGTGGCCTTCGCCGTCGGCTACCAGATGTGGGACGTCCAGTCACCAGAGGCGATCCTCGCCGACCTCGACAAGACCGTCACGGTGACCTACGCCGACGGCAGCGAGATGCTGCGGATCGTCCCGAACGGCGAAGGCGACGGCGACCGGCGCTTCCTGGACTACGAGGACATCCCCGAGGACTTCTACAACGGCGTCACGGCCACTGAGGACCCCACGTTCAGAGACAACATGGGATTCTCGCCGGTCGGCATCGTCCGAGCAGCCGTCACCGGCACCGGCGGCGGTTCCACCATCACCCAGCAGTACGTCAAGCTCTCCACCGGCAACGACGACGGGACCTACGCCCGGAAGTTCCAAGAAGTGGTGATGGCATTCAAGCTCACCCAGCAGCAGGATAAGGACTACATCTTCGAGTCCTATGCGAACCTCACCTCCTTCGGCCGCAACACCTACGGGCTGGAAGCGGGCGCGCAGACCTGGTTCGGCAAGTCGGCCTCGGAGCTGGAGCTCAACGAATCGCTGTTCCTGGCGGGCATCCTCAACGCACCGACACTCTTCGACCCGGACAACAACCGGGACGGCATGGAGAACCGCTTCGCCTATGTCGTGAACAAGATGGTGGAGCGGGACCACCTGTCCCAGGCCGAGGCCGACGCCGTCGAGTTCCCCGACTACCTGCCAAGGGGCGCTGGCGGCGGGACCGGGCGCAGCATCACCGACGTGCACGTCCAGACGCAGATCGAGAACGAGCTCACCGCCCGAGGCATCGAGATGGACCAGGTCCGCCGAGAGGGCATGGTCATCCGGACCACCATCGACAAGACAGCCCAGGAGCAGTCCGAGGCCGTGATGGCGGAACACTTCGCCGGTCAGCCGGACGAGCTGCGCGGCGCGCTGGTCGCCGTGGATCCCGCCAACGGAGCGGTGCGGGCCTACAACGGCGGCGAGTGGAGCGCGGGCATCGACTTCGCGGCGGCCAAGCAGCCGCCGGGCTCCTCGTTCAAGCCGTTCGTGGTCGCCGCCGGGCTGAAGCGTGGTCAGGGCCTCGGTGAGTTCTACGACGGCCGGGAATCGATCGACATCGAGGGCACCACGTTCAGCAACACGGCCCAGTGTCCCACCGGGGCCAACGAACACTGTTCGGTGCGCAACGCGATGCTGGTGTCCGCCAACACCCCGTTCATCGACATGGCGCATCAGTTCGGGCCCGGCTCGGTGGCGGAGGCCGCCTGGGAGGCGGGCATCCCCGAAGAGATCAACGGCGAGCCCACGCTGGTGAACACCGAAGGCTTCACCGCTGCGGGCATCGCACTGGGCCAGTACGAGGTCCGCACCATCGACATGGCCGCCGCCTACGCCACCTTCGCCAGCGGCGGAGTCCGGCACGATCCGTACTTCGTCGAGTTCGTCGGCCATGAGGGCGACGGGCCCGACGATGAGGTCCTGATCAACCGCGCCGAGGAAGGGCACGAGGGCGTCCAGGCCTTCGGTCCGCAGAGCAAGGCCGTCGCGGACAACATCACCGAGGTGCTCAAGCCGGTGGCCGCGAACAGCGGACACGACCTGCCCGGCCGGGAGGTGGCGGCCAAGACCGGCACCCACCAGTTCGCCCAGAGCGCAGGCAACCAGGCGGGGTGGATGGTCGGCTACACACCGCAGATCTCGGTGGCGGTCTGGGTCGGCTCCGAGGTGCCCGCACCACTGACGGTCAATGCGACCGCGACGAATCCTTCCACCGAGCAGCTCTGGGGACGAAATGTCCCGGCCTTCTCCTGGAAGGCGTTCATGGAGGCCTACCTCGGTGACAAGGAGGCCGCGAGCTTCCCGACCGACATCACCCAGATCGGCATCTTCCCCGAGCAGCCGCGGCCCGCGCCCCCGCCTCCGCCCCCGTCGCCGGACTGGGACGACGATCGCGACAGAGACCGCGACGAGGAGGACGGCCGGGACGAGGACGAGGAAGGCGACGAGGGGGACGAGAACGGCGAGGGAGGGGAAGGTGACGACGAATCGACCCCGAACCCTCCCACGGATACGACTGAGCCCACTCCGACCGGGCCAGACGACTCCTGCTTGTGGCCGGGGCAGTGTGAGGGCGAAGGCGACGGTCGGCCCGGCGATGGTCGGCCCGGCGATCGAGGTACCACGGGATTCGGTTTCAGCCGGGACGACAGCAGGCCAGAGGTGGCTCCTACCGGAGATGTGCCGTTGCCCAACTGACCACGTGAACTACCGATCAGTCGAATGATCGCCAGCCGACGGGGCGTCCTCCACCGAGGGCGCCCCGTTCGTCGTCTCGGCACACCTCGACACCAGACCTCGGGCTCACGGGCGATCTCCTCGGCCCCGGCATGAGCACGTACGATCCGCGGCGTGCCCAGTGAGCGGGAGACACGATCCGCAGCGTCGGCCGACGACGCACCGGACTCCGCCGGGCCCGCCGCCGCTGACGGGGCAGGCCTGCCGACTTCGCCCGGCGCAGGCTCCGATGCGGTGTCGACGGCCGACGACGGCGCGGGAGGCGGGTCGACCGATCGACCGGCTGCCGACCGAAGCCCGCTGGCGCAGGACTCCGATCGGATCGGTCCCGGCCATCGGGTCGACACCGCGACGCTGCCGCCCGAGCAGCGCATCGCCCCCACCCGGACGGAGGGCCTCGCCCGCACCGCCAGTCGGCTGTTCGGCGGCCCGCTGGGCAGACACGCCGTGGTGGGGCGGCACTGGTTCTGGAGTCCGCTACGGGTCGGCCTGCTCCTGGCGGTCCTCGCGCTCGCGCTCGGCTGGGGCCTCAAGGCGCCCTGCATCCAGCAGTACGTCGACGACCAGGGCGTGGCACAGCTCGACTGGAGCGGCAACCGACAGTACGTCGCGATGTGCTACTCGGACATCGTGCCGCTTTACTCGGCCGAGCACCTCGACATCGGCGCCTTCCCCTACCGCGACTCCTGGGTCGAGGACGAGGGCACCGACCAGGAGCAGGTCCGGTACATGGAGTACCCGGTGATCACCGGGATGTTCCAGTGGCTCAACGCCGAGCTGACCAGGGCGTGGCTCGGCGTCGCCGAGACCGGGCTGGTGCCCACCGCGCTGCCGGTCGCGGTGTACTTCACCATCACCTCGCTGTGGCTGGCCGCAGGCTGGCTCGTCACGGTCTGGGCGGTCACGCTGCTGGCCCGCCGCAGGCCGTGGGACGCCGCGCTGGTCGCGATCTCGCCGCTGGTCCTGGTCCACGCGTTCACGAACTTCGACACGATCGCCACCGCCTTCGCCACGGCGGGCATGCTGGCCTGGGCACGTCGACGGCCGGTGCTCGCGGGCGTGCTGATCGGCCTCGGCGCCGCCGCGAAGCTGTACCCGCTGTTCCTGCTCGGTCCGCTGCTGATCCTGTGTCTCCGGGCGGGTCGGCTCGTGCCCTGGCTGCGGGCCGCGGGCGCCGCCGTCGCGACGTGGACGGCCGTCAATCTGCCGATCGCGGTGCTGTACCCGGATGGCTGGCGCGAGTTCTACCGGCTGAACAGCGAACGCATCGCCGATCCGGACTCGATCTACAACGTGATCAGCCGGTTCACGGGCTGGGCTGGCTTCGACGGGCCGTTGGAGCCCGGTCAGACGCCGGTGGTGTTGAACACGGTGACGGCCGTGCTGTTCCTGCTCGGCTGCCTCGGCATCGCCTTCGTCGGGCTCACCGCCGCCCGCAGGCCGCGAGTGGCTCAGCTTGCCTTCCTGGTCGTGGCCGTGTTCCTGTTGACCAACAAGGTGTGGAGTCCGCAGTACTCGTTGTGGCTGGTGCCGCTCGCCGTGCTGGCGCTGCCGCGCTGGCGTCCGCTGCTCGCCTGGATGGCGTTGGACGCCCTGGTCTGGGTGCCGAGGATGTTCTTCTA
The DNA here is from genome assembly GCF_001941625.1 of Actinoalloteichus fjordicus. Taxonomy (NCBI): domain Bacteria; kingdom Bacillati; phylum Actinomycetota; class Actinomycetes; order Pseudonocardiales; family Pseudonocardiaceae; genus Actinoalloteichus; species Actinoalloteichus fjordicus. The sequence goes on from NZ_CP016076.1 coordinate 7,044,716, forward strand.
CCTCGGCGAGGACAACAAGGGCCTGCCCGTCGAGTGGTTCCTCGGCACCGTGGTGCTTCGGGACCTCGCGGTGATCATGCTGTGCGTGCTGGTGCTGCGCGACGTCTATCGGCCGGAGGGAGACCGCGTCAGATCCTCCGGCGAGGACGACCCCGCAGGCGGTGTGCTCGACGGGGCACCTGACGTGGTGCGCTGGAACCTGACTCGACGCGCCGAACCGATGATCACCGAGCCCTCCAGCACCGCGGGCTCGGCCTCGACGGACTCCCCGCCGAGCGGGGTGCGCTGATCAGGCAGGTCGAGGACGTCGGGCGTCACGAGGGAGTCCATCCTGGCCAGGATCTCGTCGGGCACGTCGAAGTCGAAGAACTCGTCGCGGCGGACCGCGCGGACGAACCGCAGCCAGACGTCCGTGGTGACCAGTATCGACGGGCCGCGCACCTTCTTCCTGTCCTGCACCCCGATGACGCCGTCTCCGAAGAGCACTCGAATGCCACGTCGACTCTGATCACGCATCACGTCACCGCCCCCGGTGGGCCCTCGGCCGCACGCTCACCCTCACAAACCTGAATCATGTTCGAACTAGAGCGTGGGCCCACCCTGCGAGTCCGGCAGCACGAAAGCGGATGGTCGGGAGAAATTCACCCAATCGCCGGTGTCGAGGGCGAGAACCCCTTACGGAAACGGGTCGGATAGTCAACACTGAGCATCGGCGGCGGCGGGTTGGTACGCCCCCCGACCAATTCGCCGCCGCCCTCGACTCGTGCCGGACGCTAACCCGCCATCGACGGCGTCGCACCTCGGCGAGGTCGCCGCACTCTGGGCGGCACCTCGTGATCGACGGTGGAACGCGCGGCCAGGAAGACGAAGAACAACGCCACCAACAGCGCCGCCCGCCCCCAGACGCCGATCATCAGCGCCTGCGGAGCGAAGCCGTCGTAGACCGTCGACGGCAGTCCCTGATTGGTGATGTAGAGCCAGCGGAAGATCCCGATCCCGATCGCGAGATCGGCGACGAAGTACGCGGCGATCCACTCCCAGCGAATCCGCAGCAGCACGAAGAACGGCAGCAGCCAGAGGGCGTACTGGGGCGAGTGCACCTTGTGCAGCAGGAGGAACCCGCAGAGCATCGCCGCCGAGACCTGGATCCACGGGAACGTGCCGTCCCGCTGCATCCGCCGCCAGCCAAGCCAGCAGGCCAGGATGAACGACAGGAGCACTGCGGCAGGGGAGATGACGTCCATCGCGCCCTGGAAGCCCGCGTTGTCGGAGTTCGACCACGGCCGGAAGCCCCAGTACCAGATCGAGTTCGTCGTCACGTCGACGAACCGGTTGCCCTGGAACTCGAAGGAGGCCAGCCAGCCCTCGTAGCCGAGCACGGCGAACGGCAGATTCACCGCGACCACCGTCACCACGGCGGCCAGGCCCACCTTCACCGCGCCGACGACGTCCCACCGAGACCCGCGCGCGGCCACGTCGGCAGGCAGCTCACGCCCCCGGTACCCGCCGGAGAACACGTACAGCGCCAACGGCAGCACGAAGATGCCCGGATAGACCTTGAACGCGAACCCCAGGCCGAGCAGTACCGAGGCGGCCACCGCTCGGTCGATCAACGGCCGATCGGGCCCGGCCCGGCCCCAACCCCGCTGCAAGACGTAGACGGCGGCGACCGCGCAGGCGACGACCGGCAGATCCCAGTTGTGGAAGGCATAGAGCACGATGGGCGGCCCTAAGGCCCAGACGAGTGCCCTCCAACGGGCGAGCTGCCCGAGCAGCCACGCCGTGACCAGGCCGAACGGCGCCATCACCAGGGCGGAGCCCAGCAGGAACTGCGCGTCGTTGGACGCGAACAATGCGCCTGCCCAGATCAACAGCCCGCTCAGGACCGGGTACTCCACGACCCCGCCGACCAGCTGCCCGTCCTCGGTGATGCCGCCGCTGAGATAGGGGAAGACGTGCTGGTCGATGTCCCGGCCGAGCCAGAGGTGCTGGATGTCGGAGTAGCAGACGTCGCCGTCGATCCGTTCCTTGTAATCAGGCTGGCTGCGACCGAACTGATCGAACTCCGGGCCGGTGCAGCGCGCCTTGTTCGCGTACCCGAGGAAGAGGGTCACCCCGCTGAGGAGCACCAGGAACGCGAGCGCGTACCTCGTCAGCGCGCGCACCCGGCCTGCGCCGCCGGATCGTGGCGGAGACCCTGCGCCACCAGACTGTGGCGGAGCCTCCGACGAGTGGCCTTCCTGATCCCATGCCTGCACGGTGTCCCGATCATCGCTCGGCACGGTGGATCAGACTCCCAGTTCGCGGCGTAGATGGCTGATGTCGGCCGCCTGGCCCGTCGCTGGGGTCTCGACCACCACGGGCGCCCTGGCCTCCGCGCAGACCGCGACGAGCTGGGCGGCGTCGATGGTGCCGTCGGCGATGTTGGCATGTCGATCACGGGAGGAGCCGAAGGCGTCCCGCGAGCTGTTCAGATGCACCAGGTCGATGCGGCCGGTGATCGCCCGCGCGCGCTCGACGAGACCCACGAGGTCCTCGCCGGAGGCGAAGGCATGGCAGGTGTCCAGGCAGAAGCCGGGGTCGAACTCGCCGATGGCGTCCCACAGCCGGTCGAGTGCGTCCAGGCCTCGGGCCATCGCGCCGTCGCCGCCTGCGGTGTTCTCGATCAGCACCGGCACGCCGAAGCCGCCCTCGGCGGCCTGCCGGGAGAGGAACTTGTGCCAGTTGGCCACGCCGACCGCCGGGTCCTCGCCCTGCCGGACGTGACCACCGTGCACGATCAGCCCGAGAGCGTTCGTCTCGGCGGCGGCCTTCGCCTGCGCGATCACGGCCTTGCGCGACGGGATGCGAATCCGGTTGTTGGTGGATGCCACGTTGAGCACGTAAGGGGCATGGATGAAGACCGCGACGCCCGCCGCACGCAGTTCTGCCGCCTGCGGATGGGGGGTGGGGGACTTCCAGGTCTGCGGGTCGGACAGGAAGAACTGCACGACCTCCGCCCCTCGTTCACGGGCGGTGCCGAGCGGATCGTCGGCGTCGACGTGCGCACCGATAGGCATAGCGGTGAGGGTAACCAACAGACGGCGTGCAAGTGAGGTCTGCGGTGGCCTCATGTGAGCTGGCGGCAGGGGCCGAACGGCGATCGGACCCGACGCTGCTAACGTAGTTCCGTTGTCGACGCGACGACCCTCCTGCCACGGACAGCCCGTGGCCGATGAGACCACAGGAGGTGAGGTCTGTCATGCGTCATTACGAGGTAATGGTCATCCTCGACCCCAGTCTCGACGAGCGCACCGTCGCTCCGTCCCTGGACACGTTCCTCAACGTCATCCGCACTGCGGGCGGCAATGTGGAGAACGTCGACGTCTGGGGCAGGCGCCGGTTGGCCTTCGAGATCGACAAGCACGCCGAGGGCATCTACGCCCTGCTCAACGTGCACGCCGAGCCGGACACGGTGAAGGAACTCGACCGTCAGCTCTCGCTGCAGGAGACGGTGCTGCGCACCAAGGTCCTGCGGCGCGACGCCGTCTCGAAGTGATCGGGCGGAGGTGCACTGATGGCTGGTGAGACGACAATCACCGTGGTCGGGAACCTGACCGCAGATCCAGACCTCCGCTTCACCTCATCAGGTGCGGCGGTGGCGAACTTCACCGTGGCCTCCACCCCACGCACCTTCGACAGGCAGTCGGGCGAGTGGAAGGACGGCGAAGCGCTGTTCCTTCGTTGCAGCCTCTGGCGTCAGGCGGCCGAGAACGCGGCCGAGTCCCTGAGCCGGGGTATGCGCGTCGTCGTGCAGGGCAGGCTGCGCCAGCGCTCCTTCAAGACCAAGGAAGGCGAGGACCGGACCGTCGTCGAGCTTGAGGTCGACGAGATCGGCCCCTCGCTGCGGTACGCGACCGCCAAGGTCAACAAGGTGAGCCGGGGCAGTGGCGGCGGAGGCGGCGGCTACGGAGCAGGCGGCGGTGGCGGCAGCGCTCCCGCCGACGACCCGTGGGGCTCCGCGCCCCCGGCGGGCCCGAGTGGCGGCTCCGGCGGCGGATACAGCGACGAGCCTCCGTTCTAGACGGCACGGCCACCGGCGGTTCCGGCCGACGAGGGACGATTCGCGGCCGATGAGGATGACAACCAGGAGTAAGACCAATGGCTAAGCCACCCGTACGCAAGCCGAAGAAGAAGGTCTGCGTCTTCTGCAAGGACGCCCGGAAGGGCCACCCGCAGAACATCGACTACAAGGACACCACGCTGCTTCGGAAGTACATCTCCGACCGCGGCAAGATCCGGGCTCGTCGAGTGACCGGCAACTGCAGCCAGCATCAGCGGGACGTCGCCGTCGCGGTGAAGAACTCGCGAGAGATGGCGCTGCTGCCCTACACCTCGACCGCTCGCTGAGAGGGTAAGGAGCGAAGATGAAGCTCATCCTCACCGCTGACGTCAGCGGTCTCGGCGGCCCCGGCGACATCGTCGAGGTCAAGGACGGCTACGGCCGCAACTTCCTGGTGCCGCGCGGCCTGGCCATCCTGGCCACGCGTGGCGCGGAGAAGCAGGTCGCCACGATCCGCCGCTCGCAAGAGGGCAGGCGGATCCGCGACCTCGACCACGCCAAGGAGATCAAGTCGAGCCTGGAGGGCCTCGGGGCCGTCCGGCACCGGGTCCGCGCCTCGCAGGACAGCGGCAAGCTGTTCGGCTCGGTGACCACGGCCGACGTGGTCACCGCGGTCAAGGCCGCAGGCGGCCCGCTGCTCGACAAGAGGGCGATCCAGCTTCCCGGTCACATCAAGAAGACCGGCAGGCACCCGGTGAACATCCGGCTCCACCCGGAGGTCACCGTCGCGATCAACCTTGAGGTCGCCCCGGCCGAGTGATCGGCTAAGACGACTGCTGCATTCGGCCGCGGCGTCGCTCCTGTCTCGACAGGGCGGCGCCGCGGCCGTCTGTTTCAGGCCCGATCGGAGCGTGAAGACCACGCGGAGCCGACACTCGGTCGCGTGATCCGCTGTGCCTCGTGCGGGTCGATCGCCTTGCCGAGGGTGACGAATCGAGTGCCGAACAGCCCGCCCCAGGCGGGTCGCTCGGCTCAGTGTTATCACTCAGAAGCACTAGTGGACAGCTGGCCCGGTCCCTGTGGATCATTTCGCCCGACCGGCTCGAACGACACGCCGAAGGGGCGCTTTTCGCGACACGCCGAAGGGTGTCGCGAGTAGTTTCCACACATTTTGTCCACAAGGCCTGACCTGCTCTTCTCATCAAGCCTACCCAAGTTATCCACAGGTTGTCCCCAGGCTTGCCGCAGGCTGTGGTCAGTTCACCACCCACATCCCCAGGTTATCCACAGGCACGTCCACAGGAGTGTTTGCCTGCTCCAGAAGAGGGATCTAGCGTTCGGTCTCCAGGAGCCGGTGTCGACGGCCCGGCAGACGGCAGAATCGGCCGGATCAAGCGGGCAGGCGGGACGTCCTCGGGCATATCGACCCAGACGCATCGGCCAGGCGATTCGGCTCGGTCGAACCCGGCTCGGTCGAGTCGAGAAGCGGCGGCAGTGAATCGCGGAGCAAGGACCGGAGGGAACAGGTGGCTCTGACCGACGATCGCGGAGCGGCGACGGAGAACGCGTTCGACCGCCAGCCGCCGCAGGATCTGGCCGCCGAGCAGTCCGTTCTCGGCGGGATGCTGCTCAGCAAGGACGCCATCGCCGATGTCGTCGAGGTGGTCCGCCCGGACGACTTCTACCGACCGGCGCACCAGGCGATCTACGACTGCATCCTGGACCTGTACGGCCGAGGCGAGCCCGCCGACGCCATCACGGTGTCGGCCGAGCTGGAGCGACGCTCCGAGCTGCCTCGGATCGGCGGGGCCCCGTACATGCACACCCTGATCGCCACCGTGCCCACGGCGGCCAACGCCGGGTACTACGCCGAGATCGTCGCGGAGAAGGCGGTGCTGCGACGCCTCGTCGAGGCGGGCACCCGGATCGTCCAGCTCGGCTACCACGGCTCGGAGGGTGCCGCGATCGATGAGGTCGTCGACCGGGCGCAGGCAGCCATCTACGAGGTCACCGAGCGCCGGACGAGCGAAGACTACGTCGCCCTCGAACATCTGCTCCAACCGACGATGGACGAGATCGACGCCATCGCCTCCCGTGACGGCCAGTCGCTGGGCGTGCCGACCGGCTTCGTCGATCTCGACGCCGTCACCAACGGCCTGCATCCGGGCCAGATGATCATCGTCGCGGCGCGGCCGGGTGTCGGCAAGTCGACCCTCGGACTGGACTTCGCGCGCTCGTGCTCGATCAAGCACGGGTTCAGCAGCGTCATCTTCTCGCTGGAGATGAGCAAGACCGAGATCGTGATGCGGATGCTCTCGGCCGAGGCACGCATCCGCCTCGGCGACATGCGCGGCGGGAAGATGACCGACGACGACTGGACCAGACTGGCCAGACGAATGGGCGAGGTCAGCGAGGCCCCGTTGTTCGTCGACGACTCGCCGAACCTCACGATGATGGAGATCCGTGCCAAGGCGAGAAGGCTCAAGCAGCGCAACGACCTCAAGCTCGTGGTGGTCGACTACCTCCAGCTGATGAGCTCCGGCAAGCGCGTCGAGTCACGCCAGCAGGAGGTCTCCGAGTTCTCCCGGCACCTCAAGCTCCTCGCCAAGGAGCTGGAGGTGCCGGTGGTGGCGATCAGCCAGCTGAACCGAGGCCCGGAACAGCGCACCGACAAGCGGCCGATGCTCTCCGACCTTCGTGAGTCCGGCTCGCTGGAGCAGGACGCGGACATGGTGCTGCTGATCCACCGACCGGATGCCTTCGAGCGCGACGACCCCAGGATGGGCGAGGCGGACCTGATCCTGGCCAAGCATCGTGCGGGACCCACCGCGACCGTCACGCTGGCCCATCAGCTCCACTACAGCCGCTTCGTCGACATGGCCCAGAGCTGAGATGAAGCCGTAGGTCTCGCTGCTGACTTCGGCTTCGCACCGCCGACTTCCTCCCGACTTCCGACGCGAGGCTGACCAGCACTTTTCCACCAACGACGGCATGCTGAGCCAACTTGGCATCACGTGTGAGCCAGTTTTCCTTGTACTGGAGCCACTTTAGTGTCATTGTTGTGCCATGGACTTGACCTCGCAGGTGAGCAACCTCGGACGGGAATTCGCCGCGCTGGCCGAAGTAGGCGGCGACGAGGCTCGTGCGCTGGTCGAGCGCCTGAGCGGGCCACTCGAGTCGGCCATCCGGATGACGTTGCTGGACGCGCTGTCCGCAGCCGCCGACGAGATCACCAGCGACCTGGCCCCCGGCTCGGTGGAGCTGCGCCTGCGCGGCCGCGATCCGAACTTCGTCGTGACCGCACCGCCCGCCGAGCCGCCGCCCGCCGCCGCCCAGGACGATCCGGCGGCCGACGGCGGCGCGCTGATCGCCGAGGACGGCCCCAGCTCGCGGATCAACGTGCGACTCCCGGAGCAGCTCAAGGCCGCGATCGAGGAGGCCGCAGCCAAGGAGGGCCGCTCGGTCAACGCCTGGCTGGTCCGCGCGGCCTCGACCGCCCTACAGCGTTCCGACCGCGACCAGTTCGCCGAGCAGCACACCGGCGGCCGACGGAGCAGGCAGCACCTCACCGGCTGGGTGCGCTGACGCACCACCTTCCACCACATCACGCCCCTGAACTGCGGGGATGCTTCACCGATCCATGACGAGGGGACAGCCATGCCTGAATTCGCCACACCCGAACCGATCTCCGCCACGCTCGAACTGGGCGTCGGCACCGTGCGGATCAGCGCGAGCGACCGCGCCGACACCATCGTCGACGTGCGTCCGAGCGATGAATCCGATGAGTCGGACGTGCAGGCCGCCCGCGACGTCCGGGTGGACTACGCGAACGGCGTGCTCCGCATCACCGGGCCGAAAGCGCCCCTCTTCGACTTCTCCCGCAAGACCAGGTCGGTGGACGTGTCCATCGTGCTGCCCAGCGGCTCGCAGCTCTCCGGTGACGTCCAGGTGGGCAGCCTCAACGGCACCGGTCTGCTGGGGAAGTGCCGGTTCAAGACCTCCGCCGGAGACGTCCGGCTGGAGCGGACCGGTCCGCTGCGGGTGGACACCGCAGCCGGTCACGTCACCGCAACCCGCGTCGCGGGCGACGTCGAGATCCACACCGGATCAGGGAAGGTCCGCATCGGCAAGGTCGAAGGCTCCGTGGCCGTCAAGAACTCCAACGGCGATACCGAGATCGAGGCCGCCGACGGCGACGTGCGGGTGCGCTCGGCCAACGGCGGCATCTCCATCGAGCGGGCAGGCGGGGGTGTCGATGCGAAGACGTCCAACGGCAGCGTTCGCGTCGGCGAGGTGGCCCGAGGCTCCGTCGAACTCGGCTCCGCGATGGGCGATCTGGACATCGGCATCGCCGAGGGCACCGCCGCGTGGCTCGAGGTGCACACCAAGTTCGGGCAGGTGCACAACCTGCTGGACACCGCCGCCCGGCCCGAGGAGTCCGACGAGACCGTCGAGGTGCGCGCGCGTACCTCGTTCGGCGGCATCACGATCCGACGTTCGTAAGGAGAGCCATGACCACCACACGATCTACGCCTGCAATCGTGGTGACCGGGTTGCGCAAGTCGTTCGGCGACCAGGTCGTACTCGACGGCATCGACCTCACCATCCCACCGGGAACGGTCTACGCACTGCTCGGGGCGAACGGCGCAGGGAAGACCACCACGGTCAAGATCCTGGCCACGTTGATCAGTGCCGATGCCGGTGACGTCCGCATCGCAGGCCACGACCTGGCAGGCGAACCCGGTGCGGTGCGCGCCGCTATCGGTGTCACCGGCCAGTTCTCGACGGTGGACAACCTGCTCACCGGCCGGGAGAACCTGCTCCTGATGGCGGACCTGCACCACCTCGCCAAAGGCGAGGGCAGGCAGCGCGTCGCCGGACTGCTGGAACGGTTCGACCTGGTCGGGGCGGCAGAGAAGCCGGTCTCGACGTACTCCGGGGGGATGCGGCGTCGGCTCGACCTGGCGATGACCCTGGTCGGCAGCCCGCGAGTGATCTTCCTCGATGAGCCGACGACCGGCCTGGATCCGCGCAGCCGCCTGGGCATGTGGCAGATCGTCCGAGAGCTGGTGGCCGAGGGCGTCACCATCTTCCTGACCACGCAGTACCTGGCGGAGGCCGATGAGCTGGCCGATCGGATCGCGGTCCTCGACCACGGTCGGCTGGTCGCCGAGGGCACCCCGGACGAGTTGAAGCGTCGCATCCCCGGCAGCCATGTCCGTCTGCGGTTCGGCGATCAGCGCAGCCTCGACGCAGCCGCACGCATGCTGGGTCAGGTCTCTCCCGACGGCGACCCGCTCAGCCTGCGGGTCCCCGGCGACGGCAGCCTGCGCTCGCTGCAGACCCTGATCGACCAACTAGCAGCCGGTGCGGTCGAGGTCGACGAACTGTCGGTGCACACCACCGATCTCGACGACGTTTTCCTCGCCCTCACCAGCGACTCCTCCGACACGAAGGCGACCTCCCGATGAGCGACTCCGCCCATGCCCTCACCGGGCAGGCACCGGCGAGCATCCGTCTCCATCCGCTGCGCGACTCGGCGACGATGCTGCGCCGCAACCTCAAGCATCTGCTGCGATACCCGTCGATGACCGTGCTGCTCATCGGGATGCCGATCGTCATGCTGCTGCTGTTCGTGTCCGTGTTCGGCGGAACGCTGGGCGCCGGGCTCAGCGGCGGATCGGGCGGACGCGCCGAGTACCTCGAGTACGTCACCCCCGCGATCATCCTGCTGACCGTCACGGCCACGGTGCAGGGGACCGCGATATCGATTGCCATGGACATGGCCGAGGGCATCATCGCCCGATTCCGCACCATGCACATCGCCCGGGTCTCGGTGCTCACCGGGCACGTGTTGGGCAGCGTCATCCAGGCCATGCTCAGCGTGGCGGTCCTGATCGGCGTGGCAATGCTGATCGGCTTCCGATCCACTGCGGGAGTGGTCGAGTGGCTGGCCACAGCCGGGCTTCTCCTGGCGTTGACGTTCGCGCTCGTCTGGCTCTGCGTCGCACTGGGCCAGGTGAGCAAGAGCGTGGAGACCGCGAGCAACCTGCCCATGCCGCTGATGCTCCTGCCATTCTTCGGCAGTGGCTTCGTCCCCACTGACTCCATGCCCGACGGGCTGCGCTGGTTCGCCGAATATCAGCCGTTCACGTCGATCATCGAGACCCTACGCGGCCTGCTGACGGGCGGACCGATCGGCAACAATGCGTGGATCGCCCTCGCCTGGTGCGCGGTCATCGCATTCGGCGGATACCTGTGGTCGAAGAAGCTGTTCAATCGCGAGGATTCGCGTTGATCCCGTAACCGAATGAACGATGCGGCACAGACTTTCGGTGATCACCCCCGAGAGGACAGCTGTCCCGGCAGTAGGAAAAACGACCTTTCCCAGTTCATGGTGATCACCATGTGCTGATCGCGCACGGGTCATCACGAATGACCCCGATCGGCGACGGCTGCATCATCATCGGCCGCGCGACATTTATCGCCCCATCCCGGCATTCCTGCCGATATCAACCATCGCCACAACGCGCCCTGATCAACCATGCCTCCGGCATCGCCGTTGTCCGAGTCAGTCGGCGAGCAGAAACGACAGCGATTACGCCTGGCACCATCGCCACGAGAGGAAATTCATGAACCACCCGATCTCCATTCCGCACGGCCTCCCCATGGAACGCGATGCGGGCCCCTTCGATCCGCCCCGCGCCATCACCCGACTCCGGGAGGCTCGTCCCGTCAGCCCCATGGTCTTCCCCGACGGTCACGAGGGCTGGCTCATCACCGGTTACGACGCCGTCCGCAAGGCCATGGCCGACACCCGATTCAGCTCCCGCCAGGACATCGGCGTCCTCCACGTACCGTGGGAGATCCCCGGCATGCCCACCTTCACCGAACCGTCCCCGCAGCCGCCGGGCATGTTCATCGCCATGGACCCGCCGGACCACACCCGACTGCGACGCAGGCTCACCGGAGCCTTCACCGTCAGACGGATGAAGCAGCTCGAAGCACACATCGCCGAAATCGTCGAGCATCGGCTGGCCGCGATGGCTCGCCTTACTCCGCCGGTCGACCTGGTGGCGGAATTCGCGGTTCCGGTGCCGTTGCTGGTGATCTGTGAGCTCCTCGGCGTCCCCTACGCGGACCGGCAGGAATTTCAGGCCCGCTCCGCGAGATTCCTCGTCAAGGACCTGCCGCTCGAGGAGAAGATGGCCGTGCACGGCGCACTCAACACCTACCTGACCGAACTGATCACGCGCACTCGCACCGCTCCCGGCGAGAACATCCTGTCCGACCTGGCCCGCCAGGAGGACCTCACCATCGACGAACTGACCGGCATCGCCTTCCTGCTGCTGCTCGCGGGCCACGAGACCACCGCCAACATGCTGGGGCTGGGCACCTTCGCACTCTTAGAAGATCCCGAGCAGGCCGACGAACTGCGGGCCCGTCCCGAGCTGTTACCCGATGCCGTCGAGGAACTCCTGCGCTCGCTGTCCGTCGTCGACATCCTTCTCCGCTATGCCACGGAGGACATCGAGCTCGGCGGGGAGACGATCAGCAGAGGATCGAGCGTCATCATCTCGATGCTGGCCGCCAACCGGGACCCCCGACGCTTCGAAGACCCCGACGCCCTGGACATCCGCCGCCGGGCCCGCGGTCATCTCTCCTTCGGCCACGGCATCCACCAGTGTCTCGGCCAACAGCTGGCCCGCATCGAGATGCGCGCCGGTTTCGAGGGACTCCTGCATCGCTTCCCGACCTTGAAACTCGCCGTCCCCGCCGATGCGGTGCGGCTCAAGACCGACATGAACATCTACGGCGTCCATGAACTGCCGGTCACCTGGGATCAGGGGAGGGGATGAAACCCGGCTAGACCATTCGCTCGGACATTCGACCGCTTCTCGGCGACGGCAGGCCGTCGGCACCGAGGGGACGAGGGGACGCGGGAGTCCTCTGCTGATTCCGGCTGGCCTCGACTCGACGACGACGTCGGCAGAAGAAGAACACGCTGCGGGACGACGTCGACATGTCGTCGGAGGGGGACACCGCACGCGGTGCGGCCCGAGTTCGCCCGCCGCAACTGGTCCGAGGGCCGCAAAACGGGCTTGAGTCTCACGCTGCTTGAGGCGCCATAGTGGGCGCCGTGGACGACAAGGAGCTGTACCCCATCGGGGATGTGGCCCGGCGGACTGGCCTGAGCGTCAGCGCCGTCCGGTTCTACTCCGATGCCGGGCTCGTTCCGCCCGACGGCCATACGAGCGTGGGCTACCGGCTGTACGACGTCGGCTCCATCGCCCGACTGGAACTCGTCCGCACGCTCCGCGAACTGGGCGCCAGCCTGAATGACATCCGGAGTCTGCTCGCCGAGGAGACCACGCTGCACGAGTTGGCCAGGACGCATCTGGCGCTCGTCGAGCGCCAGACGCGTCGGCTCCAGGCCAGACGGGCCGTCCTCCGCACCATCGTGAGACAAGACAGCGCGACCGAACGGATTGCTCTCATGCACAAGCTCGCGGCCATGTCCGACGACGACCGAGATCAGCTCATCGACGAGTTCTGGGATGAGGTCAGTGACGGCCTCCCGGTACACCCCGCCTACACCAGGCTGCTGCATCAGATGCGCCCGAAGCTTCCGGAGGAACCCACCACTGAACAACTCGAAGCCTGGATCGAATTGGCCGACATGGTCCGGGACGCCGACTTCCGACGCGAGGTCCGCCGGTTCTTCCACGACAGCTTCGCCGGTGACAAGGCACTACAGGTGACCTCGCCGGAGATGCTGAAGCGGCTGGAGGAACAGGGGGCGATCGAGCAGGAGATCGGGGCAGCCCGCACGTCCGGGCTCCCGGTGGACTCGCCCCGCGCCCGTGAGCTCGCCGAGCGGCTCGTGAAAGCCACGACCGAGTTCACTGCCGAGATCACCGGCGAGTACGACGCCGACGAGACGCGCCGCTACCTGGCTTCGGGGCCGGACACCACGACCGAGTCATACGAACGCGCCCAGGAGTTCGTCTCCCGCTTCACCGGTGTACTCGACCGGTATCTGGCGCTGACCGCGACGATCAGCGGATCGCCGCAGCCGGACCCGACGGACGCCGACGCGAATGAGGCGTGGATCTCTGCCGTACTCACGCACTTCGCGTCGCCCCAGCCGCGTACGGAACTCGCCCCAGAGCGGTGAGGAGGAGTCTGCGTCACAGGTGGCCGGTTGACCTACAGGCCTGCCGGTCGTGACAGGCGCGCCTATGCCACGACGAGGACGCCGCTGGTGACGGTGAGTCGGTACGCGCTGGAGTCGGCGGCGGCGTTCGTCTCGCCGCCGCCGTGCAGTCACACCAACGCCGGGCGAGGGATCCCAGGTCGTGGGCACGGTGCCCGCCGGCACCAGGCGGTCCTTGTCGAGCGAGGTGACCTCCGTGATCGCTCAGCACGCTGCTCCAGCGCCATGCCCGACAGCCGTCCTGATCAGAAGGCGTCCAGCCCGGTGAGCTCGCTGGAGAGCGTCCAGAGCCGCTCCGCCGCAGCCGGGTCGATCGCCCACGGCTTGACGCCGCCGACCAGCATGTCGTCCGAGGTGGCGGGCTCGGCGACATCGCAGTCCTGGCAGTAGGCACCGCCCCGGTCGCCCAGCAGGGGTGACGTCGCCGCCCACACGGCGGTCGCCGCGCCCTGTTCGGGGGTCTTGAAGCCTGCGACGGGCTCGCCGTCGGACGTCACCCAGCCCTGCTCGAACCATTGCGAGCGAGGGATGTGGCGTTGCAACGGCGTCAGGATGCTGCCCGGGTGCACGGCGAAGGAGTTCAGGCCCAGGTCGCTGCCGAGGCGGTCGAGATGCACGGCGAACAGGGCGTTGGCGGTCTTGGACTGGGCGTATGCCAGCCACCGGTCGTAGCCGGCACGGAAGTGGAGGTCCGTCCAGCGGATGTCGGACAGGAAGTGCCCGGACGAGGCCACCGTGACCACCCGCGACCCGGATGAGGTCAGCGCGGGCCGCAGGCGGTTGACGAGAGCGAAGTGCCCCAGGTGATTGATCGCGAAGTGTGCCTCCCAGCCGGCGCCGACGCTCGACTGCGGACAGGCCATCACGCCCGCGCCGTTGATGAGCAGGTCCAACGGACGACCGGACTCGAGGACTCGCTCAGCGAAGACTCGCACGCTGTCCAGGTCTGCCAGATCGAGTGCGTGCACCTCGGTTCTGGGCAGGTCGCGCAGCGCGGCCTCGGCCGCAGCCGGTCGACGAGCGGGAACGATGACGTGTGCTCCGGCGCGGACCAGCGCACGGCTGGTCGCCAGGCCGAGCCCGGAATACCCGCCGGTGACCAGCGCGGTGGTGCCGGTCAGGTCGATCTGGGCGAGGACGTCGTCGGCCGTGCTGTGGGCACCGAGGCCGGTGCCGATCTTCTGCTGTCTCGTGGTCACAGCGCGACGCTAGGATCTAGAGTGCACCCTAGGTCAAGGTATCGTTCGGTCCCGTGAGCGGAGAGTCGAGCGGCCTGTCCATCGGGACGGTCGCCGAACGGACCGGGCTGGGCGTGCACGCGCTGCGGTACTTCGAGCGTGAAGGGCTGTTCCTGCGGGAGATCCCCCGCACCAACGGCGGGCAGCGGGTCTATGACCAGGCGGATGTGGACTGGCTGATGTTGTGCGGCAGGCTGCGCGACTCCGGCATGTCGATCGCCACGCTCAGGAAGTTCGCCGGGCTCGTCCGGTCCGGCCCGGGTAACGAGCAGGCTCGCCTGGCGCTGTTGCAGGAGCATGAACGCAGCGTGCAGGCCAGGATCGACGCCCTGACCGCAAGCCTGGGGATCATCCACGGCAAGGTGGTCACCTACGAACGGCATGTTCGCGAGGGAACGGCCGTGGGACTCTGGTCCCCGAACTCGGCGGACTGACCCGCCGGGCATTCGATGAACCGGGTCATCTGACCGAGGACTCTTCCGAGGGCATCGGCTTCGCGGCGAGCCGGGGCCTCATAGTGGGAGGAAACGGACTTTCCGCCGGTGACCTCGGTCTCTCCGAGCGGTGATGCATGAATCCGCGCAGAAGTCCAGACGCCTACCACGACTGTATCCGCCTGGCATCTCCGTAGAATCAGCCCACATGAATAACGCAGCCCCTTCTGGCGGGGCAGCCGCGCGGAGCGACTCGAACGACGGGTCCTCGACAGCCCTGATGGCGGCCCGACCGGAGGCGCAGGAGTCGACCGAGGAGAAGTCGGCCAACGACTTCGCCCAGCTCGCTCGGCGGATCAACGACGCGGGCCTGCTCGATCGACGGCCCGTCTACTACGCCATCCGCCTGAGCATCGTCGCGACGTTGCTCATCGGCGGTTGGGTCGCGTTCTTCCTCGTCGGCGACTCCTGGTGGCAGATCGCCATCGCGGTCTACCTCGCGATCGTGTTCGGTCAGGTGGCGTTGGTCGCCCATGACCTCGCGCATCGTCAGGTCTTCCGGAAGCGGAAGATCAGCGCGTTCAGCGGCCGACTCGCGGGCAATCTCGGCATCGGGATGAGCTACGGCTGGTGGATGGACAAGCACACCCGCCACCACGCCAACCCCAACCACGAGGAGCTGGACCCGGACGTCTCGCCGGAGCTGCTCATCTGGTCGAAGCGCCAGGCGCGGGTGAGCAGCGGGATCGCCAAGTTCATCGGCCGCAGGCAGGCCTTCCTCTTCTTCCCGCTGCTCACGCTGGAGGGCTTCAACCTCCACGTCTCCAGCGTCCGCGCCCTCTTCCGCCGTGACCTGCGCGGTCGAGGCCTGGAGGCGGTGACCCTGATCAGTCACTTCGTGCTCTACCTCGCGGCGCTGTTCACCGTGCTGCCGGTGGGCAAGGCGATCGTCTTCATGCTCGTCCACCAGGCCCTGTTCGGCGTCTACCTCGGCAGCATCTTCGCGCCCAACCACAAGGGAATGCCGACCCTCACCAAGGAGGACGAGCTCGACTTCCTCCGTCGCCAGGTGCTCACCTCGCGCAACGTCACCGGTGGCCTGGTGACCGACGTGGCGCTGGGCGGTCTGAACTATCAGATCGAGCATCATCTGTTCCCGCATATGCCGAGCCCGAATCTGCGCAAGGCCAAGCCGATCGTTCAGGACTACTGCCGGGAACTCGGCGTCTCTTACCAGGAGACCAGTCTGATCACCTCGTATGTGATGGCGCTGAAGCACATGCACGAGATCGGCGAGCCGATCCGCTCCGCCGCCAAGGCATAGTTCTGGGCTCGACGGGCGTAACGTGCATCGCCGCTCAGCGGCGATGCACCTCGCCGAGGAACCCGTGGATCAGCTTCGACCACTGCTCGGGCTGCTCGACGAACGGCAGGTGCCCGGTGTCGATGTCGACCAGCCGGGCGGCGGGGATGCCCTCGGCGAGTTCGCGCTGACTCGCCGGGGTCGCCAGCAGGTCCTCGGTGGTCGAGATGACCAGCGTGGGCACCGCGATGTGGGGCAGGTCCGCCCGGACGTCCATCCGACCGGCCAGGTCGACATGCTCGGGCGTCCCTGACGGGACGGTGCGCGCCGTGTGTGCCGCGATCCCGTCGATCTGCTCCCCGGACAACCCGTCCAGGTAGGGGACGCCGCCCGCGATGATCGTCAGGAAGCTGCCGAGAAGGGCCTCGTCACCGTGCTCCAGCAGGCCCTTCCACAGCCGTACGGCGTGCCGCAGGCGAGGCCCGGCCACCGCGAAGCCTGCGGTCAGCACGAGAGCCCGCACTCGATCCGGATGCCTGCGTGCCGCTCGGACCGCCAACGGCGCACCCATCGAGTAGCCGACGACGGCGAAGGTGTCCAGGCCCTCCTCGACGGCGGCGGCGACCAGCTGATCGGCCAGGACGTCGATGTCCAGTGGTCGAGTCGACCTCGGCGTCCGCCCCGCACCGGGGTAGTCGGGGCCGACGACCGTGTACTCCGCAGCCAGGCCGTCGAGAAGCGGGCCGAAGTTGGCCTCGGCGCCGCCGCCCCCTCCGTGGGCGAGAAGCACACCGGGGCCGGTGCCGCGCACGAGCCGGGTCAGCGCGGGGGTGTCCGATCGGGAGATGGACGTCATCTGCACTCCTTCTGCTGGCGAGAAATGTTCCGTCACGACGACGGCTGCCGGTGATCGCGGCAGGTCAAGGGTTTTCGATCGATCCGGCCGGTGACGACGCCGACGGTGCTCCTGCTGCCGGGCGACGTGGAGGGCCGATCGGCACCTCAGTGGATCGGGCCCGCATTCGACGGGCGAGCAGACACGCGAGAACGAGTCCGCCCATGACCAGCAGTGCCGCCGTCACGGGCAGGCTGATCAGCCCGAAGCCCGCGTCCAGCTGCCTGCCGCCGAGCCAGGAGCCCGCGGCAATGCCCAGGTTGAAGCCGGAGGTGTTGGTCGCGATCGCGAGCGTCGGTGCCGAGGCGGCCAGCGCGGCGACCCGAGTCTGCAGAACCGGGACCAACGCGAACGCCGCCGTTCCGAGCAGCACCAAGGCCACGGTGACGCCCGGCCGGCTGGTGGCGGTCACGAGGAAGACCGCCGAGGTCGCCGCAAGCGCGGCGATCAGCGCGACGAGAGAGCCCCATGGACTTCGGTCGGCCAGGCTGCCGCCGAACAGATTCCCGACGAGCGCGCCCGCGCCGAAGAGCATGAGCAGCGGAGCCACCGTCTGCCCGTCGAATCCGCTGACCTCGGTGAGCAGCGGAGCGATATAGGTGTACAGCGTGAACAGCCCGGCCTGGGTGAGAACGGTGATCGCCAACATGGTCGCGACTCGACCGTCGAGGAGGGCACGGACCTCACTGCGAAGGCCGGGCGAGGACGACACCGTGCCCCGGACCGCGAGCGGAAGCGCGATCGCCACCGTCACGGCGAGGATCGTGATCGCCCAGAATGTGGCGCGCCAACCGTGAACCGCGCCGAGCCAGGTCCCCGCCGGAGCACCGAGGACGGTGGCGAGGTTGAAACCGGCCGACACCATGGCTACGGCGAGACCACGGCGGTGGGCAGGCACCAGCGCCACGGCGGTGACCAGCGCGACGGCGAAGAAGGTGCTGTGCGTCAACGCCGTCACCACCCGCGCTGCGACCAGCAGGCCGTACGTGTCCGCCGTCGCCGCGACGAGATTGCCGAGCGCGAAGAGGAGTGCGGCGCAGGACAGCAACAGACGCCGTGGCAGCCGGAGTGTCGCGAGGGTGATGAGCGGCCCGCCCACCGTGACGGTGAGCGCGTACCAGGTGATGAGCATTCCTGCCGTCGGTACCGAGACGTCGAGATCGACGGAGAGCTGGGGAAGCAGCCCCACGACGACGTACTCCGCCGTGCCGATGACGAACACGCCCGCCGTGAGCACCAGCAACGGCACCGTCCGCCCGACTCCCGCCGTGTGCTGCCCGAGCATCCGCACCATCCCGTCGGCGATCGCGCGCCTCGGTGAGCCACCTTTGTTTATCGATCGCTAAATAAAGCTAGCACGGCGGGCCGGTCGATCCGCAGCAGTCTGCGACTCGCGATGCCCGGCCTGACTGTCTCGTCGCGGACCTGCGACGATCGCCGCAGGCCGAGGATCACCTCGCATCCGGCATCCGGCATCCGGCATCCGGCATCCGGGGAGCGTCTATCACCAAGGGCGTCGGATGATCCGCTCCCAGCCGTCGAAGAGTCGTCGGGCGGATCCACCAACCGGTCCCACCACGTCGCGACGGGTCGACGCGTCGACCGGCTGCGCCTGCTCGACCGAGGTCACGATGTCCGCCGGATCACGAATGATCGACGAGCACACGCGCAACAGATGCTCCGGTACCGCCAGCGCGGGATCGACACAGCCGACAAGGGGTGTTCCTACGGCGGCGACCAGGGGAAACACCGAGCCGGGGATACCGACGGCCGTCTCGACCAGTGCGGAGGCGTCAACGGAAGGCAACGGGGTGATCTCGTAGTCGTCCCATAACGCCGGGTCTTCACGCGGATGCAGCCCGACGATGATCCGCTTCCCAGACTCGGCCAACCGCGCAGCGGAACCAGCCAGCAGCTCGGCACCCGGCGCGGCACCGCCGGTCTCGTCCGCGTGCGTGACGCTCGTCAGAATGAGCACCGTGTCAGGTTCAGGCCGCCGGACGGGCAGGTCATCAGTCTGCGGCGACCCGACCGGCCAGACCCATCCCCGATACCCCAGGTACTCCCGGAACGCCCGCGCCTCGGCAGGGGAGCCGGCCGAAGCCCACCGCACTCGCCCACGCAGTTCGCGTGCGCGGGCCGTCTCCTCGGCAGGCAGATAGGCGAGGGAGGCGGCTGCCAGCGGCAGTCGACGCAGTCGACGGGCGCAGTCAGCCGGCCAGTCCTCCGCCCCGTTGACCACCAAAAGGTCTGCGTCGGGCGCGTTCTCCAGTGTGACGGCCTCGACCGGATCGTCCGGCGCGATGTTCGACAGGTCCGGCACCAGCTGAGTCAGTTCCCAGCCGCGTCGACGCGCCTCGGTGAGCAGCGGTTTCACGTGATACGTGCCCCACGGTTCGTTCGTTGCGAACAACACGCGTCGGCGACGGGAGCCCGGCGGTCTCCACGGCCCGAAGGAGGCCGGATCGGGATCGGCTGTCGCGGCGGCCCCGCTGAGCAGGATGGCACCGGTGCCGAGCGCAGCGCCGAGTACCGCCCGGCGAGAGGCCTGGCGAAGGTGAGTAGGCAGGCTGTCCATGGGCGGACGTTAACGACGCAAGTCGACGAGGACGTGAACGCGGGATGCCGTTCCAACCATCGTCGAAGGAAGGTCGCTGCGACCGCGCTCCTTGCCGAGGAGGTCATCTGACTGCGAGAGACCTCCGCTTCTACTCGCGGGCCCCGTCCACGGCTGCGGCACGGCCGCTCGCATACCGGCGGATCGCACTTGGCGGCCTCCGCTCCGAAGGAGTCCCACCACCGGGTCGGGCCTACTCGGTCACTGGCCACTTCACTCAGCGTTCATAGATCGATAGAGAAACCACCCATCTGAGGCCCCCGGTGGACTTGAACTGGGGCGAACCGCAGGGGAGGCTCAGCTCCAGTGCTCCGTTCGGCGGAAGGTATGGGGCCAAATGAGTGCCGTGGGGACGGCGGCACGACGAGAAACCGGCTCGGTCTGGGGCGATGTCGTCGCGGAGCTGCCGGTCGGAGTGCTGCTACAGAATGCGGGCGGCGAGGTGCTCGCCGCGAACGAACTCGCAGCGATGCTGCTCGGCCTGTCCAGGGCGGAGCTGCTCGCGGGCGGCCTGCGGGTCGAACGGGTACTGCGAGACGAGTCCGGCGCGCCGCTGCCCGGAACGAACGAGCTCATCGACCAGCTGACCCGCCGGGCGGGTGTCCTCCAGCTTCCCGTGCTCCGAGTCGACGCAAGCCACGTCGAGACTAGGCTGTGGGTCGGCTTCCATGTGACCAGCCTGCACGGAGCGCCCGCGCTGCTGTCGATCCTGCAACCTGTGGACGGCGAACCCGCGCGCCGGGCTGGCGTGATCGATCCACTGACCGGCCTGCCGAACCGGGTGCTGCTGCTCGACCGACTCCAGGAGAGCCTCGTCCGGGCGGACACCAGGGGCACCATGGTCACCCTGGTGTTGATGGACATCTGTCGCCTCGCCCAGGTGAACGCCGTTCATGGCTTCGAGCGCGGCGACGAACTGCTCATGACGCTGGCCGACCGTCTCAAGGTCGGTCTCCGTGCTGACTACACCGTCGCCCGCTACGGCAGCGACGAGTTCGCGGTCGTCGCGGAGCATCCCAGGGGGAGCGGCTGCGCCATCGCCGCGAAGGTGAACGAGGTCGCCGGCCGACCCGTGCTCCTCGGCCGCGTCAGGCTGCGGCCCGAACTGCGGACCGCATGGGTGACCAACGACGGGACCGCGCCGTCGGTCGCGATGCTCGACCGCGCCGAGGCGATCCTGCGTCGCCGCGGCTGATCGGTAATCAGTCCGCATCCCCTGGATCGACCCGCCGTGATTCACACCGAGTTCGGGCCGGACTCGACCACCGAACCACCGATCACGGCGGTCCGCCACGCGCCGAGGTGCGGTGCGATCCCGGCGAAGGTCTGCCGACCGCGCCGAGCCCGGCCGCAGGCCACACGGGCCCGCGACTCGTCCGACGACCACACCACCAGCGAGAGGGACCAGCCGGTTCGGCGTCGACGAGAGGGACCGGAGTGCCCCGCCGGCCGGTGCGTCAAGGCTTCGACGGGTCGGTCGGCGGAACACGCCGATCTCCGCTCCGGCCTTGGCCCCTCCGCGCACTTCCCACCCGGCAGTCCGGGCCTCGCCCACCGGCACCTCAGCTGGCAGCCGCACCGATACTCAGACCGCGGGCCTCGACGACGAGAGCGGGTCGACGGAGGCTCTCGCCGCCGTCGACCCGCTCCTGGTCCAGCTGATCTGACCCGTTCAGTCGCTCAATTCCGGGCTGCGAGGTCTCCGGTCTCCTCACTGGTGACAGCGCGCAGCAGCACAGCGGTGTCCAGCGTGCTCAGGGCGGGAACCTCGGGACGGCCGAGCAGCGGAAGTCCGTTCATGTCGTTGAGCGCGTCGAACTGCAGCGAGCCCGTCGGCCCGTCGAGCGGCAGGCCGCCGCCGAGGCCGAGCCCTTCGAGACCACGCTGCCGAGCGACCGAGCCGCCTGCAACCGCCGCAGTCGACGCGCCCTGCGGCAGCGGCTCCGCCTGCTCGTCGTCGGCGCGCTGTTCGGCGGCGACCAGAACACGGGGCTCGGTCACGCCTGCCTCGGAGACATCCGCCTGCGGAGCATCGGCCCCGGCGGCATCGGTCGAGGTGGTGCTCGCGGGCAGGCTCACCACGACGACGCCGTGCTCGGCCGTCGTGCCTGCTCCCTGCGCCGTCGGCGTGGGCAGGCTGACCATCACCACGGCCGGGTCGCTCAGCGACACCGCGCCGAAGGCGTCGGCCAGCTCGGGGATCTCCGGCAGATCGGTAGCGCCGAGCAGTCCCCACGACTTGGACTGAATCGCGGGAAGCATGGGCAGGTCGGCGGGGTCCTCGGCGATCGCCCACACCCTGGGCAGCTCCACCGTCGGACGGTCGTCGCCCTCGACCCGCTGGAAGGCAGCGGACTCGACCTCGGAGCCTGCCGCGACGTCGGAACCTGC
The DNA here is from genome assembly GCF_001941625.1 of Actinoalloteichus fjordicus. Lineage (NCBI taxonomy): Bacteria > Bacillati > Actinomycetota > Actinomycetes > Pseudonocardiales > Pseudonocardiaceae > Actinoalloteichus > Actinoalloteichus fjordicus. The sequence goes on from NZ_CP016076.1 coordinate 7,066,853, forward strand.
CGACTCGGAGCCGGGAGCAGGCAGTGCGACCGGCAGGGGCACGGCCACGCCGAGGCCGCCGAGCCTGCCCATCTCCGGCAGCACGCTCGCGGGAGAGAGCGCCGCGCTGCGGACGACTGCGGTCAGTTCCGGGATGCGTGGCAGTTCGCCCGCGCCGGGCAGGAACTCGCCCCACACGGCAAGCGGGTCGACGTCCTCGGCAGTAGGAGCGCTCGGCAGCGGACCTCGGCTCAGGCTCGCGCGAATCACCTCGGTGGGCACGGATGCCAGCCGGAGCATCGACCCGTCGGGCAGGACGCTCTCGGTGTATCCGGGCACCTGCACCTGGTCCGTCGACCGAGCGGTGTGGGAACTCTCCGCCGTCGTCGCGAATTCGCCGTCCTGGGCGGTGTCCGCGTCCTTTGTGAGCTCCGTGATCCTCGGCAGCTCCGCCGTCACCGAGGCGTCGAGAACCGAGGGCGACGTGGGCACCGCGAGCTTCGGACCGACGTTCGAGGCATCGGTCTTCGCCTGGTGCAGCCGACCGTTCAACTCGCCGAGGGAGAACTCGGCCGTCACCGCCGTCGGGTCCACGACCCGGTGCGCCGACTGGACGGGCTCGGTGAGGATCTGCCCCGTCATCACCCGGTGCAGGCCGTGGAAGAGCGGGCCGGCGGGGAGCCGATCGAGGGCCTCGGCCGACAGCGTCCGAGTGGAGGAGTTGACGTCCGCCCAGACATCCCAGTACTCGGCGATCTCACGGTGCTGGCTGTATCGAGGCTGGTCGTATGTGGGAAGCGCCGCGTCGTCGGCCGCAGGCATCGTCATGGTGTTCCTGCTTTCCTGCTGAACGGGGAGGTCGGGGGAGCCGCTGGTACGGGGGAGGGCGGCGGTCGATCTGGTCTCGGAACCGGGCACCTCGGCGGTGGCTCCGGCGGACGGTGCGGTGGAGGGGACAAGGAATCCGGTGAAGAAGCCGGACGACTCGGAGCGGGCGGACTCCGCCGGACGCTCCGGGCAGCATTCGAGTGGGCCGGAGACCGTCTCGGTGACGGGGGGTTCGATCTCCGCCGACGCCATTCCCGGACCGGCGATCAGCAGCCCGCCGGTCATGAGTGCGGCCCGCACGCCTCGATGAATTCCGTGACGGAAGGAGAATGCGTCGCGGTACGGACTCGCCTCCGCGCCGCGACCGGAGAAGGAGTCGCGGCGGGAATGGGCGCCGATGGGGGGCTGTTCATCACGCCGGGCGTGAGTGCCGGTGGAGCGGGAACGGTCTTCGCGCCGAGTGCGGCACTCGTCCGATACGGGAAGAGCGTCGGGAGCGGCCTGGCTGTGGTCTCCGCCTGCACCTCCGGCGGGAAGCTCATCTCTGCGGTGCTTCGCCCAAGTCTGCATGGGAGTTCTCCTTCCGTCTTTCATGGCCCGAGAGCGATGAGGAGGGGATGGCCGAGCCGGTCCGAGTGGAAGCGGACTGATCACGCTGCGGACCCGACCACCCTGTTCAGGGACGGGCGGCCGCGCTGAAGCGGCGACACCCGAGGATGGGCAGGAACGGCATCGGCGAAGAGAACTCAGGCACGCAGGGGAATCACCCGCAGCGACGAGCCCGAAGGCCGATACCGCGCGCGGGATTCAGTCAGGAGTGGTGCCGGGCTGCTCGGCGAATTCAGCCGAGGCGCCGACGGCGGCGGACCGCACAGCCGAACCGGCCGTGCGCAGCGGGGAGTGCGCGGCTGGAACCACGTAACCGGGAATGACCCCGCCCGCGAGGTTGGCGCCGGAATGCGCTGATGAAGCGGAATGCGGCGCGATGCCCGCACTCGGCAGGCGACCCACAGCAGACGTCCCGTGCGGGGTCGCGTCGGAGGCGGCGTCGATCGAGGCCGTGTCGACGGCGGGCAGCGGAACCGACTGCGGGATCACGACGAAGATCGGGGTGGGACCACCGGCGGCGACCTCGTCCGACGCGTCATCCCGTTCTGCCTCGGCCGCCGAGTCCTCCTCGTCGGATTCCGGTCCGTGTTCGCCCTGCTCATCCGACGACTGCCCGGTGGGCCGGTCGAAGGGCCGCAGCGGGCCCGAGGCGGGAGGGCTTCCGATGAGACCGGGATCGGTCGCCGCGTCGCCACCGCCTCCCGAGCCGCCGAGACCGATCAGCGGAAGCAGGGAGGGCGACTCCGGCAGCAGCCCGCCGTCGGATTCCGAATCCGATCGCACCAGTCCGGTGATGCCGTCGGCAGCCTCGCCGATCGGCCGGATGACGGTGCGAAGCGGGCCGTCTTCCCTGTCGTTCCCCGACTCCTGCGCGACGGGCTCGTCCTCGTGCGGGACGGAGAGGAGCCGACCGGCGCCCTCGAGAGGAACCTCGACGACCTGATCGACCGTGTCGATCAGCTCCAGCTCGGTGAGTCGAGAGACGCCGCCGTCGGTGAGACCGCCCAGCAGGCCAGCAGGCCTGCCCGACTCCGGGTAAGACGAAGGGTGCGACGAGGTGGTGTCCGCACTGGCCGCGCCGGAGAAGCTCCACGCTGCCGCAGTACAGGCTGCGGTGCCGCCCAGGACCAGCAGGGCACGAGACAGGACATGCCGCAGACGGCGTGCTCCTGTCTGTGGCTGCCGATCTGATCCGGACACCGGTTCACCTCTCGCAATCAGCGAAATCCCTGCGCACAACGGATTCTCGTGAATCCAGGGAACGTCTGCTCCCGTGCTGTGGTGATCACAGTACCCAGCAGGAAAGCCTCGGCGTTAGGCCCAGCGGAGAAGATCACCGGACCGGATGAACGGCAAGCAGTAGAGATCACCTGATGTTCGCGTTATCGGGAAAGAATGTGTCCGCAAGCACCCCTGGATGAGTGGCGCACCCGGTTGTTGTGACTCGTAGCCGACATCCTGGCAGCCAGACCTGCTCGATCATCATGTCAGCCGCGCTTCAACACTCGGGTGGTTCCCGCCGCGGCGGTGGAGGCGAGAATCCACCCGGCGGCGGTCAACACACCCGCTATCCACTGGGAGGACTCGTCTATCCGCCAGACACCGTCATGTCCCAGATTCACCACGGGTAACAGCAGATCCGCCGACAACAGCCACGGATTCCACACCGGATTCTGCCCGTCGTCGAGATTCTGCATCTCGTGGCCTCGGAACCACCAGGCACCGCCTAGCCAGAACAGCACCAGCCAGCAGCCCGCCAGCCAAGGCCGATAGCCGTACCCGACGGTGAACTCCTGCAGCCTGCCCCACACGCGGCCGATCGGCCCCAGCGCGGCGAATCGACGCTTCTGCTTGGCAAGCAGCACCCGGTCGGCCTGTTCGTCGTCCCCGGCCTCCCGATAGGCCCTGGCCAGCTGTTCATAAGGCCAGGGCAGGTAGTTGGGCAGCACCCGGCGCAGCCATCGAAGCCGGGTCCGGACCATCACGGGCGGGGCGGCGGCGATGCTCTCGAAGGCGAAGTCCTCCAGCTCCACCCCGCCCTCGGCCTCCCACAACTCGGCGGCGTCGGAAACCGAGGCGGCCTTGGCCCTGGTCAGGACGACCGACCCCTTCGGCGGCACGCCGAAACGGAACACGAACCTCGGTGCGGAGAGGCCGTAGGCGTTCAGAGCGGGCGTCGCGGTGCCTGCACCGCCCCGATCCGAGGCACCGCCCAACGTCGCCTCATGAAAGCTGACCAGCTTGCCAGCCTCGACGAGACGAACCCGAACGCCGCCGGTCGCGACGAAGCCTCGGCTGCACAACAGGTCCTTGCCCACCACGGCGACCCTGGCGTCCAGCGACGGCTTGATCGTGCCGTCCTGCCTGCATCGGGGCATGGTCAGCCGTGCGCCGGTGCAGTCGAGGCTCGAACCGATCTGCGCGTTCTGCAGTCGCAGCGAGCCCTCCGCCACGAGGTACTGCAAGAACAGGGTGCCGCCGACGTGAATGCGGTCGGCCAACAGCACATCCAGTCCCCGCCCGTGCAGCCGACCGCCGGTGAGCCTGGCGTTGCCCCTGATGCTCGCGTCGACGAGTCGGACCTGGCCGTAGGCCGTGAGCGGCGCCTCATTGCCGTTCCGCGCGCCGACGCGGGCCCTGGCCTCCAGGTCGCCGCCGATGTGCGCTCCGTCGGCCAGCAGGGCCACCGGGATGCGGGGCGAGTCGGCCGCCGCGCCGACAACAGGCAGCGTGGACACGCTGGCCGGACGTCCCAGCGTGGCACCGGAGAGATGCAGGTGCCCCCCGATCTGTGCGGAGGGGAGCCGAATGGAGCCGATCACTCGCAGGTCGTCGTCCAACTCCAGGTTGCCCTCGATCCGGATTCGATCGGCGATCAGCGCCGCGTTCGTGTCCAGCACCCCGCTGGGAATGACCGTCGTGTGCCGATCCGGGACCGCCGGAATCTCCATCCTCGCGCCGGAGAACACCGCGTCGCCGCCGATGCGGGCCCCGGGCAAGAGGATCCGGCCGTGAGAGAAGAAGCGGATCCGTCCGCTGTCGCCCCGTCCGGAGACTCCTCGTCCGGAGACCAACGGTCCGGAGTCGCAGAACAGGTTGCCCGCCACCACCAGTCCCGACGCCTCCAACGCATTGCCGCCTGCATTGCCGATCCGAGCACCGGTCAGATGCAGACTGCCTCCGATCTCGGCGCCGCGCAGTCGGACCTCGCCGAGGGCGCGCAGTCCGGTGGCCTGTACCGAGCCGGAGACCTTCAGCCTGCCTGCGAGGAGAGCGTGATCGGGATTGCCGCGGAGGACTGCGTTCGTCAGCCGCAGGGTGCCGCGCACCTCCCCGTCGGTGAGATCGACCACGCCGTCGCTGCGAAAACCGCCCTCCAGCACGAGATCGCTGTCGACGCACAGATTCCGGCCCGACAGCGCGGGCACTCGGCAGCCGGTCATCCGCAGACCGGTGATCTTCGACATCTGGAGTTCGACGGGTTCGTCGAAGTGACAGTCGCGCAGGTCGACGAGATGCTTGACCTCCGCCGCCTCCAGGTTCAGCCGCCCGGTCACCCGCGCGCCGATCAGCCGTAGGGCCGGGATTCCCCTCGGCCTGACCCGATAGAGTCCGGTGAGCAGCCCGCTGAGGAACCCGCCGCGAAGCGAGCGGGCGCCGTCGGCGTCCGGCAGCCGGTGGACGTCACCGCCCGCGAAGCAGTTCAGCACTGCCAGTTCCGAATCGGTGAGATCAGCGTGCCTGACGTGATCCGCCATCGAGCCCCCATCGCGGCGAGATGCCGATCCGTGCGGGACGCCCGGATCGGCGAGCTACCGTAAGTATGTGACTGAGATGAAGCAGACCAGCCAAGATCCGGTGGATTCGTCGGTACCACGCGGTCTGCAGGTTGCCAGTGCGGTGTGTTGGCGACTGCTCATCATCGCGGCAGCACTGTGGGTGTTGACGTTGATCGTGGTGGCGACCAGAGTGGTCGTGATCCCGATCGCGGTGGCACTGCTGCTCTCCGCGTTAATGGCGCCCGCAGTCAATCGACTGACCAAGTCAGGAGTGCCCCGGGGCTTGGCGGCGGGTTTCGTGCTGATCGCGGGTCTCGCGATCGTGGCAGGCGTGCTGACATTCGTGATCAGCGCCTTCACCAACGGCCTCCCCGAGATGGTCGTCCGGCTGACGACGAGCGTGGAGACGATCCGCAACTGGCTGATCAACGGACCGCTCAGCCTGGAACAGGATCAGATCGACCAGTTCCTGGCCGGGTTCATCGACATGCTTCAGGAGAACCAGGAGATCATCACCTCCGGTGCGCTGTCGACCGCGGCCACCGTGGGCGAGCTGCTGGCAGGCATCCTGCTGACGCTGTTCACCCTGATCTTCTTCCTCTACGACGGTGAGAAGATCTGGTCCTTCCTGGTCAAGATCGTGCCCGCGAACGTCCGCACCCGCGTGCACACGGCGGGCACCCGTTCGTTCCGCACGCTGGTCGGCTACGTGCGGGCGACCGCGCTGGTCGCCGTCGTCGACGCGCTGGGCATCGGCATCGGCCTGTTGATCCTCGACGTCCCGCTGGCGATCCCGCTGGCGGCGCTGGTGTTCCTCGCCGCCTTCGTGCCGATCATCGGCGCCGTGCTCTCCGGTTCGGTTGCCGTGCTGGTCGCACTGGTGACGGTGAACCCGGTGACCGCGCTGTTGGTGCTGCTGGTCGTCCTGCTGGTGCAGCAGCTCGAAGGCCACGTGCTTCAGCCGCTCCTGCTCGGCAGGGCCGTCCGGCTGCATCCCCTCGCGGTGGTCCTCGCCATCGCCGTCGGCGTCGTGCAGGCGGGCATCGCGGGCGCACTGCTGGTGGTGCCGCTGCTCGCCGTGCTCAACGCCGCCGTCAAGTCGCTGCGGCAGGACGCGGCGAACGAACCGGAGGAGGAGCCGCAGCGTCCTCGGCTCAGCCTGCCCAAACTGAACCGGCTGAATCCGGGCAAGGCACGCGCCGTGCTGCCCAAGATCCGCAAGCCCGGCGCCCGACGCAGGCAGCCCAAGAACGTCGAGCCGGACGAGGGCTGACCAATGATCGTGTTCGGCGGGGTCCGGCCGTCCCGGCCCGCCGAACACCGTCGGGATCCCCGGCTGGGCGCCGAACCCGCGCTCGTCGAGCCGCCGTCGGCCCCGGTCAGGCCATGGTGACGAGGTTGCGGCCGGACCCCTTGGCCGCCAGCAGCGCGGAGTCCGCTGCGGCCAGCAGATCCGGCAGCTCATAGCCGAAGCGCTGCGTGGTCGCGACGCCGATGCTCACCGTCAGACCGACGAGTTCGTGCGGGCTGCCGTCCGCCGTCGTCAGCGGCACCCGGAGGGCGGCGACGGAGCGACGGACGCGCTGCGCGATGGCCTCGGCCTCCGAGGAGCCGGTGGCGGGGAGCAGGATCACGAACTCCTCGCCACCGAATCGGCCGACGAGATCGCCGCGTCGGATGTTGGTACGCAGCAGGAGCGCGACGGCGGCCAGCACCGAGTCCCCGGCCAGGTGCCCGAGATCGTCGTTGACCCGTTTGAAGTGATCGAGGTCCAGCAGGAGCACGGCGGTCGGGTTCTTCCTGCTCTCGGCGCGACGCAGCTCGTCGACGGCGAGCCGGTCCCAGTGCATCGAGTTGGCCAGCCCGGTCTTGGCGTCGCGCTGTGCGGAACGCCGCCACTGCGGCAGGTGCCCGACCTGTTCGAGCAGCACCATCGGCGCTCCCGCCAGCAGCGCCATCACCGGCTCATCGACGACGACCCGGGCCATCAGCACGCCCACGCTGACGGCGACGATGCCCAGGGTGACGTCGATCGGATCGCCGAGGATCTCCGAGCCCGTCGCCTTCGGTCTGCGCAGCCGCAGGCCCAGCGCGATGATCGCGGCTCTGGCCAGCACGAGCACGGCGCCTGCCGCCAGCAGCATGGCGGGATGCCAGCTCGGCGTCTCCCAGCCGAGGATCAGCCGCGCGGCGAGCGTGGCCAGCACGGTGCCCGCCGTGGTGAAGACCCAGCGATGCGGCTGCATCCTCGCACCGATCACGCCGTAGAGAGCCGGTCCGAGCAGCAGCAGGATCAGCAGATTCGGCGGCAGCACCATGATCCCGGCGACCAGATAGCACGCGTGCACCGACCACGGGTTTCGCTTGGTGTCTCGAGACAGGTGGATGAAGACCGAGGTTCCGACGATGACGGCGGTGGCCGTGACGGCGATGCCCGCGAATCGCGCGATGTCCAGATCAAACGGTGGTTCCGCGTTGATGACCACGACGGCCGAGGTGGTCAGGGCCGCCGCATCGATGACCAGCCAGTAGCACAGGGCACTCAGAGGGAGCGTCCACAAGGACCACTGCCGCACGCTGCCTCCCCGCGTGTACGGGTTGAGGGCCGACGCGAAACCGTCCGAGGCGGCGCTCTGCCGAGAGCGACATCACCTCAGAAATCCCTCTCCGACGGACTGCTCCCCACTCCGTCGGCCCTCCCCCTGGTCTTCAAGTCAGCCTGACACACCAGACGAGACAGCAGAAGACCGCCACCTGGGGGTCGACACAAACACGAACGGAACAACAATGGCACCGGAGGAGGAATACGTGGAGCGATCAGATACACCCGATTCAGTTACCCGAAGTCGAATAGACACGACGACTCCGCTCTGGAGAGGCGCTGTCGTCCTACGGATCGTCACTCTGCTGTTCGCTGCAGTCGGGGTGCTGGTGAATATCGATCGATACAGTCGGCCGGAACTGGGGCTGGCCGTCCTCCTCGTGATGACGGCGTGGACCGCGCTCACGTCCGTCCTCTACCTCCAGCCCGCCAGGCGCGGGAACGGCCTGGTACTCGGCGATCTCGTCCTCACCCAGGTGCTGGTGCTCGCCTCCGAATACGTGCTCAGCCCTAGCCAGCTCGACGTCTCGACCACCCCCCTGGTGACGACGATCTGGGCGCCGGGAGCGGTGATCGTCCTCGCCGTGCAGCGCGGCCCGGTGGCGGGGGTGCTCGCGGGATTCGTCGCCTCGGTGACCAACATCCTGCCCAGGGGTTATCTCAACGTCGACCTCGCCAGGGACGCGGTGCTGCTGATCGGCGTCGGCCTGGTCCTCGGGCTGGTCGCCGTCACGGCACGGCATTCCGAGGAACAGCTTCGCAGGGCGGTCCGCCTCGACGCCGCGACCACGGAGCGGGAGCGGCTCGCCAGGATGGTCCACGACAGCGTGCTCCAGGTGTTGGCGCGGGTCCGCAGACGGGGTGCGGAGCTGGGTGGTGAGGCGGCAGAGCTGGCCAGGATGGCGGGCGAACAGGAGATCGCCCTGCGCACCCTGGTCAGCACTGCGCCGCAGGAGCCCGCCGAGTCCGACGAGATCGACCTCGGCGTCGGCCTCCGACTGCTCGCGACGTCCCGCGTCGAGGTCTCCGTGCCCGCCACCCCGGTGCCGCTGCCCTCGGCGATGGCGATCGAACTGCTGGCGGTGGCAAAGGAGGCTTTGGCCAATGTGGACGAACATGCCGGCCCGTCGGCCTCGGCATGGGTCCTGCTGGAAGACCTCGGCGACGCCGTGATCCTCAGCGTGCGCGATGACGGCGACGGCATTCCGGCGGGCAGGCTCGCGGAGGCCGAGGCCGCAGGCCGAATGGGGGTGTGTCTGTCGATGCGGGCCCGCGTGACTGCCCTCGGTGGCACCCTCACCCTGGAGACGGCGCCCGGCGCAGGTACCGAATGGGAGGCACGCGTGCCCAGAACGGTCGAGCGAGAAAGGAGACGACGGCGATGAATGAGCCAGCCATCTCGGTGATGGTCGTCGACGACCACCCGATCTGGCGGGACGGTGTGGCCCGCGATCTGTCCGAACGCGGCTATTCCGTGGTGGCGACCGCATCGGATGCCGAGAGCGCAGTGCGCATCGCCTCGACGGTGCGTCCCGACGTCGTGTTGATGGACCTCCATCTGGGCGAGGTCTCCGGAGTACAGGCGATCATCGGGCTCGGTGCCGCGCTGCCGCGAACCCGCGTGCTGGTGCTCTCCGCCAGCGGCGCACACGCCGACGTCCTGGAGGCGGTGAAGGCGGGCGCCTCCGGCTACCTGTTGAAGTCGGCGTCGGTGACGGAACTGGTGGACGCGGTGCGGCAGACCGCGGCAGGCGATGCGGTGTTCACCGCAGGCCTGGCAGGCCTGGTGCTCGGAGAGTTCCGGCGGATGGCGTCGGTGTCCGAGGGAGCGGCCGACACCCCGAGGATCACCGAGCGGGAGACCGAGGTGCTCCGGCTGGTCGCGAAGGGTCTGTCGGCACGGATGATCGCCACTCGGCTGTCGCTCTCGCATCGGACCGTCGAGAACCATGTCCAGTCCACGCTGCGAAAACTCCAGTTGCACAATCGCGTGGAGCTGACCAGATACGCCATCGAACACGGCCTCGACGACGACTGACGGGCGTCGGGGTGGAAAGGCGTCGAATCGCTCTCATCGACGGCCGGGATGTCTTACCGTGGACGTCGTGACAGCCGCAGATCCGGTACCGCCACGGCGTCTCCGTGTGTCCCACGCAGAACGTGAGCATGTCATCGGACTGCTGCAGAAGGCGATCGGGCTCGGCCTCATCGACCTCGACGAGTTCAGCGAACGTACCGATCAGGCCCTGGCCTCCCGGACCAGGGAAGAGCTGAACGTCCTTCTGATCGACCTGCCCGGGCTGGTCGTCACCCCGCTGCCTGCTCGTCGACCGCTGCATCTGAAGGTCTCTCGCTCCAGCCTCGTGCGCAACGGCCCGTGGGCCGTGCCCTCGGCGATCTGCATCGACGCGCTCGCGGGCGACGTCCGGCTGGACTTCAGCGAGGCCGAGTTCGCCTCGCGGACCGTCGAGATCGAGTTCGACGTCAAAGGGTCCAATGTGGAGATCACCGTGTCGCGGACGACGCTGGTCGAGTCGATCGATCTCGACAACCGCTTCGGCTTCTTCCGGGATCAGACGCGATCACCGAGCGCGGAGCCGGAACGGCGGCTGCGGCTCGACGGGACGGCCAAGGCCAGTTCCATCCGGGTCCGCAACTCCCGACGTTAGCGCTCTGCCGCGGGCCGATCCCCCTCGTGCCTCGGCGCGCCGTCGAACGCTGCGCTGATCGACTCGACGACGGCAGCCCGGACCGAGGCCGGATCAGTCCCGAGGAGCGCCGCCTGCCCTGCCGCGATGCAGTGCGCCCTGCTGATCGACGCCAGTCGATTGCCGACCGAGGCCAACGACCCTGCCGCCATGGAGAGGCTGGTGGCGCCCAGCCCCACCAACACCGCAGCAAGCAGCGGATCGCCTGCCGCCTCGCCGCAGACGCCCACCGGGGTGCCGGTCTCCCGCGCGGCCCGCCCCAACAGGGCGAGCAGCCGCAGCAGGGCGGGCTGCCACGGATCGTTGAGCCCGGCCAGCGAGCCCAGCATCCGATCCGCCGCGAAGACGTACTGCGCCAGATCGTTGGTCCCCACGCTGACGAAGTCGACCGAACCGAAGACCTCCTGTGCGGTCAGCACCGCGGCAGGAACCTCGATCATGACGCCGACGCGATTCAGGCCCGCCGCCCGCGCCCGCGTCGCGAACCAGTCGGCCTCCTCGGCGGTGGCCACCATCGGCGCCATGACCGAGACCGACGCCCCGGAGTCGGCCTGGGCGCCCGCGATGGCCGCGAGCTGCCGATCGAGCACGCCGACCTCCTCGCGGCCGATCCGCAGGCCGCGCACGCCGAGAGCCGGGTTCGGCTCGGCCGAGGAGCCCGACAGGAAGGGCAGTGGCTTGTCCGATCCGGCATCGAGGGTGCGGACCACCACGGGCAGGCCTGCGAACGCCGCCAGCACCTCCGCGTAGGCGGCTCGCTGGGCCGCCTCGGTCGGCTCGGTCTCCGCGTCGAGGTAGCAGAACTCGGTGCGGAACAGGCCGACGCCCTCCGCGCCTGCCGCGACGGCAGTGGCGGCATCCGTCACGGAGCCGACGTTGGCCAGCAACGGGATCGGATCGCCGTCCGAGGTGTGCCCCGGTCCGGTCCAGGACGGCTCTGCCGCCCGATCGACCGCCTGCACCGAGATCTCGCCGGTCTGCACCTGGACCAGACCCGTGTCGCCGTCGACGATCAGTCCGACCGGCTCGGCGAGTTCCAGGGCGCCCCGGCAGCCGACGACGGCGGGGATGCGCAGTGCCCTGGCCAGGATCGCGGTGTGGCTGGTGGGGCCGCCCTCCTCGGTGACCAGCGCCAAGACCAGCGCGGGATCGAGGTCTGCGGTGTCGGCCGGGGCCAGGTCGCGGGCCACCAGCACGCCGGGCGCCTCGAGGACGGGCACGCCGGGCGGCCGCACCCCGGACAGCTCGGCCACCAGCCGATCTCGGACGTCGAGCACGTCGCGCGCCCGCTCGCCGAGATAGCCGCCCAGCGCACGCAGGTCGTCGGCGAACGTGCCTGCCGCCTCGTACACCGCACGAGGGGCGGGCAGCCCGCGCTGCACGACCAGTGTCTCCGCCGAGGCGATGAGCGCCGGGTCGGCGGCCATGGCCGCCGTGGTCTCCAGCACCGCTCTCGGCTCGCCGTCGGCCCGGCCTGCGCGGGCGGACAGCTCGGCCGCCACCGCCTCGGCGACGGGGCGGATCCGGGCGGCCTCCTCGGCAGGATCAGCAGGGGCGGGGCCGGACTCCGGCGGCGGCAGCGGATCGGCCACCCGCACCATCGGCCCGGCCGCTCGCCCGGCGCTGACCCCTACCCCTTGCAGACCCGTGACCGCCATGGTCTTGAGACCCTACTGGGGCACCGACCAGGTCGTCACGACTGCGAGGAACACGGTCGGCGTGCCGACCGCTGCGGCGGGCGAGGTCGGCATGGGCGTGCCGACCGTGTTCGTTCGGCTGTCCTGGTGAGTTCAGAACGGGACTCCACAGCGAAGGATGACGTTCGCATAGGGCGTCGCCTCGCCGGTGCGGATCACCAGACGCGAGTCCGCGACCAGGCTCTTGAACTCCTCGTGCTGCACTCGTTCCGGCTCGCCCAGCCGCTCGATCAGCGCCTTGGCGATCATCGGATTCCCGCTGTCCATCTCGCCTGCCACCAGCGCGCTCTCGAAGACCGCCTCGGCGAGCAGCCCGTCCACGACCTCGAGGAAAGACGGCACACCGAAACGGAAGGCCAGGTCGATCAGTTCTGGTCCGTCGGGAATGGGCAGCCCACAGTCGGCCACCACGACCCGATCGGTGTGTCCGAGCCGGGCGAGCGCTCCGCTCAGTCCGGCATGAAGAATGCCGTCTCGCTTCACGAGATCACCTCATTCGACGTCGGATACGAGGGCTGCGCGCCCACTCTCGTCACGGCGGTCGCCGCGACCCGTGCCGCGAAGGCAGCCGCGTCCGCCAGCGGCCGGTCCGCCGCCAGTCCCACCGCGAGGGCACCGGCGAAGGCGTCACCGGCGCCGGTGCTGTCCACCGCCCGCACCTCGGGTGCGGCGATCACCGTCGTTCCGTTCTCGTCGGAGGTCACCGCTCCCTTGGCGCCCAACGTGACCACCACCGAGCGCGGGCCGAGCGCCCGCAGCCTGCGTGCGATCTCCACGTAGCGCGCGGCGTCAGCGGAGTCCTGCGCCGAGACCTCCCGCGCTGAGTCCTCCTGCGCCGAGTCCTGCGCTGAGTCCTCCTGCGCCGAGTCCTGCGCTGAGTCCTCCTGCGCCGAGTCCTGCGCTGAGTCCTCCTGCGCCGAGTCCCGCGCGGTGAGCAGCCACGCCGCCTCGTGCTCGTTCACCACCAGCGGATCGAGGCGGCCCAGCGTCTCCTCGTCGAGCGAGGCGACCGGCGAGAGGTTCAGCAACACCCGGACTCCCGCCGAGGAGGCCGCCTCGACGGCATGACGCACCGTCTCCAGCGGGATCTCCAACGACAGGACGACCACCTTGGCGGCGGCGACCTCAGAAGAGGCCGCCGCCACATCGGCGGGCAGCACCGAGGCGTTCGCCCCCGGCGAGACCACGATGGTGTTCTCGCCGTCGGGCGTCAGCGTGATGAAGGCGTTCCCGGTGGGACGATCCGCCGTGCGCAGCAGGCCGGTGTCAACGTTCGCCGACCGCAGCGACTCGCGAAGAAGCTCGCCGTACTGATCGGCACCGACGGCACCCAGCAGGGCGACCGAAGCGCCGAGCCTGCCTGCCGCCACCGCCTGATTCGCGCCCTTACCACCGGGGATCGTGGTCACGTCGTCACCCAGCACCGTCTCGCCCGCCGAGGGTCGCCGGGCGACCGTGACCACGAGATCGGCGTTGGCCGACCCGACCACCACCACGTCTGCTCGCCTGTTCATCACCGGATCAGGAGGTGTACTGCTCGACGTTCTGCGGCGTGACCGCCTGAACCTCGACCTGGATGACGGGCTCGATCTCGCCGCCGTCGAGCAGCTCGAGGGCCTGCTCCACCGCCTGACGGCCCATCTCCTCCGGCTGCTGGGCGATGGTGCCCGCCAGCGTCCCGGAGACGATCGCGTCGAGCCCGTCCGGCGTGCCGTCGAAGCCGAAGACGAGCACGTCCTCGCCCGCCCGGTCGCCGAGCGCCCGGATCGCGCCCAGTGCCATCTCGTCGTTCTCCGCGAACACGCCCGCGATGTCGCCGTTGGACTGCAGGATGTTCTCCATCACATCCATGCCCTCGGTCCGGTCGAAGTTCGCGGGCTGCTCGGCGACGACATTCAGCGCGGAGTTCGCCTCGACGCCGTTGCCGAAGCCCTCGCCGCGGTCCCGGCTGGCCGAGGAGCCGGGGATGCCCTGGATCACGACGACGTCGCCGTCGACGCCCGCCTCCACCAGCGCATCCGCAGCCAGCTCGCCGCCCTGGACGTTGTCGGAGACGATCTCCTGCGCCACCTCGGCGTCAGTGATCGACCGGTCGAGCGCGATCACCGGAATGTTCGCGTTGGCTGCTGCGGCGGCGGCCGGAGTCGCCTGGTCGGAGTCGACCGCGTTGATGATGATCAGGTCGACGCCCTGAGTGACGAAGGTGTCGACGTGGTTGATCTGGGTCGCCGGGTCGTTCTGGGCGTCCTGCACGATGAGGTCGACGCCGAGTTCGGCAGCCGCCTCCTGTGCGCCGTCCTGAATGTCGACGAAGAACGGGTTGTTCAACGTGGAGACCGACAGTCCGATGGTGAACTCCGCGTCGCCGTTGCCGCCTCCGCCGTTGGTCTCGTCGGCGCTGCCGCAACCTGCGGCGAACCCGAGAGCGGCGACGGCGAGGACGGTCGTGCCCGTCCTGTATACCCCTCGCATCTGTACTTCTCTCCTTCCTCGGGTCGCCCCGAGTTCCCCGCCCGGCACGAGCCGGGACGACTCACTTGCCGCGTCTGCGGACGGTGTCCACCAGTACTGCCAGCGCGATCACGACACCGATCACGACCTGCTGCCAGAACGGCGAGACCTGCAGCTGGTTCAGGCCGTTGCGCAGGACGGCCAGCACCAGCGAGCCCACCAGAGTCCCGGTGGCCCGTCCGATCCCGCCGGACAGCGAAGCCCCGCCGATGACGACCGCGGCGATCGCATCGAGTTCGTATCCCACGGCGGCCTGCGGGCCTGCCGAGGACAGGCGGCCGGCGAGCATCATGCCCGCCATCGCCGCGAACAGACCGGACAGGGCGTAGACCACCAGCTTCTGGTTGCGCACGCTGATCCCGGACAGTCGCGCGGCCTCCTCGTTGCCGCCGATCGCGTACATCGCCCGGCCCGAGTAGGTGCGGGTGAGGATGAACCCCGTCACGAGGAACATCCCGACCAGGATGAGGACCGGCATCGGAAGCTGGATCGGCCCCGCTTCGATGGTCGATCCGAAGAAGCTGATCTCGTCCGGCGTGGCGGCGGGCCTCCCCTGCGAGACGACCAGCGTCAAGCCCCTGGCGATGCTCAGCATGGCGAGGGTGGCGATGAAGGCGGGCAGCTTGCCGAAGCTCACCATCAGCCCGTTGACGAGTCCGGCCGCGACGCCGGTGAGCAGGCCCACGATCAGGGCGAGTCCGCCGGGCAGCCCGAGATCGGCGGCCGACCAGGCTCCGACCATCGCGGACAGCGCCGCGACGCTGCCCACCGACAGGTCGATGCCGCCGGAGATGATCACGAACGTGACGCCGAAGGCCATCACGGCGACGACGGCGGCCTGCACGCCGATGTTGAGGAGATTCTGCGGCGAGCCGAAGCTCGGCACCATGATCCACAGCGCCACGGAGAGCACGATGAGGCCCAGCAGGGCGCCGTTCTCCCCGAGCAGCTTGTTCATGTCGAAACCGCCTCGGGAACGGCGTCCGGTCTTCTCGACACTGGTCATGACGCCAGGTCCTCCTCTTCCCTGGCCGCCACCGCGAGCGCCATCACCTGTTCCTGGGTGACGCCGTCGGTGGACAGCTCGCCCGTGATGCGTCCATGCGCCATCACGAGAATCCGGTCACTCATGCCGATGACCTCGGGCAGTTCGCTGGAGACCAGCAGGACCGCATGGCCAGACTCGGTGAGCTGATTGATGAGTTCGTAGATCTCGACCTTGGCGCCGACGTCGATTCCCCTGGTCGGCTCGTCGAGCATCAGCACCTTGGGGTCGGCCAGCAGCCATTTGCCGATGGCGACCTTCTGCTGGTTGCCGCCGGAGAGCTCGCGGATGGTCTGGCCCGCGTCGGAGTGCTTGACGCGCAGCCTGCCTGCCATCTCCGCCGCCCGGCGCGCCTGGCCTCGGCGATCCACGAGTCCGCCGGATGTGGCGGACCGCAGCGTCACCAGGCCCATGTTCTCCCCGACCGAGGAGTTCAGCACCAGCCCTTGTCCCTTGCGATCCTCCGGGACCAGGCCGATCCCCGCGCGCATCGCGGCGGAGATGTCGCCGCCGCGCACGACGCGGCCCGCGACCTCGACCGTTCCCGAGTCGTAGGGGTCGGCGCCGAACACGGCCCGCACCACCTCGGTGCGACCGGAGCCGACGAGGCCGGAGATGCCGACCACCTCGCCCGCGCGGACCTCGAAGCCGATGTCGGAGAAGACGCCCTTACGGGTCAGTCCGGACACGCGCAACAGCGGCTCGCCCGTCCTGGTGCGATGCCTCGGGAACTGGTCGTCGATGTCACGGCCGACCATGGTGCGCACCATCTCGTCGATCGAGGCGCGGCCGGGCAGAATGCCCGCGCCTCGTCCGTCCCGCAGCACCGTGATCCGATCCGCGATGCGCTGGATCTCGTCGAGGTGATGGGTGATGAAGACCAGTCCGACCTGCTGTTCCCGCAGGTCGTCCATGATCTCCAACAACCGATCGGTCTCGGTCCCGGTGAGCGCCGAGGTCGGCTCGTCGAGCACCAGCACCGTCGCGTCCTCGTCCAGCGCCCTGGCGATCTCCACCATCTGCTGCTGGGCGATGCCCAAGGAGTCGACCGGAGCGCTGGGATCGACCCGCAGGCCGACCCGGTCGAGAAGCGGGACCGCCTCCCGCAGCATCCTGGCTCGATCGACCATACCCAGCCGTCGCGGCGCCCGGCCGAGGAAGAGGTTCTCCGCGACCGAGAGCCGGGGCACCAGGGTCAACTCCTGGTGGATGACGGCGATGCCGTGCTGGCGCGCCTGTCGAGGCGAACGGATCGTCGCCGGTCTGCCGTCGACGAGGATCTGGCCGCGATCCGGGCTGTGCACTCCGCCGAGGACCTTGACGAGGGTGCTCTTGCCCGCGCCGTTCTCACCGAGCAGGACGTGCACCTCACCGGCACGCACCTGGAGGCTCACCTGGTCCAGCGCCAGCGCTCCGGTGAACCGCTTGCTGATGTCGCGCACTTCGAGCAGGACTCGGCCTGCCGGGTGCTGCATGGGGTCGTGCGAGGTCATACACCTTCTCCTCGGCCGGATTCGGCCCGTTCTCCGCAGGAACTGCGGATGACCAGTTCCGCGTTCAGCACCACGTTCTCCGCGTTGCCCTGCCCGATGAGGTCGAGCAGGGCTCGAACCGCCGCACGCCCGAGGTCGTCGGTGGGCTGGGCGATGGCGGTGATCGCCGGTTCGAGCAGCGAGAACCAGGGCAGATCGTCGTACACGGCCAGCCCGACGTCACCGGGCACCGAGAAGCCCATGGCGCGAAGCTGTTCCAGCGCACCGAGTCCCATCAGGTTGTCCATCGCCACCAGCGCCGTCGGCCGGTTCGCTCCGGACATCAGGGTCCGGGCCGCAGTGGCGCCGCTCTGCTGTTGGAAGTCGCCGTAGACGACCATCCGCTCGGCGAGCGGTGCGCCTCGGGAGCCCAGCGCCGCGGCGAACGCATCCAGCCGTTCCCGGCCGGTGCTGGCCTCGGCGGGGCCTGCGATCACGCCGATGCGGCGGTGCCCTAACTCGACCAGGTGCGCGGCAAGGCACTCCAACGCCGCCGTGCCGTCGACGCGCACCACGGGGACCTTGACCGAGCCCGCTATCCGTCGGTCGAGGAGCACCAGCGGGACTCCGGTCTCCGCCGCCTCGCCCAGCCAGCTGCCCTCGTCGGTCGCCGGGCACACCAGCAGGCCGTCCACCTGCCGGTCGAGCAGGGTGTGGACGTATCGCCGCTGCTGCTCGACGCTCTCGTTGGCGTTGCCGACGATGACGGAGTAGTCGTGTTCCCTGGCCTCGTTCTCGACGGCGCGGGCGACCTCGGCGAAGAACGGATTGGTCAGGTCGGAGATGACCAGTCCGAGGGTGTGGGTCGTGTGCAGCCGCAGAGAACGGGCCAGGGTGTTGGGCCGGTAGCCGAGCGCGTCGATCGCGGCGAGGACCCGCTCACGGGTCTGCTCGGTGGGGGCGGGATGCCCGTTGAGGACGCGCGACACGGTGGCGGTGGACACGCCCGCCGCCTGCGCCACGTCCTTCATGGTGGCCACCGCGCACTCCCCGTTCCACGTCGCCAACGAACTCAAGAGATCAACTGTCGGGTCGAGACGTCCGCACGGTGTGTCATGGCTCCGTCGCCCTGGTAACGATTACAGGGGATGGTTAATCGAATACACAAGCCCTTCCGGATGCTTGATCGGTCAAGTATCGGGACGTTTACCGGGCGAAGACCAATCCGTCATCCGAAGTTCGATCACAGCGTTGATCGACAACGCTAGCCGAGTCGATCTTCGGGACCGGCCGGGACCGGCATCCTCGATGATCTCTGCGTGAGCGGAAACGCGCAGACGTGATCTCCCCGACGAGTGGTTGCATCGCCGTGACACAGAACTCGCCCGATCAACGAAGTTGTTTGCAATAGAAGGGATCCGGACGACCGTTCGCCGCGTCGGTTCCTTCGACCGGTGCACTTCTCGCCCTCGGGCGAGCAGGCCTGGTCGGCGGTGCCGGTCGTGGAGCCCCCCGACGCGGTCGGCACCGTCCCTCGCCCGATTCCCCTCGGCGCAGGACGCCCGCCCGGCTCGCCCGCACGTCCGCGCACACCGAGCACCCGCTCGCTGCGGCCCGGCGCACGAAGCAGGCCGGTCCGAGGCGAGGACCGAGAAAGCGGGGCCAGGGAAGACTCCCCGACCCCGCTCACGAGCACTCACGGCCCGGCCGCGCTATCCCTTCGGCAACAGCTCCGGCGCCTGCTCGGCCACCGCCGCCAGCACGTCCTCGGCAGGCGGGTTGACCATCCAGCGGGAACCGACGTTCACCGTGGGAACGGTCTCGTTCCCCCCTGCCGCCGCCCGGACCGCAGCGGCGGCCTCCGGGTCCTTCCAGATGTCTCGCTCGCGGAAGGGCAGGCCCCGACGTTGCAGATCGGCCCGCAGCATCGTGCAGAACGGACAACCAGGCCGAGCGTAGAAGACGACTTCACTCATGGCGTCGAGGATCCTCGCTCCGTCGACTTATTCCCACCGGCGGCCACCGCCGCTCGCTCCTGGGCTTCCCCCTCCGACTCGGGAGGAGTCGAATCGGACCCCGACTCCGACTCGGGAGGAGTCGAATCGGACCCCG
Source organism: Actinoalloteichus fjordicus (assembly GCF_001941625.1). Classification (NCBI taxonomy): domain Bacteria; kingdom Bacillati; phylum Actinomycetota; class Actinomycetes; order Pseudonocardiales; family Pseudonocardiaceae; genus Actinoalloteichus; species Actinoalloteichus fjordicus. The sequence goes on from NZ_CP016076.1 coordinate 7,086,195, forward strand.
ACTCCGGCTTCTCCACCTCGGAGAGGCCGACCCGCTCCTGCAGCCTGCGCAGCGGACCGGGCGCCCACCAGATCGCGTCGCCGAAGAGCTTCATCACCGCAGGCACGAGGAGCATCCGGACGATCGTCGCGTCCAGGATCAGCGCGATGATCATGCCGACGCCGATGAACCGCATCATCTGGATGCCGGAGAAGGCGAACGCGCCCGTCACCACGACCAGCAGCAGCGCGGCGGCGCTGATGACCCGGCCGGTCCGCACGAGTCCGGTGCGCACCGCCTCCTCGGTCGTGGCGCCGCCCGCCCGCGCCTCCACCATCCGGGAGAGCAGGAAGACCTCGTAGTCGGTGGAGAGGCCGAACACGATCGCGGCGATCAGGACGATGATCCCCGCCTCCATCGGCATCGGCGTCACGCCCAACAGCCCTGAACCGTGCCCGTCGACGAACAGCCAGGTCAGCGCGCCGAAGGTCGCGGAGAGGCTGAGGAAGCTCAGGATCACCGCCTTGATCGGCAGCAGCACGGAGCCGAAGGCGAGGAAGATCAGGATCAGGGTGGCCCCGACCAGCAGCACCGCCATCCACGGCAGCATCTCGGCCGTCGCGTCGAGACTGTCCAGGTTGGCTGCAGTGACTCCGCCGACGAGCACCTCGGTGTCCGCCGGTGCGTCCAGTGCCCGGATGTCTCGAACGGTCTGGTTGGCGACGTCGCCGAACGGATCACCGTCGACCTGTGCCTCCAGGACGACCACGTCGTCCGCCCCGCCGGTCGGCGCGACGGAGTCGACGCCTGCCAGCTGGTCCACCTCGGCGAGGTAACCACCGAGGGCGGCCTCGTCCGGCGGGGTGCCGTCACCCTGGAGCACGATCTGGATGCCGTCGCCGCCCATCTCCGGGAAGTCGGCCTTCAACGCCTCGGTCGCGATGCGAGCGGGATCGTCGGCGGGCAGTACCCGTTCATCCGGCATGCCGAACTGGGCGCTGAGGAAGGGGGAGCCAAGCAGTACCAGTCCCGCGATGATCGGCAGCGCGATCAGGCCGGGCCGCTTCATCACGCCGTCGGCCAGCCGTCGCCAGCCCTCGCCGGTCGCCCGCTGCCGACGACGACGCAGCCAGGGCAGGGACAGCTTGTCCACCCGGTGGCCGAGCAGGCCGAGCAGCGCGGGCAGCACGGTGAGCGACAGCAGCGCGGCCAGGCCGACCGCGCTCATCCCGCCGTAGGCCAGCGAGCGCAGGAACTCCTGCGGGAACAGCATCAGCCCGGACAGCGCGATGATCAGCAGCACGGCGGAGAAAGCGACGGTCCGGCCCGCCGTGGCGACACTGCGCCGCACTGCGGAGGCGGGGTCGCGACCCGAGTCCATCTCCTCGCGGAAGCGGCCCACCACGAAGAGTCCGTAGTCGATCGCCAACCCGAGCCCGAGCATGCTGGCGACGTTCACCGCGAAGACGTTCACCGTGGTGAACAGGGCGATCAGGTGCAGCAGCCCCAGGGCGCCGAAGACGGCGAGCCCGCCGACCACCACGGGCAGCGATGCGGCGACCAGTCCGCCGAAGATGACCACCAGCAGGATGAGCACGATCGGCAGCGACACGATCTCGGCCGCGATGAGGTCCTGCTCGGCACGGTGACCGATGGCGTGCTCGGCGACGACACCGCCCGCGACCTGCGTCGAGACGCCGTCGATGATCAGGTCGTCCGCGATCTCGTCGTAGGCGGTCAGCTTCTCGTCGTCGCCGTCGCCCACCAGCCCGATCACCGCGAGTCCCACGGTGCCGTCGTCCGAGACGAACTCCGGCATTCCCGTGTGCCAGTACGAGATGGCGCTCTCGACCTGCTCCGCAGGCAGGGCCGCGAGGTTCTCGGTGACCGCGGCCGCCAGCTCGGGGTCGTCCAGCGACTGACCCTCCGAGGCGCGGTACATCACCACGACGTCGCCCGCCTGGCCCTCCATGGCGCCTGCGGCGACCTCCGCGGCGGCGGCGGCCTCACTGTTGGGATCGTCGTAGCCGCCCTGGGTGAGGCGGTCGAAGACGCCGATGCCCCAGAAGCCGCCGAGGATCGTGAGCACGAGCGTTGAGATGAGCACGGTCCACCGAGCACGGTGTACCGCGGCCCCCCATCTGGCGAACACCTGGCGGCCTCCACATCTTGGTCACCGGCGACGGCCGGGCTAGGTTGTGTGAACAACGTGAACCGAGGTGAATATCGTTCACCCGCAGCCGGATACTGTACGAGCCAGTAAACGGCGTTTACAACCCTTGAAGAGGGAGGCATGACAGAGATCACGCGCCGAGAACGGCTACGGGCTGCCACTGAGTTGGAGATCCGCGAACACGCAAGGCAGCTCCTTGTTGAACAGGGGCAACACGCGGTCACTCTCCGTGCAATAGCCCGAGAACTCGGCGTGACCGCTCCCGCGCTATACCGGTATTACGACTCGCGCGAGGACCTACTGCGTCACGTCGGCGACGACATCTGCATGCGACTGGCGGCGGAGCTGACCGGCGCGACGGCCGAACTCGATCAGGCGGACCTGCCGGGCAGGGTGTTCACCGTCTGCAGGCGGCTGCGCACCTGGGCGCTGGACCATCCGAACGAGTTCGAACTCGTCTTCGCATCGCGTGACGTCCGGGAACGCCCGGGCCGGGACGGCCCGCTCCCGGACCGCTTCGGGCAGATCTTCCTCGCGCTGCTCGGCGACATCCTCGCCAAGGACACGCCGATGCCGCAGGCCGAGGCCTTCCCGCCCGACCTGGAGGCCGATCTGGTCGCCGCCCGCGATGCCCTGGTCGCCAGCATGTCCTCGCTCGACATCATCCTGCCGCCGCAGCTGCTCCAGCTGGAGGCTCTGCACTCGCTGCTGCGCTGGTGGGTGCGGGTGTACGGACACATCGCCCTGGAGGTGTTCGGCCGGTTCCCCTTCGACGTGCGCAACGCCGAGCGGCTGTACGAGGCGATGCTGGCCGAGCTCGCCGAGGACACGGGCGTCTGCGGGCACTGAGCCGGTGCGACCCGCCCGCACAGTCTCGGCTCCTGACCCGCCACACCGGGACGGGCCGCAGCCGATCGGGGTGCGGCCCGTACCAGAACACCTACTCTTGACGGCGCACGAGCTCATCGAGCCGCCGAGGCCTGGAGGTGCGCGATGGCGACGCCGGACGCCCCCGAGCCGACCGAGTTCCCCCAGCGGATCGGCAAGACCGCGCGTCGCGTCTTGGCGCTGAACGGCTACACCCGCTATGCGCAGCTGACCGGCGTGACGCGGGCGGAACTGCTCAGACTCCACGGCATCGGCCCCAAGGGAATCCGAATCCTGGACGAGGAGCTGACCCTGCGAGGTCTCGCGTTCGCCGACTAGCGGCGGGTCGGGTCCTGCGCTGTGCCGAGCTTGCGACGGCCTCGACCAGACCGGATCGTCTCGACTCTGGACGCGCCCCGCCGATCACCCGGCCGCCCGCAATGTGTCACGTGAACCGCAATGTGTCACGTGAACCGCAATGTTTCACGTGAAACATTGCGCAGTCATGCACGACGCCTCGCCGCCACCCCGATGCGGGGTGAGGGCGAGGCGTCGTGTGTCGGTTCGACCGGCGCGTCATCCGCCGCCCGCAGGGCTTTAGACGACCACGTTGACCAGCCTGCCGGGAACGACGATTACCTTGCGCGGTTCCCGCCCCTCCAGCGCGGCGACGATCTTCTCCTCCGCCAGCGCGGCCGCCTTCACCACGTCGCCCGCCGCGTCGGCCGCGACGGTGATCCGCGAACGGACCTTGCCGTTGACCTGGATCGGGTACTCCACGGTGTCGTCGACCAGGTAGGCCTCGTCGGCGACCGGGAAGGGCCCGTGCGCCAGCGACTCGCCGTGTTCCAGCCGCGACCACAGCTCCTCGGCGATGTGCGGACACAGGGGTGCCAGCAGCTGGACCAGCGGCTCGACCACCGACCGAGGTGTGCCGGACTCGTTCGCGTAGGTCTTGGTCAGGTGGTTGTTCAGCTCGATCAGCTTCGCGGCGGCGGTGTTGTAGCGGAAGGACGCGTAGTCCTCATGCACTCCCGCGATCGTCCGGTGCAGCAGCTTCAGCGTCTGCTCCGACGGGGCGTCCTCGCTGATCCGCAGTTCACCGGTGGTCTCGTCGACCACGTTGCGCCACAGCCGCTGAAGGAACCGGTATGCGCCGACGACGTCCTTGGTCGCCCAGGGGCGGGAGACGTCCATCGGACCCATCGACATCTCGTACAGCCGGAGGGTGTCCGCGCCGTACTCGTCACAGATCTCGTCCGGGGCGACGGAGTTCTTCAGGCTCTTGCCCATCTTCCCGTACTCCTGGACGACCTCTTCGTCGTTGAAGAAGAACTTCCCGTCCCGCTCCTCGACCTCGGCCGCAGGCACGTAGACGCCGCGCGCGTCCTTGTAGGCGAAGGCCTGGATGTAGCCCTGGTTGAAGAGCCGTCGATACGGCTCCGCCGCCGAGAGCTCGCCGAGGTCGTACAGCACCTTCTGCCAGAACCGGCTGTACAGCAGGTGCAGCACGCCGTGCTCGACGCCGCCGATGTACAGGTCCAGCCCGCCGGGGTCGGACTCGCCGTGGATCTCGGGCCTCGGACCCATCCAGTACCGCTCGTTCTCCGGGTCGACGAACGCCTTGTCGTTGGTCGGGTCCACGTAGCGGAGCTGGTACCAACATGAACCGGCCCACTGCGGCATCGTGTTCGTGTCGCGGCGGTAGGTCTTGACGCCGTCGCCCAGGTCGAGCTCGACCGTCAGCCAGTCCTCGGCGCGGCCGAGGGGAGCGAACGGCTCGGTCTCGGCGTCGTCGGGGTCGAAGGTCTTCGGCGAATAGTCGTCGACCTCCGGCAGCTCGACCGGGAGCTGGTCGTCGGGCAGCGCGATCGGCTGGTCGTCGGAGTCGTAGACGATCGGGAAGGGCTCGCCCCAGTAGCGCTGTCGCGAGAACAGCCAGTCGCGCAGCTTGTACTGGACGGTGCCCTCGCCTCGGCCGTTGGCCTCCAGCCAGTCGATGGTCGTCTTCTTCGCTTCGGCGATGTCCATCCCGTCCAGGTTCACCGAGAACAGGTTGGCGGAGTTGATCGCGGGGCCCTCGCCCGCGAACGCCTCGCCCTCGAATCCCTCAGGCGGCTGGACCGTCCTGATGACGGGCAGGCCGAACGCGGTGGCGAAGTCCCAGTCACGCTGGTCCTGGCCGGGGACCGCCATGATGGCGCCGGTGCCGTAGCCCATCAGCACGTAGTCCGCGATGAACACCGGAATCCGTTCGCCGTTCACCGGGTTCGTGGCATGGGCGCCGATGAAGACGCCGGTCTTGTCCTTGCTCTCCTGGCGGTCCATCTCCGACTTCCGCGCGGTCCGCGCGCGGTACTCGGCGACCGCCTCGGCGGGAGTCGCCGCACCGCCGGTCCACCGGGAGTCGACGTCCGGTGCCCAGCTCCGCGAGCCCAGCACGTCCACGAGCGGATGCTCGGGCGCCAGCACCATGTACGTCGCGCCGAACAGCGTGTCCGGTCGGGTCGTGAAGACCTCGACGACCTCCTCGGAACCGTCGGCCACCGGCACGGGGAACCGGACCCGAGCGCCGTGCGACCGCCCGATCCAGTTGCGCTGCATGGTCTTGATCTTGTCCGGCCAGTCGAGCCGGTCCAGATCGTCGATCAACCGGTCGGAGTACGCGGTGATCCGCATCATCCACTGCCGCAGATTGCGACGGAAGACCGGGAAGTTGCCCCGCTCGCTGCGTCCGTCGGGAGTGACCTCCTCGTTCGCCAGCACGGTGCCCAGCCCGGGACACCAGTTCACCGGCGCCTCGGACAGGTACACGAGCCGATGATCGTTGATCACGCCACGCTGCTCGCTGCTGCTCAGCTCGGACCAGGACCTGCCGTCCGGTGTGGCCCGGTCGCCCGAGGTGAACTGCTCGATCAGCTCGTCGATCGGACGGGCCCCGCCCTGGCCGTCCCGCGCGGAGGGGTCGTACCAGGAGTTGAAGATGCGCAGGAAGATCCACTGCGTCCAGCGGTAGTACTCGACGTCGATCGTCCTGGCCCGACGGCGCTCGTCATGCCCGAGACCCAGCCTGCGGATCTGATCCAGATACCGCTCGATGTTCTTCTCGGTGGTGATCCTCGGATGCTGGCCGGTCTGGACGGCGTACTGCTCCGCAGGCAGCCCGAATGCATCGAAGCCCATCGTGTGCAGCACGTTCCGGCCCTGCATACGGTGATAGCGGGCGAAGACGTCGGTGCCGATGAAGCCGAGCGGGTGGCCGACGTGCAGCCCCTCACCGGAGGGGTAGGGGAACATGTCCTGCACGAAGAGCTTGTCCGACGGGAGCGTCTCCTCGGCCAGCGTGCCGACCGGGTTCGGCGCGTGGAACGTGCCGTGCTGCTCCCAGTGCGTCCGCCAGCGGCTCTCGACCTGCGCGGCCAGTTCCGCCGTGTAGCGGAACGGCGGGGTCTCGTCCTGCGTGACGGGATGGGGATTGCCCTCACCCATGGGTCCGTTCCTTCCTCTTGGTCGCCTCGGCAGCCACGTGTGCGCCCCGAACAAGACGAAACCCCTCCGCCCAGATGGGACGAGAGGGGCTGCCGCGTCGACCCTTCCTAGCTGGTCAACGCGGCGTACTAAGGAGCAGGCGACCCGTGCTCATCGGCCAAGCATACCGGGGCCGCCCCGGTGCCGACGAGCCGTGTCGGTCGCTGGACACCGCGCGCGCGTGACGGCGACCACGGCATGACGAGGGTGACCTCCGGCGTGCTCCGATCAGCGCTTACCCTGCTGGAGTGACGAATGCGGAGTCCATCCACGGGTCGATCCAGCGGTCTGTCCAGGGTGCTGCCCGAGAGTTCGCGCAGGCGACGACAGCCGAGCCGAGCGCACTGCCGCTCGCGGTCGCCGTCGTGCTGTCCGTGGTGCTTCTGCTGGCAGGTGCTGCCCTGCTGGTCATCGGCTGGCGCGGAATGAAGGAGACACTGCCCAGGAACCGCTTCGCCGGGGTGCGCACCGCGGCGACGCTGCGCAGCGACGAGGCCTTCCGGGTCGGCAACCGTGCCGCAGGCCTGCCGACGCTGGTGTCCGGCGCGATCGGCGTGCTGACGGCCGTCGGGCTCCTCGGCCTGTCCGGACCCGCCCAGTTGATCGCCCTCGGCGTCGGCGTCGTCGGCCTTCTCGGCCTGACCGTCGCGGGCGGCGTGCTCGGCACCCGGGCTGCGGCGACAGTGAAGGACAAACCCGCCCGCACTCTCGGCTGCGCGGGCCAGTGCTGCGGCAACGGGGCCTGCGGCATCGCCTGAGAACGCGCAGGCCGATGAACACAGCCTGCGGAGAAGCCGTTCTTCGCCCCCAATCAATGACGGCGAATAAGCACGAGTGTGCTGCGTGAACTAATTTCTTCGCAGGTCAAGCGGGTGAGTCGCCAATAACGCCAGGGGCAGCGGCTGTCTGCGCAACACCAGTCCCCACAGGTCGGTTCCCGGCGGGCACACCACGTCGTCCGGCAGCCCCGGAACCACGAACCAGTCGCCGCGCTCGATCTCGCCTGCCAGCTGTCGCCGATCCCAGCCCGAATAGCCGACAAACACCCGCAGTCCCCGAAGTCGCGGCGCCAGCAGCTCGGGATCGGTGTCCAACGCGATGATCGCGATCGGATTGCGGACGCCGACGACACCGGCCAGGTCGGTGGTGTCCACTCCGGTGCGGAGGGCTGCCAGGCACAGCGCCACCTTCTGCTCGACCGGTCCGCCGACGAACACCGCCTGCGGGCTGCTCGCGTACGGGCCCCATTCGGGCAGCACGTCTTCTACCGCGGTCTCGCCTGGCCGGTTGAGCACGACTCCCAGCGTCCCCTCGTCCCGGTGCTCGATGATGTAGACCACCGTGCGACGGAAATTGGGGTCAGCCAGCCCAGGCGACGCCACCAGCAGGCTGCCCGGTCCCACCTCGACGTCGGGTTGCACGCCGGACATGATCCCATTCGCGCCCGCATTCGAATCCGCCACCGGTCCCAAGGCGCCCGGATGCCGGTGCGCGCCGCCGAATTCGCCGTTCCAGGCGCTCGGACGTCCCTACCGCTCTGGCGGACACCGGACCTGCGGGTTCACGTCGGGACGCCGACGCGGCGGGCGAACGACGCGTGTGACGAACACGGCCGCGCGTTGCGCGGAACACCTCGCGGGGCGGGCTGCCTGCCCGGCTAGAAGCCCGGCTCGCCTCGCCTGATCACCTCGTCCAGCTCGCCGTCGCCGTCGGTGTCGACCAGCCGCACGTCCATCACCCCGTCGCCGTCCAGGTCCAGCAGCATGCCGCCCAGGATGCCGTGGTCACCGTCGAGATAGACCTCGTCGACGACGCCGTCGCCGTCGGTGTCCACGATCACCTCGCCCGCGTCCCCGTCGCCGTCGTAGTCCGCCCACGCCGTGTCGAGCACCCCGTCACCGTCCACGTCGATCTCGGCGACGCTGACCTGTTCGTCACCCCGTGCGTCCGTCCAGTGCAGCTCCACCGCCGCGGACCGGTCCTCGTCCTCGGCCTCCGCCGTCGCGGGAAGCTCTCCCGGCGCATTCCAGACACCGAGCCCCTCGGGATCGGTGAAGGCGGCGTCCACGACGCCGTCCCCGTCGAGATCCAGCAGCGCCGTGTCGGCGATCCCGTCGGCATCGGAGTCCCAGAGCAGGTCGACGGCACGGCCGTCACCCGTGAAGTCGAGGCGCACCGCGTCCGGCGCCCCGTGCCCGCTCACGGTCACGTCGGCGGCGCTCGTCCAGACCGTCGGCGGACCGGTTCCCGTCCCGAAGGAGTACTGCACCGCACCATCGGGAACCACGCCCCACTCCGCCTCGGACACACCTCACCATCGACACCACGGGCCGGTCGCCCGACCGCCCGGTGGAGTGATCATCGGAGTCAGGGGCGCGCGGGCGGGTGGATGTCCTGGTCCGCTGCCCAGCGCAACAGCTCTGCCTCGGCGTCTGCCCTGCTCAGCGGCCCGCGATCGAGTCGAAGCTCCTTGAGGTGCTTCCACGCCCTGCCCACCACGGGACCCGGCGGCACGCCGAGCAGCTCCATGATCGCGTTGCCGTCGAGATCCGGCCGGACCCGTTTGAGGTCCTCCTCGGCGAGCAGCCGGGCGATCCGGGCCTCCAGATCGTCGTAGGACCGCTGCAGAGCATTGGCCTTGCGTCGATTCCGGGTCGTGCAGTCGGCTCGGACCAGCTTGTGCAGCCGGGACAGCATCGGGCCTGCGTCGGTCACATAGCGACGCACCGCGGAATCGGTCCACTCGCCGGTGCCGTAGCCGTGGAAGCGCAGGTGGAGGTAGACGAGCTGGGAGACCTGCTCGACGACGTCCTTGGGAAACCGCAGCTCCCGAAGCCGCCGCCTGGTCATCTTGGCCCCGACGACCTCATGGTGATGGAAGCTCACCCCGCCGCCGGACTCGAATCGACGCGTGTCCGGCTTGCCGATGTCGTGGAGCAGGGCCGCGAGCCGCAGCACGAGGTCGGCCTTCGCGTCCGGGGCGTCGGCGCGTTCCAGCTCCACGGCCTGGTCGAGCACGACCAGCGAATGCTGGTAGACGTCCTTGTGCTGGTGATGCTCGTCGATCTCCAGCCGCATCGCGGGAACCTCCGGCAGCACGCGATCGGCGAGCCCGGTGTCCACCAGCAGCTCGATCCCCTGTCGTGGCGTGGCGCCGCACATCAGCTTGGCGAGTTCGGCCTGGACCCGCTCGACGGTGATCCGCTCGATCTCGACCGCCATCGTCGTCATCGCCTCGACCACCCTCGGCGCGGGCGTGAACTCGAGCTGGGCGACGAACCGGGCGGCACGCAGCATCCGCAGCGGATCGTCGGCGAACGACTCCTGCGGCGTGGCGGGAGTGTCCAGCCTGCGAGTGACCAGTGCATCCAGTCCGCCGTGTGGATCGACGAACCACTCCACCGGATCGACGGCGTCCCGGTCGCCGTCGAGGGAGCCTGCGGCGACGAGGTCGACGGCCATCGCGTTGACGGTGAAGTCCCGACGGATGAGATCGCCCTCGATGTCGTCGCCGTAGACGACCTCGGGGTTGCGACCCACCCTGTCGTACCGATCAGCACGGAAGGTCGTGATCTCCAGCATCGCACCGTGCCGGGTGGCGCCGATCGTGCCGAACTCGATGCCGGTGTCCCAGACCGCCTCCGCCCAGCCTCTGACCAGCTGCATCACCTCGGCCGGGCGTGCGTCGGTGGTGAAGTCGAGATCGGTGCCGAGCCTGCCGAGCAGCGCATCGCGGACGCTGCCGCCGACCAGGTACAGCCGATGCCCCGCCTCGGCGAAGCGAGCGGCGAGCTCGGCGGCGACCGGGGTCGTTCGCAGCAGCGTCGCCACGGCGTCCTGTGGGACGACGCGGGCGGCGTCGACGGCGGCGGTCAGCGGCTGGGGGTCGGGCACGGAACGAGACACGGTGAGCGAGGGTATCGCCTCCCGAAGACCCGCACGTCGGGCTCGTCGGTGGGTCGGTGATGTGGCAACAGAACCAGACGGGCATCGACCAGTCGGATTACCATCCAGGTATGCCCACGTCATCCGGTCGTTCCGGCGGTGCGAAGCCGCGACGCCGGAACCGGAGGCGACGTCGGCGCCTCCATACCGTGGACGAGACGTCCGCAGGCGGGCTGGTGCTCGACGCGGCGAAAGCGAACGCTGCGATCATTGGACGGCTGGATCGACGGGGCAGACTGCTCTGGTCGCTTCCCAAGGGGCATCTTGAGGCGGGCGAGACCTCGCAACAGGCCGCCATCCGGGAAGTGGCCGAGGAGACGGGCATCCGTGGCACGGTCCTGGCTCCGCTGGGGACGATCGACTACTGGTTCGTCGCCGAGGATCGACGCGTGCACAAGACGGTGCATCACTTCGTGATCGAGGCCGTCGGTGGTGAGCTTTCCGACGAGGACGTGGAGGTCACCGAGGTGGCATGGGTGCCGCTTGGTGAGCTGAATGAACGACTGGCATACGCCGATGAGCGCAAGCTGGTCCGCAGGCTCGACCAGGTACTGACCGAGCTGGACGCCGCGACCGACCGGTCGTGGTCGATCCGTCCGGCAGGCACGGAGCAAGGGTGAGACGACACATCGACCACCGCAGAGGCGGGACTCGACTCCTGCGCGCCGCGTTGGCCGCGCTCGTCACGGCGCCGCTGGTGTTGGCAGGCGCCGTGCGCCCCGCAGCGGCTCAGCCCGACGAGACGCTCGCCGAACTCCACATCGACGCGCTGGAGCCCCGAGTGGTCGTCGAGGACGGCGACCAGCTGCTCCGGATCACCGGAACCCTCACGAACACCAGTGACCGAAGCATCGCGGAGATCTCGGTCCGGGCACAGCGCGGTGAACCGCTGCGCACGACCGACGAGACGCTGGCCTCGCTCCGAGGCGGTTCCGAGACCAACAGCGGCTCCTCGGAGTTCATGCCCGTCGCCTCGCCGTTGGATTCAGGAGAGAGCACCGAGTTCACCGTGAGCGTCCCCGTCAGCGGAGCGGACGGGCTGCAGATCAGCGAACCCGGCGTCTATCCGCTGCTGATGAACGTCAACGGGATGCCGGACTATGGGAATCAGGCCCGCATCGCGACCGCTGATCTGCTGCTGCCCGTGCTGGGCGTGCCCGGCGGTGCGTCGGCGGAGCCGTCGGTGCAGCCTGCGACGACGCTGATCTGGCCACTGGCCGACGAGCCGAGGGTGATTCGCAACGGCGCCGACGGCGAGACGGTTCTCACCGACGACGAGCTCGCCTCCTCGCTGGTCGGGGACGGCAGGCTCGCCATGCTGCTGAACGCGATGAGCGACTCCGTCCCACCCGCCTCCGAGCTGTCGCGATCGATCTGTTTCGCGGTCGACCCCGACCTGCTGGTGACGGTCGACGCCATGCAGGACGGGTATCAGGTCCGCTCGGGCACGGGCGAGCTGGTGGACGGCGTGGGGGCCGCTGCGGCAGGCGTCTGGCTGCATCGCCTGCGGGACGTCGCACAGGGCCGATGCCTGGTGGCGATGCCCTACGCCGACGCCGATCTGGTCGCCCTGTCCAGGGCCGACCGTCCCGACCTGATCGAGCTGGCGTTGGACCGAGGCGCGACCGTGGTGGAAGAGGTCGTGGGCACCCGGCCGATGGAGAACCTCGTCTGGCCTGCCGACGGCGTGTTGGACGAGCAGACCCTCGACACGCTGGTCGAGGCGGGCGTCACCTCGACGCTGCTGCATCCGCGCAGCCTCGCCGAGGCACCACCGCAGCTCACCAGCACGAGCGTCCAGACGACGGTCGAGACGGAGACCCCGCCCGTCGCGATACAGCTCGATCCCCTCGTCGGCGACGTGCTCGCGGGCTCGACCACCACGGGGTGGCGTCCGCAGAGCATGGTGGCGGCAGCCGGTTCCACCGTGCCGCCCGGCGTGCGCGATCCGCTTCAGGACGTGCTGAGCATGCTGGCGTTCCGCGCCATCGGCGACAGCAGCGCAGCACCCGCGACCCGCATGGTGATCGCACCGCCACGTCGCTGGCAACCGGAGGCCGAGGATCTGTCGATCCTGATCGGCGAGCTGGGCAGGCTGTTCGAGTCGGGACTGGCGGTGCCCGCACCGCTGGCCGAGGGCCTCGACGCCCCGGAGGGCACCAGTGCGCTGAGCTACCCGCCGGAGGCGGGCGCAGCGGAGCTTCAGCCGTCGGTGTCGGCCGAGGTGTCCCGCGCGGCGACGCTGGTCCAGGAGTTCGAGTCGGCGATGAGCGCGGACCCCTCCGTCCCGCCGGAGTCCCGCACCGAGCCGGTGGACCTCGTGCAACCCGTCGAACTCGGCCTGCTGCGCGGCATGTCCAGCAGCCTGCGCGGCAACGAGCAGGCTGCGATGAACGTCGTGAATCGTGCGGTCGACGAGCTGAGCAGGCTGCGGGACCGGGTCCAGGTCAACGACCCCGGCATCCCGCTGTCCCTCGCCGCCTCCGACAGTCCGCTGCCGTTGTCGGTCACCAACGACCTGCCGGTGGACATCCGGGTCCAGGTGACGCTGGAGAACTCGCCGGGACTTCGCGCGGCGAGCGTGCAGGAATTCGCCGTCCCCGCGCACAACTCCCGGGCCATCCGGGTCCCCGCCGAGGTCAGCCGCTCCGGGCAGTTCACCACCGACGTCGCGCTGCGCACCCCCGACGGCACCGAACTGGGCAGCCCGGTGCGCTTCGTCGTCATGTCGACCGCCTACGGCACGCTGACGCTGATCCTCACCATCGTCGCGGGCGCCACGCTGATCCTCCTGGTCACCTACCGTCTCGTCCGTCGCATCCGCGCCGGTCGAGCAGGAGGCCCGGTCGACACGGAGGACGCGAACGCCCGAAAGCCGCCAGAAGGGGCCGAGGAGTCTGCGGGGTCCGAGAGCGACCGCGGACCTTCGGAGTCCGGGACGTCATCGGACACCGACGATGCACGTCCCGACGGATCGGATGCCCACGAGTCGGATGCCCGGGGATCGGATGCCGATGGATCGGCCGCTCCCCGGTCGCACAGCGACGGATCGGCCGCCGATGAGTCAGACACCAAGGGATTAGACACCGAGGGATTAGACACCGGCGGATCAGCCGAGGAGACGTCCGATGGGAGGCACCAGGGACGATCGGCAGACGCCGGGTCGTCCGTGAGCAGGCCGTCCGAGCCGGGATCGGCAGGCGTCCACTCGGCTGACGCGACCTCATCGGATCCGCAGGCATCGGATGCCGCGTCCGCCGACTCGGCCGCAGCGAACGAGGACGAGTCGCGCTCGACGACCGAGACCTGGCTCTCGGCCGAACGGGCCGGGGTCGGTTCGGACGAGCCGGGCACGCGGCGCGGGGCGACGAGCGGCAAGAGATCCGGTGAGTGACCACGCCGATCGACTGGTTCTCCTGACCGCCGAGCGCGAGCATGGTGAACTGACGGCTCGCGACGGCAGACGGGCCGCCGGGCCGTCCGGCGAGGAGACGTGGTGAACCAGGACGACGAGGAGACCACCCGGTTCGACGGTCCGCTGTATCCGCCGGGTGGTCCTCGGCGGCGAGGCAGGCCGGGCCCGCCGCCGGAGGACTCCTCGCGACCTGACCTGCGGGCGACGCCGCCCGAACCGTTCAGAAGTCAGCGACGACCACCACCTGTACCCCCGTCGCAGCCTCGGCTGCGACCCGACCACGCATCGGAGCCCGCTTTGCGGCCGGAGCACCAGGGGCGCCCGGCGCCTGGACCAGCACAGCCGACCTCGGCATCGGCGCACCATGCGCCGGGATCACAGCCGAACATCCGTCGTGATCTGCCGCCGGGCACGCACGCTCGACAGGACCCGGCGACGACCCACGACCTCGGGCAGGCGGGCGGTCTCGACCAGGAGCGCACGCGACAGGCCGCCTCCGACGCCGCTCGTCGGGCCGCTGCGGGCGCGGCACGCGCTGCCGCACCCGGCGGCCCGCGCGGTGCCCGAGGCGCCGACCTGGACCGAACCAGGGCGATTCCGGTGGTCGATCCGGTCGACCCCGTCGACCCGGAGCAGACCACGCAGATGTCGCCGGTCGCGGTGGTCGCGGATCGGGAGGCAGGCGAAGCCGTCACGGACGTGACCGCGACCGACGAGCCGCAGAAGAAGGCCGGGAAGTCGCTGCTCAAGGCAAGCGGCACGATGGCTATCGCCACCCTGATCAGCCGGATCACCGGCTTCCTGTGGAAGGCGATGCTGGCGTGGGTCGTCGGCCTCGGTCTGATCAACGACTCGTTCACCGTGGCCAACAACCTGCCGACCATCATCACCGAGCTGCTGCTCGGCGGGGTGCTGACCAGCATCGTCGTGCCGGTGCTGGTGCGGGCGCAGAAGGAGGACTCGGACGGCGGACTGGCCTACACCCAGCGGCTGGTGACACTGGCGACCGTCATCCTGGGCGTCGGCACCCTGCTCTCGGTGATCGCCGCGCCCCTGCTGACCGCCGTCTACGTCAGCGGCGGCGAGACCCAGGCCAACCGTGCCCTGGTCACGGCGTTCGCCTACCTGCTGCTGCCCCAGATCCTGTTCTACGGGCTGAGTGCGCTGCTGATGGCGATCCTCCAGTCCAAGCAGGTGTTCGGACCGCCTGCCTGGGCCCCGGTGGTGAACAACGTCGTGATCATCGGAACCATCCTGGTGTACTGGATGCTGCCCGGTGACATCGTGGTCGACCCGGTTCGGATGACCGACGCGCATCTGCTCGTGCTGGGCGTCGGCGTCACGCTGGGCGTGGTCGCACAGGCCGCCATCCTGATCCCCGCGCTCCGCCGCAGCGGCTTCCGGCCAGCGTGGCGGTGGGGCTGGGACTCTCGGCTCAGCGAGTTCGGCGGCCTGGCGGCCTGGGTGATCGGCTACGCGCTGGTCGGGATGCTCGGCGTCATCGCGCTGACCAGGGTGGCCACCGCCTACGAGGGCAGCCTGGCGATCTACCAGAACGCGTGGCTGCTGTTGCAGCTGCCCTACGGCGTCATCGGGTTCTCGATCATGACGGCGGTCCTGCCCAGAATGAGTCGGGCCGCCGCCGACGAGGACTACGACCGACTCAAGGCAGACCTCTCGCTGGGCGCCCGGCTCTGCACGCTGATCCTGCTGCCGATGAGCGTGTTGATGACGGTCTTCGGCACCCAGATCGGCATCTCGCTGTTCTCGCTCGGCGAGGGAGCGGGTGGCGCGGGCAGGTTGGGGCAGGCCCTGGTCGTCTCGGCGTTCGGCCTGCTGCCCTACGCGATCACGATGCTCCAGCTTCGGGTGTTCTACGCGATGAAGGACTCGCGAACCCCCACCCTGATCCTCGCCATCATGACGGCGATCAAGGTGCCGCTGCTCTATCTCTGCCCGGTGCTGCTGGACGACGAACAGGTCGTCCTCGGCATCACCTTCGTGAACTCCTTCACCTTCGTCATCGGCTGGGTCATCGGCGAGATCTGGCTGCGCAGCAGGATCGGCAAGCTGGGCAACCGGGCGTTGTGGATCACGCTGGGCAAGGCGGCGATGGCATCGATCTGGGGCGGCGGCGCCGCGCTGCTCGCCGCACAGGGCGTCGGCGCGCTGATGCCGCAGGCGGACGGCGCAGGCACGGCCTGGGTTCAGCTCATCGTCGGTTCCGTGCTCTGCCTGATCGTCACCCTCGGCTTCATGCTGTTGCTGAAGGTGCGGGAGCTCGATCCGCTGATGAAGCGAGTACGAAGGATGGCAGGACGGTAACGATTGACCTGCCTCACACGTATATGGGACGGGGAAGCAACCTCGCACCCCCTTCAGTACGTCCCTCCCAGTGTTGGAACCGCCCTTCGCCACACGGGTGTACTCCGAACAATGACGTGCTGGTGGCAACTCGATGACAGCCGACTTCCCGTACTCTCGGACGCGAGTCTCTCCAAGGCGCGCCTGCCGAGGCCTCCGCTGTCCGGGGAGTGGGTGGACCAGGAGAAATGACCGTGAGCGGCAAGCCGACGGAGTACATCGCACCGAACCGGAAGGACATCGGTCAGGGCGTTGAGGATGCTGGGCTGGCCCCGGGCACCGTGCTCGGCGACGGCCGCTACCGCCTGATCGGCAACGTAGGGCAGGACGTGCGGGGTGGCGCGCAGCTGTGGCGGGCCAAGGACTCCGCGCTCGGCCGCGACGTCGCGCTGACCATCCTGGTCGGCGATCGAAGTGACACGCAGGTCAACGCGCGGGCCAGACGGGCGTTGGAACGCGCGATGCACGCGGCGAGCTTCCACTGCGTCGGCGCGGCCCGCGTGCTCGACGTGATCAGTGCCAAACACGGACTCGCCGAGTCGGATCGCGTCCTCGGCATCGTGGTGGCCGAGTGGACGCACGGCACGGACCTCGCCGAGCTGGTCAAGGACAACCCCGTGCCGCCCGCCACCGCGGCCCGGCTGCTTCAGTCGCTGGCCGTGGCCGTGGAGACCGCGCATCACGTCGGCCTCGTGCTCGGCATCGACCACCCGCAGCGCATCCGGGTGAGCGCCGACGGCGAGCTGCGGTTCGCCTTCCCCGGCGTCCGGCCGGAGGCGAGCGCCACCGACGACGTCCGAGGTCTCGGCGCGGTGCTGTTCTACCTGCTCACCGGCCGGTGGCCGCTGGCAGAAGCGCCGGAAGGCGTCCCGACGGTGCAGATGCAGAAGGACGGCGTGCCCGTCACACCGCGGTCGCTGCGCCCGATCGTGCCGCTGGAGCTGTCGAACGCGGCGGTGAAGGCGCTGGCCGGCCCGGACAGCACGATCAACACCGGCGGCATCCGCACCGCAGCCGCGATGATCCCGGTCCTCGAGCGCGCTGCGGCGACCGAGGACTCCGGCACGAACGTGATGCACCAGTCGCCGATCGGCAACCCCGCTCCCGAGAACGACGTCTGGCGGGAGCGCGATCCCGAGCCGGACCAGGCCCGCAAGCGCAAGCTGAGCGTGGGCATGGCGATTCTGGGCGTCGCCACGCTGCTGATCGTCGGCTGGCTCGGCTTCCAGGTCGCGCAGATGTTCGCCCCCGGCGGCAGCAGCAGCGCGCAGAACTCGATCCTCCCCAGTGGCGTCACCGAGGACGGCGAGGGCGGGGACGACGAGGAGGAGCCGGACAGCGGTCCGCCGGTCGCGGCGGGGCCGATCACCCCGGCCGGTGCGGCGGAGTGGCAGCCGCCCGGTGCGACCCTGGACCATCCGAATCGAGCGGGCGATGCGATCGACGGCGACGCATCGACGGCGTGGACCACTTCGGCATACTTCGAATCCTTCGACAGCGACCGCGCCTATAAGCCGGGCGTTGGTCTGATGGTCTCCTTCTCTGAGGCCACTCGACTAGCTCAGGCGACCGTGAATTCCCCGAGTGCCGGCGGGGTCATCGAGATCCGCAGCTCACCGACCGCCACACCGGGCAGCGTCGACGAGACGACGCTGCTCGGCACGCTGAGCCTTTCCGGCGGCGACACCAGCCTCGACTTCGACGAGGTCGTCGAAGGTCAGCACATCTTGCTCTGGGTCACCGGGATCGTGCCGGTCGACGGCGGCTATCAGACGCGAATCAACGAGGTGACCTTCCAGACAGCCGAGTGAGTCGGTAGGCCTTCGGCGAACCGAGGGAAGAGGACAAGGATCGCCGCTGCGACGGAAATCGACCGACCGTGCGCACAAGGGGCCGTGAGGTGACTGCCGCTATCCTCGGCGTGTGACAGCCCCAGCAAGTTCGGACGCCGACCTCATAGCGGCCCACGCAAGCGGGGATCCACACGCATTCACTGAGCTGGTCCGGCGGCACCGTGACCGCCTGTGGGCGGTGGCGCTGCGCACCATGCGAGACCCGGAGGACGCCGCCGACGCCCTTCAGGACGCCCTGATCTCCGCCTTCCGGGCAGCATCCTCGTTCCGCGCCGAGTCCAAGGTGACCACGTGGTTACACCGCATCGTGGTGAATGCGTGTCTGGACCGCATCAGACGTAAACAGAGCAGACCGGTCGTCCCGCTGCCGGAGGCGGGCCCCAACGAGCCCGCCATCACACGGGACGCCATAGCCGAGCAGGAGACCAGGCTCGCGGTGAACGATGCCCTCGCCGAATTGCCCGTGGAGCAGCGCTCCGCGATCGTGCTGGTGGACGTGGAGGGTTACTCCGTGGCGGAGACCGCCCAGATCCTCGGGATCGCCGAGGGCACGGTGAAGAGCCGCTGTGCCCGGGGTCGCACCCGCCTGGCGAAACTTCTCGGGCATCTCAGGAACCCCGATGCAGTTGCGAACGTCCCATCTGATGACATCGCTCGCCAGCAGCGACGCACTCGGGAGGGACGATGACCGGCAGTGAGTGGGAAGGGCGTGGGCTCGACCCCACCAGCGGGTCACGGCCCGATCCGGACGACGGAGCCGCGTGGTCACTCGACCTCTTGGCGGATCTGCACGCCGGAGCACTCGACGACGAGACCGCGGCACGGCTGAGACCGCGCGCCGAGTCCGATTCCGATGCGACGGCCCTGTTCGCGGCGTTGGACGCCACCCAGGCGGAGCTGCGTGACCTGCCGCCCGTGCCGCCGATGCCCGCGGCCTTCGCAGACCGGCTGGACGCGGCCCTGGCCCGCGAGGCCGCCGCCATGTTCGGCCCGACTCGGGCCGTTCCGGCGACGGTGACGGAACTACCGTCCGCTCCGCCGGAACGAGGCGCTGCGCAGACGGAGGCGCCGCAGGGCCAGCCTGCGCCGATCGTCGACCTCGATGCGGTCCGGCGACGCCGACGACGCAACGCGGGCTGGGGTGCGGGCCTGCTGGTGGCGGCGGCAGCGGTGGTGAGCGTGGTCGCGATCAATCTGCCGTCGAACACCTCGCCCGGCACGCCGATGGCGGATGAGACCCAGGGCGAGGCACCGCCGGGGTCCGCGCAGCCGCCGCTGGCACTGGGCGGGCAGGACGACCTGAACGCGCTCGGCACGGGCGACATCGCGGGACTGCTCGAGGTCGAGGAGTACGGCTCGCTCGGTGACGAGGACGCGCTGCTGTCGTGCCTGGCGGCGGGCGGCATTCCCGACGCCAACGTCCTCGGCTCGCGTGAGGCGGAGCTGGGCGGGCAGGCGGGCTTGATGGTCATCCTCGGCGAAGGCTTCAACCAGTTCCGCGTCGTGGTGGTCTCGGAAGACTGCGCGCAGGGCGACTCCGAGTTCCTCGGGGACACCACGATCGGAGGCTGACCCGGCTCGGTTCCGCAAGCGGGCTCCAGGCGGCGGACAGAGCGGCGCAGGCGACCGTCCGCGTGCTCCCGGGCACACGGGGCAGCGGCGCGACGTACCGATGAGCGGAACGACAGCCACGGCACCGGCACGAGGGGACATCGATGCGCAGGCGTCGGGTCCTTCTCGGCACGCCTGCGCCGTGGCTGCCTGCGCCGTGCGCCTGGGCTGCGTCAGGTGAGACGCAGCCGACGAACCGGCCTGACACGTCCGTGTCGGGGAACAGCCGCGCCTAGGATCGTGTTGCACCGGATGCCGGGCTCACTCGACTTTCGGGGAGCCGGGGGCGGGCGAGGACAGGCTCGCCAGTGAGAACGGTGTACACGCGAGTCGGCGGAGGCGGCGAAGTTGTCCGACGTGAGAAATCTGATCATCATCGGCTCGGGACCGGCGGGGTACACGGCTGCGGTGTACGCGGCACGGGCTCAACTCGAACCCCTGATCTTCGAGGGCACGCAGTTCGGCGGTGCCCTGATGACGACCACCGAGGTCGAGAACTACCCAGGCTTCCGCAACGGCATCATGGGCCCTGAGCTGATGGAGCAGATGCGCGCCCAGGCCGAGCGCTTCGGTGCGGAGCTGCGGCCGGAGGACGTCGAGTCCGTGTCGCTGGACGGCCCGGTGAAGACGGTGGTGGTCGACGGCACCGAGTACCGGGCCAAGGCGGTCATCCTCGCGATGGGCGCCGCCGCGCGTTATGTGAACGTGCCGGGTGAGGAACGTCTCCTCGGCCGTGGCGTGTCCTCCTGCGCGACCTGCGACGGCTTCTTCTTCCGCGATCAGGACATCGCGGTGGTGGGCGGCGGCGACTCCGCCATGGAGGAGGCGACCTTCCTCACCCGCTTCGCGAAGTCGGTGACGATCGTGCACCGCCGCGAGGAGTTCCGTGCCTCCCGCATCATGCTGGAACGCGCCAGGGCCAACGAGAAGATCCGCTGGCGGACCAACGCCTCGGTCACCGAGGTGCTCGGCGAGACCTCGGTGAGCGGGCTCCGCCTCGTCGACACGGTGACCGGCGAAGAGTCCACCCTCGACGTGACGGCCATGTTCGTGGCGATCGGACACGACCCGCGCAGTGAGCTGGTCAAGGGACAGGTCGAAATGGACGAGGCGGGCTACGTGCGGGTCATGGAGCGCAGCACGAGCACCAACCTGACCGGGGTGTTCGCCGCAGGCGACCTCGTCGACCACACCTACCGGCAGGCCATCACCGCAGCGGGGTCCGGCTGTTCCTCGGCCATCGACGCCGAGCGCTGGCTCGCCCACCACGAGACGACGCCGGAGTCCGTCGGCGGCGGCTACGGACTCGGCGACCCGGTCCCCACGGTCTGATCGACCGCACCCGGCGGACCACGCGACACGACGTGATCGACAACGGCACCGGCAGGGCTGCTTCGCCCGGCCGCGACCAGCACACACGCTAGGAGAGACCATGACAGGCACAACCGTCACCATCACCGACAAGACCTTCAAGTCGGAGGTGCTCGACAGCAGCAAGCCGGTGCTCGTCGACTTCTGGGCGACCTGGTGCGGACCGTGCAAGATGGTCGCCCCCGTGCTGGAGGAGATCGCTGCGGAGCACGCCGAGAAGCTGACCATCGCCAAGCTCGACGTCGACGCGAACCCGTCGACCCAGCGCGACTATCAGGTCATGTCGATCCCGACGCTGATCCTGTTCAAGGACGGCAAGCCGGTGACGCAGATCGTCGGGGCGAAGCCGAAGGCGGCGCTGATGAGCGAGATCTCCAAGCACCTCGACTGACAGGTCGGACTCGCCCGGCCCTGTCGATCTCCGCACCGCGTGGCCCGTGGCCGCGCGGTGCGGTGAAGGAATCGGCGGGGCGGGGCCATCCCGGCCCACGCCTGGCTCGTCCTGGCACGGCACCCCGGTACCAAGCCGACGCCACCCGACTTCATCCTTTCGAGTGCTGAAGCGCCCAAATAGGTGGAGAACCAAGCACTACCAGTGAGGATGCCTCGGCGCGCAGCCCGAAGTGTCGCCATGTCACCAGCAGGGCACAATAGGTTGTCTGCTTCCCCTCGCGTCGTCCATCGGCGCTCTAGTCAAGCGAGGAGTACATGCAACTGCTCCACCGCGGTGACTTCGGTCCGGCTGTTGCCGAGATCAAGGCCATTCTCACATCGCAAGGCCTGCTTCCGCCGTCGAACGGCCACATCGGCGACGACCACGAGCAGGTCTTCGACGGGCTCGTCGAGCACGCAGTTCGAGCCTTCCAGCAACAGCGTGGCCTGATCACCGACGGGGTGGTGGGCACTGCCACCTATCGGGCGCTGCGTGACGCCCGGTGGAATCTTGGCGACCGCCCGCTGGCCTACCAGATCAGTCAGTCGATCACCGGTGACGACGTCTTCGCCCTCCAGGAACGCCTGCTGGAGCTCGGCTACGACGCGGGCAGGCCCAACAAGGTCTTCGGCTCGCAGACCGAGCATGCGTTGAAGAGCTTCCAGCGCGACTACGGGATCACCGCCGACGGCGTGTTCGGCCCGGAGACGCTGCGGTCGCTCCGACAGCTCATGCCCAAGGTCCGAGGCGGCAGGCCGGTGCTGCTGCGCGAGCAGGAGCGGGTCCGCACCGCAGGGCCCCGGCTGCGCGGCAAACGCATCGTGCTCGATCCGGGGCACGGCGGCTCTGATCGCGGCGCGGTCGTGGAGGACGCCGCCGAGGCGGAGCTGGCCTGGGACCTCGCCCGCAGGCTCGAAGGCCGGATGGTCGCCACCGGCATGGAGGCCCTGCTGGTACGAGGCCCGGACACCTGTCCGCCGGAGGCAGAACGGGCCGCGTTCGCCAACGACGCAGGCGCCGACCTCTTCCTCTCGCTGCACACCGACACGAACCCCTCGCCTGCCGCGCAGGGCATCGCGTCGTACCACTTCGGCACGGGCAACGGCACGACCTCGACCGTCGGAGAGGCACTCGCCGGCTACATCCAGCGCGAGGTCGTCGCCAAGACCGGCATGGTCGACTGCGGCGCACATCCCAAGACGTGGGAGGTCCTGCGTCTGACCCGGATGCCCGCCGTGCACATCGAGGTCGGCTACCTCACCAACGCCACCGACCGGCGACGGCTGATGGACCCCACGTTCCGCGACATCCTCGCCGAGCGAATCCTGGTCGCGGTGAAGCGGCTCTACCTGCTCGGCGAGAACGACCAGCCGACCGGGACGTTCACCTTCGACGACCTGCTGCGTCACGAACTGGCCAAGATCGACTGATCAGGCTCGGGTCCCCCTCGACCGCTCGTTCTCGAGCCTCGGTCGAGGGGGAACGGCCGATCTGACCCGGCGGCTCCTGCCCGGGGCGCGACCGCAGACGAGCCCGGGCGCATCGGTCCGGCTCCGTCGCGCAGGCGACCGACCGGCCGTCGATCAGCGAGCGGGGACCCCGACCGACGTGGACGACGCCGAGTCCGTGGACACCGTCATCGGCTCGAGCAGGCGTTCGAGGGCCGCCTCCACGTCTTCCTTCCAGGTGAACGCCGACCGGAGCTCGAGGCGGAGTCGGGGCCACCGCGGATGCGGGCGCACCGTCTTGAAGCCCACCTGACGCAGGAACTCCGCCGGGATCACGCAGTGGCCGTCGGATTCGCCGTCCGAGTAGCCGAAGGCCTCCACGGCCTTCACACCGCGTCGAGTGAGGTCCTTGGCCACTGCCTGCACGAGCAGGCGTCCCAGGCCCGTGTCGGCGAACTCCGGCATCACTTTGAGGGTCGTGAGGAGCACGGCGTCCGCGCTGACCGGGGAGGTCGGGAAGGTGCCGGACCGAGGCACCGCCGAGGGCGGGGCGTAGAGGGCGTATCCGGCGGGTACGCCGCCGACCCGGACCAGTCGTCCGCAGGAGCCCCACTCCAGCAGCACGCTGGAGATCCAGGCCTCCTTCTCGAACTCGGTCTGGCCGAACTCCTCGGCCTGCTCCCTGATGTGCGGCGCCAACTCCCAGAACACACAGCGCCGACACTGTTTCGGCAGCTCATGCAGGTTGTCCAGCGTGATGCCGACCACGCTTCTCGACACCTGACCTCCTCAGCACGAGCCTCGGGCGCAGCCACGGGAGGCCGCCTGTACCAGTACAGGGTAACGGTGCACGTTCGCTGCCGAAGTTACACTGAGGGGTCAGACGCGCCTCTCGTTCGGCCGAATGCCCGTTCGGTGATCCATCCGGTCACCGAAGTCGGATCACCTTCGGTCGAACCCACCGGGACGTGACGAGACACAGTTCGGAGTGCCGAATGACCAGCCAGGAGTCGCAGCCGGCGCCGCGCAGTCGCGCGCGCAGTCTTGACGCGCATCTGAGCCGCTACGCGGCACGGACGGCAGGGATGACGGCGTCGGAGATCCGGGCACTGTTCTCCGTGGCCAGCAGGCCGGAGGTGGTCTCGCTGGCAGGCGGCATGCCGAACCTGTCGGCGCTGCCGATGGAGTCGCTCGCGGGCGAGGTCGCCCGGCTGGTCGCCGATGAAGGCCAGGTCGCCTTCCAGTACGGCTCCGCCCAGGGCGTCCCCGAACTGCGCGAGCAGATCACCGAGGTGATGGCGCTGGAAGGCATCAACGCCCACCCGGACGACGTCGTGGTCACCGTCGGCTCGCAGATGGCCCTGGACACCGTCACCCGGATCTTCTGCGACCCCGGCGACGTGGTGCTGGCCGAGGCACCCTCCTACGTCGGCGCGCTCGGCAGCTTCACCGCGTATCAGGCCGAGGTCGTGCATGTCGCGATGGACGAGTCGGGGCTGATCCCGGCGGCGCTGCGCGCGGCGCTCGACGCCGTCCAGGCCTCGGGGAGACGGGTCAAATTCCTCTACACGATCCCCAACTTCCACAACCCGGCAGGCGTGACGATGGCCGTGTCCCGCCGTGCCGAGGTACTGGACATCTGCGCCCGTCACGGCGTGCTGGTCATCGAGGACAACCCGTACGGACTGCTGGGCTTCGACAACCAGATCTATCCCGCGCTGCGGTCGATGGACGAGGAGAACGTGGTCTACCTCGGGTCCTTCTCCAAGACCTTCGCCTCCGGTCTCCGGGTCGGCTGGGCGCTGGCACCGCACGCGGTGCGCGAGAAGCTCGTGCTGGCCTCAGAGTCGGCGACCCTCTGCCCACCCACGTTCAACCAGCTCCTCGTCTCCCGTTATCTCTCGACCCACGACTGGAAAGGCCAGGTCAAAACGTATCGAGAGGTCTACAGGGAGCGCAGGGACGCGATGCTCTCCGCGTTGGAGCAGCACCTGCCGCCCGGCTGCACCTGGACCCGACCCGACGGCGGGTTCTACGTCTGGCTGACGGTCCCCGAAGGCGTCGACACCAAGGCGATGCTTCCGCGAGCGATCACCCAGCGGGTGGCCTATGTCTCCGGGACCGCGTTCCATGCGGACGGCTTCGGCAGCAGGCAGATTCGACTGTCCTTCTGCTACCCGACGCCGGAGCGAATCCAGGAGGGTGTGCGCAGGCTCGGGGGAGTGCTCCAGGACGAACTGGAGTTGCTGGCGACCTTCGGCAGTGTTCCCCAGCGTCCCCGCATCGGCGCCGACTCGCCCGGCCCGGACACCGCCTGACGCACCCCGCCTGCGACGTCCGGATGGCGGCGGCACGACGATGGCGGCCGGGATGTCCGCGACGCGTGGATCTCCCGGCTGCACCGTCTGACGACGCTAAGGACGGTGTAACCGGACCGCCACCCCGGAGCAGGGGTTCTCATCGACTGCGGGCAGACGCGCCGCGCCAGGGTGGTTGTCGACGCGGGAGAGGTCTCCTGCCATGGTGTGACTCGGCGACCGGACCATGATCCCTTGGCCGGGGCTGTGCAGTGCGCGTCCCGCACTGCGGCGAGGAGTCGTCTTCTCCTTCTCGCCGCTCGCAGACGACGCCGGTCCTCGCCGTGGGCAGGCGGTACCGCCGGTCTCGGCTCGCCTTCCTGCCCGGCCCCGCGACGTCCGAGGGCTCGAACAACAGTCAAGGGAGTAGCAAGTGTCAGATCGTTGGGTGGCGGTGCTGTCGGGAGGGCTCTCCCACGAACGGGACGTCTCGTTGCGTTCCGGTCGCAGGCTGTCCGCCGCGCTGCGCTCGGCGGGCGTGACGGTGGAGGAGTGGGACGCCGATGCCGAGCTGCTGTCGCGACTGGGTGCGGACCGACCGGACGCCGTGGTGGTCGCGCTGCACGGCGGTGAAGGAGAGAACGGCGCGGTCCAGGCCGTCCTGGAGATGCGGGGCATTCCCTTCGTCGGCACCGACTCACGCTCCTGCCGCCGTGCTTGGGACAAGCCGTCCGCCAAGGCGGAGATCGCCGCCGCCGGACTGACCACACCGGACTGGATCGTGCTGCCGCACAGCACCTTCCGTTCGCTGGGCGCGCAGGCCGTGCTGGACGCCATGGTCGAACGGCTCGGTCTGCCGCTGATGCTCAAGCCGGATCAGGGCGGGTCAGCGTTGGGTGCGCGGGTGGTGCGCACCGCAGAGGAACTGCCCGCCGCGATGGTGGGGGTGCTGGCCTATGGCGATGCGGTTCTGGTCGAGCGCTTCGTCGAGGGCACCGAGGTGGCGGTGGGCGTGATCGACACCGCCGACGGTCCGATCGCGTTGCCCGCCGTGGAGATCGATCCGGCAGGCGGGGTCTACGACTACACGGCGCGGTACACCGCCGGGCTCACGACCTTTCACACGCCTGCCCGGTTGCCCGAGGCGCAGGCGGCGGAGGTGGGGGAGTTGGCAGTCGCCGCACATCGGCTACTCGGCCTTCGCGACGTCTCGCGGACCGACGCCGTGGTGGGCACCGACGGCCGAGTGCACTTCCTGGAGGTGAACGTGTCGCCGGGGCTCACCGAGACGTCGCTGCTGCCGATGGCGATCGAGGCGGCGGACCGCTCGTTCGGGAAGGTGTTCGCCGAATTGATCGAGCGGGCGATCGCTCGCGCCTGATGATCTCGGCTCGCCGGCGGTTCGGGTGGCTGATCGAGTCGCCGGCAAGCCGAAAAGGAAACGTCACCGTGACGAAAGGGGTCGGTGTGGCGGGATGCGACTTTTCTATGTCTGAATAGTCCGATTTTCCGCCATCATCGTCACGATGCGTTCCAGATCATCGACCGACCCGAACTCCACGACGATTCGTCCCTTCCGACGTCCGAGTTCGACCTTGACTCGGGTGTCGAAGGCGTTGGACAACCGATCGGCCACGTCCTGGAGCCCCGGTGCCTGCATCTGCTTCCGGGGAGCGGCCTTGGGCTTGGCAGGCTCCTCCAGCCGCGTCAACCGGACCGCCTCCTCGGTCGAGCGCACGGACATGCCCTCCCGAACGATCCGGGCCGCCAGGTCCTCCTGCGACTCCGCGTCGTCCAGACTCAGCAACGCCCTGGCGTGACCTGCCGACAGGATGTTCGCCGCCACCCGGCGCTGCACGGGCAGCGGCAGGTTCAGCAGTCGGATCGTGTTCGTGATGACCGGACGACTTCGGCCGATCCGTGCTGCCAGCTCCTCATGTGTCACGTGAAACTCCTCGAGGAGCTGCTGATACGCCGCAGCCTCCTCCAGGGGATTGAGCTGCACCCGGTGGATGTTCTCCAGCAGTGCATCCCGGAGCATCGCATCGTCCTTGGTGCGCCGGACGATGGCCGGGATGTGGGGGAGTCTGGCTCGCTGCGCCGCT
This sequence comes from Actinoalloteichus fjordicus, assembly GCF_001941625.1. Lineage (NCBI taxonomy): Bacteria > Bacillati > Actinomycetota > Actinomycetes > Pseudonocardiales > Pseudonocardiaceae > Actinoalloteichus > Actinoalloteichus fjordicus. Next base: position 7,113,584 of record NZ_CP016076.1, read on the forward strand.
CGCCAACGGCGCTCGCCCATGATCAGCTCGTACTTGCCGTCGCCAAGCTCGCGCACCACGATCGGCTGGAGCAGACCGAACTCTCGAATCGAATGCTCCAGCTCCTCCAGCGCCGGCTCGTCGAAGACCTGTCGAGGCTGCTTCGGGTTGGGCGTGATCGAGGCGATCGGCAGCTCGCGGTAGACCGCGCTCGCGGTCTCCTCGCGCAGCAATGCCTCCAGCTTCGCCTCGGTGGAGCCTGCCTGTGCCGCCGGGGGACCGGCAAGCCGGTCCCCGCGATGCGGTGCGTCGGTCGCGGCCCCGGCATCGGCCGGGGGCGGCCCACTGGGAATCAGCGCGGCAAGCCCGCGGCCGAGTCCCCCCCTGCGTTCCGTCATCTGATCTCCAACTCGGCTCCCTTGACGGCCATCTCCCGAGCCGCGTCCAGGTAGCTCATCGCGCCACGAGAACCCGGATCGTAGGTCAGCACCGTCTGTCCGAAGCCCGGCGCTTCGGAAACCTTGACGCTCCGGGGGATGACCGTACGCAACACGAGATCGCCGAAGTGCTTGCGCACCTCGGCCGACACCTGGTCGGCGAGCTTCGTCCGGCCGTCGTACATCGTGAGCAGGATCGTCGACACCCATAGCGAGGGATTGAGGTGCGCGCGCACCAGGTCGATGTTGTTCAACAGCTGCCCGAGACCCTCCAGCGCGTAGTACTCGCACTGGATGGGGATCAACACCTCGGGCGCCGCGACCAACGCGTTCAACGTGAGCAGCCCCAGCGACGGCGGGCAGTCGATGAACACGTAGTCCGCTTCAAGCTGGTCCAGTGCCTCGGGGGAGAGCGCCTCCTTCAGCCGCGACTCCCGGGAGGCCATGGACACGAGTTCGATCTCGGAACCGGCCAGGTCGATCGTGGCGGGCACACAGACGAGATTGTCCGACTGGGTGCTCACCGCGGCCGCGTCGCCGATGCTGATCTCGCCGAGCAGCACCTCGTAGACCGACGGAGTCCCGGACCGGTGGTCGACACCGAGCGCGGTGCTCGCATTGCCCTGTGGGTCGAGGTCGATGACGAGCACCTTCAACCCGCGCAGCGCCAGGCCTGCGGCCAGGTTCACCGTGCTGGTCGTCTTGCCGACGCCGCCCTTCTGGTTCGCGACGGTGAGGATTCTTCGTCGCGACGGTCGCGGCAGAGTCTCACTCGGATGCAGAACCTTGGTGGCTCGCTCCGCCTCCTCCGCGATCGGCGTCCATGAGGAGATCTGCTGATTCTGCGGACGATTCACCGGTGCGAGCCTCCCCCGAAAGCCGTGGACATCCCTGTTCGGCGTTGTTTCACGTGGAACATGCCGTGCTCCGATCTGCGCCAGGGGTCGTCGCGCCCGCTCGTCCCCACGCCTGAAACGGGTCGGGTCGATCGACCTGGAAATCCGTCACCGATCTTTCCTGGAGTTCCGTCGAGTGTCACGGCCTTGAGCGGCATTCCCCCGCTCGACCAGGATCACCGTCGTCGGCTCCGTCACGAATCCCTCCCCGCAGGAGACGAGCTCCTGCCGAGAGCCCCCTACGGCAGCGACCGCCACCGCGTCCCTTGCCATCTCCTCCGCCGCCGACGCCCCCTTCAGCGCCAGCAACATGCCCCCCGGCCGAAGCAGCGGAAGTCCCCACCCCGCCAGCTTCGCCAGTGGCGCGACCGCCCGGGCGGTCACCACGTCGAAATCCCGTAGCCTGCGCCGCACGGTCAGCTCCTCCGCGCGACCCCGCACCACAGTGGTCGACAGCCCCAGCTCGGACACCACCTCTTCCAGCCAGGCGACCCGCCGGGCCATCGGCTCCAGCAGGGTCAGCCGGAGGTCCGGGCGCGCGAGCTGAAGCGGAATGCCCGGCAGCCCTGCGCCCGAGCCGACATCCACCACTCGACAGTTCGTCGGCATCAGCTCACCGACCACGGCCGAATTCAGCACGTGTCTGCTCCAGAGCCGATCGACCTCGCGGGGGCCGATCAGACCCCGCTCCACGCCGTGCTCGGCCAGCAGCTCGACATAGCGCCGGGCCGCGGGCAGGCGATCACCGAACACCCGCGCCGCCGCATCGGCCACCGCGTCGGAGCCCGACGAGGGCACGCCTGCGGACGGCGTCGCGGGGGAGTGCGTCCCGGAACCGCCTGCCGAGGACGAGTCCGTCGGGACGGAACCCGCCGGGGAGTTGGCCGAGGAGGAATCGGGAGAGTTCGTCGTGGAGGGGTCCGCGCTGGAGTTCGCCATGCCGCCTATCCATCATCTGACGTTTCACGTGAAACGTGGTCTCGAGGTCACCGGGTCGACCGGCGACGAACCGGCGCCGAAGTCGCCTGGCGCCTGTTTCACGTGAAACACCGTCGTCGGCCCTGTTCGGGGTCGACGGGAACAGTGTCCCGCATGACGCAGTCGACACAGCACGCACCGCGCCGATAGCTCACATCATGTCGCATCAGACGATCCCGGAACGCACACTGCACAGGTGCGATCGACGACCTTAGACACCTCGCCCTACGTCGAGCTGAACCGCGACCTGTGGCGGGGCCTCCGCGATGCGACACCGCTGCCGCTGACCGACGACGAACTCGCGGGCATGCGCAGCCTCGGCGACGCGATCTCTCTCGAAGAGGTGGCCGACATCTACCTCCCGCTCTCTCGGCTCATCAACCTCCAGGTGGCCGCGCACCAGGCGCTGCACACGACCACCACCCAGTTCCTTCGCGAACCCAGCATCCGTACCCCGTTCGTCATCGGCATCGCGGGCAGCGTGGCGGTGGGCAAGAGCACCACCGCGCGCATCCTCCAGGCGCTGCTCGCCCGGTGGCCGGATCATCCGCGCGTCGACCTGGTGACCACGGACGGATTCCTGTTGCCGACCGCCGAACTCAAGCGACGGAATCTACTGAAGCGCAAGGGATTTCCCGAGAGCTATGACCGGCGCGGGCTCCTCCGGTTCCTCGTGGACGTCAAGTCCGGACGCCCCGAGGTACGCGCCCCGGTGTACTCCCACCTGAGCTACGACATCGTCCCGGGCGAGCATCAGCTGGTCCGCCAGCCCGACATCCTGTTGTTGGAAGGACTCAACGTCCTGCAGACCGGTCCGAGTCTCACCGTCTCCGACTTCTTCGACTTCTCCATCTACGTCAATGCCCGCATCGGCGACCTCCGAAGCTGGTACGTCGACCGCTTCCTGACCCTGCGCCGCACGGCGTTCGCCCGGCGGGACTCGCACTTCCATCGGTACGCCAGCCTGGACGACGCGGAGGCAAGAACCATCGCCACTGAACTCTGGACCGAGATCAACGAGCCGAACCTCGTCGAGAACATCGCACCCACCCGCGCCCGAGCCACGCTGGTCCTCCAGAAGGGAGCGGACCACTCGATCCATCGGGTGCGACTTCGGAAGCTGTGACGGCAGCGGCGGCCCGGCGCGACGTTCGCAGAGTGCCAAGGGGACCGACGCGGTCGCGCGGTCGACGTGCGACAGCCGTGCAGCGTCGTGTTCGGTCCGACGTCGATCGCGGCCGTCCCACGGCAGCCCGCCTCGCAGGCGGCCGTCGCGCACCCCCGGCCCGGTCGAGTCCAGTCGGCCCCAGACCCCGGTGGTGCTCATCCTCAGTCCGGTAGGCAGGAGGGTGGACCGTCGGTGCTCGGCCCCGCAGTCGGGCCCCGGGCTCCGCAGGCAGCGGCGTGAGGCTGCCGGAAACCGATCCGACCCCACCGGACCGACCCCACCCGGACCGACCCCACCCGGACCGACCCCACCGATTCGACCCCACCGGCCAGACTCGGGCGAGCCGGACCGCCACCGGTCGGGGCCGCCTGCCTCGCTCCCACCGGCTTCGACCACTCCCCGGACATGCGAATGGCCTCGTCTCTCGACGAGGCCATTCGCATGTTTCACGTGAAACGCGCCGCTCGAGGTCAGTCGGCGGGCAGCACCACCACGCGCCGCTGCGGCTCCTCGCCCTCGCTCTCGCTCCGGGTGCCGGACACGGCCGCAACCGCGTCATGCACCACCTTGCGCTCGAAGGGCGTCATCGGGTGGAGACGAAGCGCCTTGCCCGAGTCACGGACCTGCTCGGCACTGGTGCGGCCCAACTCGGCCAGCTCGGCACGCCGCTCGGCGCGCCAACCCGCGACGTCGAGCATCAGCCTGCTGCGAACGCCGGTGGACTGCTGGACGGAGAGCCGCGTCAGTTCCTGCAACGCCTCCAGCACGACGCCCTTCGTACCGACGAGACGTTCGAGATCCTCGCCGCCCTCGATGCTGACCACGGCACGGCCCGCCTCGACGTCGAGGTCGATGTCCCCGTCATAGTCAAGCAGGTCGAGCAGGCGCTCCAGGTAATCGCCCGCGATGTCGCCCTCGCGGACGAGCAGCTCCTCGCTGTTCTCTGCGGCGCGGGGAGCCGCGTCGCCATTCTGTTCGGCCGCGTCGACCTCCTGGTCGACGCCGGTCACCTGCGCGGTGTCCGACACCGGCCTCTCCTCTCCGTGAGTATGTCCAGCAGACGAGTTGTGTCTGCGGCAGCGCCTACCGCACGACGAAGTCGCCTCAACGACGCTTCTTGGACTTCTTGTTCGCGGGGCGCTGACGCACCGGATCGGTCACCCCGTTCCGGCTGGGTTCTGCCGTCCCGGACTGGTCTGACGCACTGGTGGCCGAGGAGGTGTCCGTCTTCTTCTTACCCGTGTCGGAGGCGGCAGGCTCCACCCCGTTCGAGGACTGAGACTTCGGAGCCTGCGTCTTCGGGGCTTCGGCCGGGCGCTTCTTGGGCGCGGTCTTGGGCTTCTGTCCCGGCTTGGGTGCCAGCGCCTGCCGCGTCGCCTCCGCCTTCGCGTCGGCCTCCGCCTTCTTCTTCGACTCCTCGCGATCGATGCGCTGATAGACCAGGTGCTGCTGGGCCAGCGTCCAGCTGTTGTTGCTCAGCCAGTACAGCAGGATCGCGATGGGGAAGAAGGGACCACCGAACAGCACGAAGAGCGGGAAGATCCACAGCATCAGCTTGTTCATGATCGCGGTCTGCGAGTTCGACGTGGCGGTCGGGTTCATCGCCTGTCGCTGCACCGAGTGCCGCGCAGTGAAGTGGGTCGCGATGCTGGCGATGATCGCGAGCGGGATCGCGACCAGCGCGATGCTCGTGATGCTCGCACCGAGCACCGGGTTGGAGATCGAGGCCGACAGCGGGGCGCCGAAGAGAGTAGCGGCCCGGAACGACTGGACCTCGGCCTCACCGAACACGTAGACCGTGTCGTGCTCGGAGAACCAGCGCAGCACGTGGAACAGACCGATGAACACCGGGATCTGGACCAGCATCGGCAGACAGCCGCCGAGCGGGTTGACCCCGTGCTCGGACTGGAGCTTCTGCATCTCGGTCGCCATCTTCTGGCGATCGTTGGAGTACTTCTCCCGCAGCTTCTGGATCTGCGGGGCGAACTCCTGCATCTTCCGCATCGAGCGCACCTGGCTGATGGCGGGCTTGAGCAGGAGGAGCCGAAGGGTGAAGACGAGGAAGACCACGGACAGCGCCCAGGCGATCCCGTTGTCGGGGCTCAGGATGAACCCGAAGACCCGATGCCAGAACCACATGATGGCTGACACCGGGTAGTAGATGAAGTTGAGCACGAAGCTACTCCTCGGCGCGATTGTCGTTGGTCACCATGGTCTCCTCGGAAGAATCTCGACGAGGAGGAACGGGGTCTAGCCCGCCCGGGTGCCAGGGACCGCACCGGCCGAGCCTGCGCAGGGTCAACCAGATACCCCGCGCGGCGCCGTGGACGGTCAACGCCTCGACGGCGTAGGCACTACAGGTCGGATAGAAGCGACAACTGGCCGGGAGCAGCGGGGAGATCCACCGCTGGTAGGCACGCACCGGCAGCAACAGGACGCGACTGACCGGTCCGGCACGCCTGGCGGCCTCAGACCGATCGTCACTCACATCCCACCTGCCTGTTGGTGATCGTCCTCGGTTCGACATCCGGCCTGCGCATCGGCCGCCGGGTCGATCCCGAGTCTGCGCAGCGCGCGATCGACGTCGGCCGCGAGCTGCTCGCTGGTCGATGCGGCGGCAGGCGGCAGGGCTCTGACGACGACGTCGGTGCCCGGCGGCAGCGCGGCGAGCCGGGCCCGGAAGACGTGACGCAGGCGACGAGAGACCCGGTGGCGCACCACGGCGTCACCCACCGCCTTGCTCACGACAAAACCCACCCGAGCACTGCCTGCTCGGGTGGGGGTGAACCGCTGACCACTGGCCATGGCTGCCTCCGCAGTGGTGGACGTGCCGTCGTCTGGACGCAGCGCCGCCAGCACGTGCACGACGACCCGAGGTCGTCCCGCCCGGCGTCCCCGCCGGACCACCGTGGAGAAGTCCTGACTTCGAGTCAGCCTGGCCGCCGACGGAAGCACGGCCTGAGTAGGTCAGGCCGACAGCTTGTCGCGGCCCTTGCGCCTGCGCAGGGCGAGGATGGCGCGGCCAGCGCGGGTGCGCATGCGCAGCCGGAACCCGTGGGTCTTGGCCCGGCGACGGTTGTTCGGCTGGAAGGTGCGCTTGCTCACGGTCGAGTCTCCCGGTTTCACTACAGCTAGGGTCTGCGGTCTTCGCCCCAGTAGGTACTCGGCGGCAGATGCTGCTCCGCCACCGCTGGCGACGAGCACACTGCCGTCGCCGACGACGAGAAGCAACCGTCGCCGTCACGAACCGCATGTCGGCCGCACCACAGACCTGGCACGAGGCACAGGGCGAGCGGTGCGAAAGACCAGAGTACGTGACACCGGGGGATAGACCGCATGAGAGTACGTGGTGCGGCCTGGTCCACTCAAACCGGACCGCCCCTGAGCACCGGTGTTGATCAAGGAAGGGATGGATACGGTACGCTCCAGAACCACGAGCCACCTGATCTGATCGGCGCGCCACGCCGATCGACTCCTGAATCTCACCCGACCGCGCGGGGCGCCTTGTGGCTGAGCCCGCCGCTTGTTAGCGTGCCCATCTCCGCAGAGCCGACACCGGAGCCCGCACGTTCGACGACACGCCTCGGCTGGCAGCCCGCGAAGCATCTGCAGGCCCCGGGCGGGAATCGGTCTTCGCTTCGCCGTACCTTCATGCACAGCTTGTGGACAACCCTGTGGATTGTCGGCTCGATTGTGCACATCACGGCGTCAGCACGATCGGTTCATGACCGCGGGCCGATCGCCGAGGGGCGGCGATCGACACAGGCACCCGCTGCCAGGCGGGCGGTGCGGTGAGGGGAGGGGAGCACGTCG